>NZ_JBNPXA010000008.1:0-230377 GCF_050433545.1 Rhodococcus sp. BE178 | reverse complement strand
AACGCCCGGTCCCATTCCGAACCCGGAAGCTAAGCCCTCCAGCGCCGATGGTACTGCACCCGACAGGGTGTGGGAGAGTAGGACACCGCCGAACACCCTTTCACCGAAGGCCCCCACCCATCAGGGTGGGGGCCTTCGGCATTTCCGTACCACGACCCTTCTCGGCCATTCTCCGTCCGCAATGCGCGAGATTTCGACGCCATTCGGCGGCATCAGAAGTCGAAAAATCCCGGGACGACAATCTGGGCCGCCCCCTTGCTGTCGAGTCGCCCGTAGAAGTACGCCGAGCCGTAACCGAACAGGTATTCCTCTACGAATTCCGGGTCCGGTGCGTCGGAGACCGGCCACCCCTCCTCGTTCACCTGGAACAAGAATCGATACCCGTCGGCCTCCACGGCGTGCGCATAGGACGGTTCGTTCTGGATCAGGACGGGATCCCTGGCGATCCGCACGAACGGCGCTTCCTCCGCGTCGACCGGTGCGGAGATCAGCGCAGCGCTGCCCAGCCCCGGGTGCCGGCCGACGATCCCGTCGCCGCGACCGGACGGCTCGTGCAGGACCGCGTGTACCCCGATATCGGGGTACTCCAGGTCGTCGTCGCCGATCGTGAACCCTCGCCGGACGAACACCGACAGTTCCCGTCCCAGGAGCCACTCGGCCGCACTTGCCGCCAGGGTGAGCAGGTAGTCGTGGGTCTCGACCAGTGTGTCGCCGGCGAAACACCGCGGCGGATTCCCGCCGACCCGTGATCCCTCTCGTCGGTCGACGGGGGCGATCGCGAGATGCACTGGTTCCATTCGTCGAATAGTAGGTTCAGGCCCCTCGCGGCATAGACATCAGACGTCTGATGTCTATACGCTGGCGATCGGAGGTGGTCGTCGTGACTGAGCACGCATTGCACAGTGGGCCGTTGGTTCCGCAGCTGGAAGCGTTGCTGGCGCAGCGGATCCGTACCGGTGAATGGGCGGTCGGCGAGCGGATACCGAGTGAGACGGAACTGGCAACCGAGATCGGTGTCGGCCGATCCTCCGTCCGGGAGGCTGTCCGGTTGCTCGTCCGCGACGGACTGCTGGACGTACGGCGTGGAATCGGGACGTTCGTCGTGGAGCCCCAGACCGGCGATCCAGGTCTGGAGCAGTTGTTGCGCCGCTCGCGCATCCTCGAGGTCCTGGAGGTGCGCCGCGCGCTCGAGGCGGAGGCGGCCCGGCTCGCCGCCGAGCGTGCTCACCCGGAGGATCTCGCAAAGGTCCGGCGTCAGCTGGCCGAGCGTCATGCCCGGCAACCGCTCGACGCCGAGGCGTTCGTCGAAGCCGATCTCGACTTCCACCAGGCGGTCGTCGAACTCGCCGGCAACTCGGTGCTGTCCGCGCTCTTCGCCTCCGTTCGGCCGGTTCTGCACGAGGTGCTCGTCGAGATGGTCCGGAACGAACCGATACCGGACACCGCCTGTGCACACGACGCGCTGGTCCACGCCCTCGGGGAGGGCGACCCGACGGCCGCGGTCGCCGCAACGGAGGCGAACCTCGATCCCGTGATGGCCACGCTTCGTGAGGAAGGACCACGCCCGTGAGTACCCGGATCCACCGAGAGGTTTTGCTGAGCGCCGAGAACGTCGACCTCGTGCGCGACGGACGTCCGCTGCTGAACGGGATCGACGTCCAGATCGAGCAGGGGCAGCACTGGGTGTTGCTGGGCGCCAACGGTGCCGGCAAGAGCACGCTGCTGAGCCTGCTCGGTGCGGTCGCCCATCCCACCCGAGGCACCGTGCACGTGCTCGGCCACCGACTGGGCCGCGTCGACATGCGCGAGCTGCGCTCGCACATCGGGCACGTCAACCCGCGGCACGTCGTCGAACGTCCGCTGACCGTGCGCGACATCGTCCTCACCGGGCTGACGAACACCCCCGAGTTCGCGCAGCGGTGGCAGCCCACCGAGGCGGACCGGGAGCGGGCGGAGGAATTGATCGCGATGATGGGCATGTCGGAGCGGCTCGAAGCGCGCTGGCCGGTCCTGTCGCAGGGGGAGCGGGGCCGGGCATTGATCGCGCGGGCGTTGATGCCGGACCCGCCGGTCCTGCTGCTCGACGAGCCCGCCACCGGGCTGGACCTCGCGGCTCGGGAGCAGTTGCTGACCGCGCTCGACGAGATGCGTGCGCAGCATCCGTCGATGGCCAGCATCCTGGTGACCCACCACATCGAGGAGATCCCGACGACCACCACGCACGCGATCCTGATACGTGACGGCGTCATCATCGCGCAGGGGTCCGCAGCGTCGGTGATCACCACCGAGCGCATCAGCGAGTGCTTCGACCATCCGATCGACATTCTTCGCAACGGTGGGCGGTATTCCGCGCAGGCTCGTGCTCCGAAGGTGGGCTCGACAGCCTGACCCCCGGGTCCCGGGAGATCCTTCGCAAGGCGTATAAATACATCTTGTGTCTAAGTTGTATTCGGCTGCCGAGCTCGCGTACCGCGAGGTGAAGGAACTCATCCTGTCCGGGGAGCTCCCGGGCGGCGAGCTGATCAGCGAGGGCGAGATCGCCACGCGGATGGGCTCGAGTCGGACGCCGGTACGTGAGGCGTTCCTGCGGCTCGAGGCCGAGGGCTGGATGCGGCTGTACCCGAAGCGCGGTGCGCTGATCGTGCCCGTTGCGGAGGGGGAGGCTGAGCACGTCGTCGATGCGCGTCTGCTCATCGAGGTCCATGCCGCGCAGGCCGTCGCCGCGAGCCCGCGTGCCCGAGAGGCGCTGGTCGCGGCGCTGCGGGCCAATCTGGAGGAGCAGCGCGACACGGCCGCGCGGGGGGATGCCGCGCGGTTCAGCACGCTGGATGCCGACTTCCACCGCGCGCTGGTGCGCGCCGGCGGCAACCCGCTGCTCGAGAGTTTCTACGACGGTCTGCGCGAGCGGCAACGCCGGATGACCGCGCATTCCCTGGCTCGGGATCCCGACCAGATCACCAAGATCGTCGAGGATCACACCCGCCTGGCGGACCTGATCGAGGCCGGTGATGCCGAGGGCTTCGCGTCGGCTGTCGGACGACACATGCGTGAGGTGCACTCACTGGGGAACGGAGGGATCCGATGACCGCGGTCGACGAGTCCACCACCACCACCGCGTCGGCGAAGCCGACCCGGACGCGGTCCTGGGCGCTGGTGGCCGCGGGCATGTTCGCCGTCGCGTGGGGCGGCAACGAGTTCACCCCGTTGCTGGTGATGTACAAGCTCGATCACGGTTTCACGCAGGTCGTCGTCGACACCTTTCTGTTCGCGTACGTGTTCGGCATCGTTCCGGCGCTGCTGATCGGCGGACCGCTGTCGGATCGACTCGGTCGGCGGGCGCTGATGCTGCCCGCGCCGTTCATCGCGGTGGCCGGGTCGCTGGTGCTGGCGTCCGCGCCCGATTCGGCACCCATGCTGATCGTGGGTCGCATCCTGTCCGGTGTGGCGCTCGGCCTCGGCATGGCCGTCGGCGGCAGTTGGGTCAAGGAACTCTCGAGTCCGGAATACGACCCGAAGGCCGGGCCGGGGTCGGGTGCGCGACGGGCCGCGATGAGCCTGACCGCCGGATTCGGTGTCGGCGCCGGCATCGCCGGTGTGCTCGCGCAGTGGGGGCCGTGGCCCAGTGCGTTCCCGTACGCGGTGCACATCGCGATCGCGTTGGCCGCGGGCATCGCGATGCTGCGCGCACCGGAGACCCGGGCGGCGGTGCCGAAGGCCGACCGCGGACGACTGGCCGCCGATCTGAAGATCCCGTCCGCCGGACACCGCCGGTTCCTGTACGTCGCGGCGCCGGTGGCGCCGTGGGTGTTCGGTGCGGCCGCGTCGGCGTATGCGGTGCTGCCCGCGCTGATGACGTCGCGCAGCGGTGGGGCGCCCATCGCGTTCTCGGCGCTGCTGTGCGTGATCGGACTCGGATCCGGGTTCGCGATCCAGGCCGTCGGCCGTCGGATCGACACCCCGCTGAACGCGCGGGCCGTCGCGGTGGCGCTCGCGGTCCTGGTCGCGGGCATGTCGCTCGCAGCCGTCGCATCCAGTGCGTTGACGGTGCCGCTCGCGATGATTGCGGCCGCGGTCCTCGGCTGTGGCTACGGCATGGCGCTGGTGTCGGGGCTGCAGGAGATCCAGCGGATCGCCGGCCCGGACGATCTCGCCGGTCTCACCGCGGTCTTCTACTCGCTGAGCTACCTGGGGTTCGCCGTGCCCGCGGTGATGGCGGTGATCGCCGAGACCAACCCGGCGCTGACGTACCCGATGATGTTCGTGATCGGCGCGATCGTGGCTGCCGCGAGCCTCGTCCTGGTCGTCGTGAAGTGGCGTGCGGACCTGCCGGCGGCGGTCGCCGCGGAGGCGTCAGAGCGCCGGTAGCGGCTTCGCCGTGAGCCACGCGTCCCACAGCGGGCGCAGCGGCTTGTCGGTGAAATGCGCTGCCAGGTCGGTGAACTGCTCGGTGGAGACCGTCGAGTGCCGGTATTTCGCGGTCCACTTCTGCAGCAGCGCGAAGAAGGCGTCGTCGCCGATCTGCTGCCGCAACGCATGCAGGGTGAGGGCGCCGCGCTTGTAGATGCGGTCGTCGAACATCAGCCGCGGTCCGGGATCGCCGAGCAGGATGTCCTGCGGTTTACCGGCGAGCCCGCGGTGCGCCTGCTGCGCGTGGGTGTGGGCGTCGGGGCCACCGGAGTTCTCCGACCAGAGCCACTCGGCGTAGCAGGCGAAACCCTCGTGCAGCCAGATGTCCTTCCACATGCCGAGGGTGAGGCTGTTGCCGAACCACTGGTGCGCAAGCTCGTGCGCGACAAGACGTTCGGAGCCGCGTACGCCGTCGCAATGGTTGGCGCCGAAGATCGACAGGCCCTGCGCCTCGATCGGGATCTCCAGTTCGTCGCCGGTCACGACCACGGAGTAGTCCTCGAACGGGTAGGGGCCGAAGAGCCTCTCGAAGACGTCCATCATCTCGGGCTGCCGGGCGAAGTCGTGGTCGAACGGCACCCGCAGTTCCTTGGGGTGCAGTGCGTGGATCGGCACCCTGCCGTGGCCGACGCGTCGGCGCTCGTACGGTCCGATCTGGATGGTCGCCAGGTAGCTCGACATCGGCTCGGCCTGCTCGTACACCCACGTGGTGTGGCTCGCGCGGGTCTGCTTCCTGACCAGCGTCCCGTTCGCGACGGCGTGGTACGGCGAGTCGGTGGTGATCGAGATGTTGTAGCTGGCTTTGGAACTCGGATGGTCGTCGCACGGGAACCACGACGCGGCGCCGTTGGGCTGGCTCGCGACGAGGGACCCCTCGTCCAGCTCCTCCCAGCCGACGTCGCCCCACATGGTGGTGATCGGTTCGGGGTTGCCCCCGTACTGGACGGTGATCGCGAGCAGGCCGCCCGCTGGGATCTTCTGTGCCGGCGTGATCGTGAGCTTGCCGTCACGGTGCGTGTACTTGGCGCCGCGGCCACCGTTGACCGACACCTTCGACACCTGCATCGTCTGCGCGAGATCGAGCGAGAACTTGCCTCGGACGTCGGTGGTGGTGGCCGTGATCGACGCCTTGCCGGACAACCGGTTGCTGGGGACCTTGTACGTGAGGTCGAGTTCGTATCGGGAGACCCGGTAGCCGCGGTTGCCGTTCTGCGGCAGGTACGGATCGATCGGTTCCTCGTAGAACTTGCCGGGCTTCATCGAGTGCCCCCGTTCGTCGTCGAATCCGGCCACGGTGCAATCGGATTGCCCTGCCAGCGGGTGGACGGCGGGACGGTGTCGCCGCGCATCACGAGCGAGGCCGGGCCGACGGTGGCGCCGTCGCCCAGTCCCGCGGCGGGCAGTGCGACACAGTGCGGCCCGAGGGTGGCGCCGGCGCCCAGCGTGACGGTGTCCATGGACATGATCCGATCATGGAACAGGTGCGTCTGCACGACGCACCCTCGCTCGACGGTGGCGCCGTCGCCGAGGGTCACCAGGTCGGCCTCGGGCAGCCAGTACGTCTCGCACCACACGCCGCGGCCGATCGTCGCGCCGAGTCCGCGCAGCCATACGTTCATCACCGCGGTGCCGTTGGCGGCCCGCGCGAACCACGGTGCGGCAACGGTTTCGACGAACGCGTCGGACACCTCGTTGCGCCACACGAACGAACTCCACAGCGGATGTTCGACCGCGCCGATCCGGCCGACGACCAGCCACTTGGCCGCCACCGATACCGCGCCGGCGACGGCGCCCGCGATCATCAGGACCACGCCGCCGCCGAGCGCCGCGAGAGCGAACCCGCCGACCGACACCAGCCACGCGAGGGCGAACAGGACGCCGAGACCGATCCCGAACGTCACCATCACCGGGATCAGCCGGCACGTCTCGACCACCGCGCGGGCGATCTTGAGCCGCAGCGGCGGGGCGAACGTGCGGGACGCGTCGGACTCGGTGGCCGCCCGGCGCAGCCGCACCGGCGGGCTGCCCAGCCACGACGATCCCGACTTCGCCTTGCTGGGCGCTGCGGACAGCACCGCGACGAGGCCGTTCTTGGGCACGCGTCGGCCCGGGCCGGCCATGCCGGAGTTGCCGAGGAACGCGCGCTTGCCGACCTTCGCGGGCTCGACCCGCATCCACCCGCCGCCGAGTTCGTAACTCGCGACCATGGTGTCGTCGGCAAGGAATGCGCCGTCGGCGACGGTGGTGAACTTCGGCAGCACCAGCGCCGTCGAGATCTCGGTGTTGCGGCCGACCTTGGCGCCGAGCAGTCGCAGCCAGAGCGGCGTGAGCAGGCTCGCGTACAGCGGGAACAGGAAGGTGCGGGCCGAGTCCATGAGCCGCTCGGTGGCCCAGACCTGCCAGCCGACCCGGCTGCGGACGGGGTGGTAGCCCTCGGTGAGTCCGATCGACAGCAGCCGCACCGCGATCACCGTCAGCGCGGCGAAGACGAACAGCGACAGGACCGTCGCGACCGGCAGGATCGCCAGGGACCACAGGGCCGCATCCCCGAGGTCGGCGGCGTCGCGGATCCACCAGCCGACGAGCAGGATGCCGGCGGCGAGGCCGAAGATCGGCATGCCCGCCAGCACCACGGACGTGACGCCGAAGATCGGCACCCAGTGCGGGGCGCGGCGCGGTGTGTGGTCGGGCCACGGGTGCGTCGCCTTGCCTACCTTCACCGCCGGGGACCCGGCCCAGTGCTGGTCGGCCTTGACCTTCCCGAACACCGCCGAGCCGGGCGCGACCTCGGCGCCGCGGCCGATCCGGGCGCCGGGCAACAGCGTGGAGCGGGCGCCGACGGTGGCGCCGTTGCCGATCCGGATCTCACCGATGTGCACGACGTCGCCGTCGATCCAGTGCCCGGACAGGTCCACTTCGGGTTCGACCGAGCAGCCGTCGCCGAGTACGAGCATGCCCGTGACCGGTGGCAGGGTGTGCAGGTCGACGCCGTTACCCACCCGCGCGCCGAGGGCGCGCGCGAAGTACAGCATCCACGGCGCACCCGACAGGTTGTCGGCACCGCTGGCCTCGACCAGGCGCAGCGCGATCCACAGCCGCAGGTGTTCGCTGCCGCCGCGTCGATAGGTGCCCGGATTCAGGCCGCGCAGCAGCGTGCGCGCCCCGAGTACCGCGATGCCCATCCGTCCCAGCGGGGTGATGAACAGGAAGAAGGCGAGCGCCACCCACCACCACGACAGTGTCGGTGCCCACGGCACATCCAGCCACGACAGCACGTTGCCGGCGATCGCCAGCCACGTGATCCACTGCAGACCCGTGAGCGTCGTGAGCGGCACCGTGGCCGCGATCTGCGCGAGCTGCGCGCGCAGCGGCGTCGGCGCGACGTGGCGCGGTTCGACGGTCTCGGTGGGGGAGAGTTCGTCGAGGAAGCCGGCGAGCGAGCCGAGCCGCGGATGGTCGTACAGCTGGGCGACGGTGATCTCGGGGAAGCGCTCGCGCAGCGCCGTGACGAGCTGCGCCGCGGACAGTGAGCCGCCGCCCATCTCGAAGAAGTCGTCGTCGGGGCCGGTGACACCCGCGCCGAGGATCGACGCCCACAGCCCGGCGACCCAGGCGGCGGTGCCGTCGAGGCTGAGGGCCGGATCGACCGTGTCTTCGCGGGCACCGGGCAGCGGCCACGGCAGCGCGTTCCGATCGACCTTGCCCGACGTACGGGTGGGCAGCTCGTCGACCAGCGCGAGCCGCGGCACCAGGGCCGCGGGCAGCTGCTCGGCCAGCTGGTCCCGCGCCGCCCTGACGTCGAAGTCCGGATCGGTGCTCGCGAGGTACCCGACGAGGACAGAGGTGCCCGCCGCGGTCTTGCGGACCGCGGCCGCGGCGCCGCTGACGCCGGGCAGGTTCTGCAGCGCGTTGTCGACCTCGCCCAGTTCGATGCGCCGGCCACCCAGCTTCACCTGGTCGTCGGCGCGGCCCTGGAACAGCAGACCGGCCGTGTCGAGGCGGACCAGGTCGCCGCTGCGGTACGCGCGGTCCCAGCCCAGGGTCGGCATCGGCGCGTACTTCTCGGCGTCCTTCGCCGGGTCGAGGTACCGGGCGAGCCCGACACCCCCGATGACGAGTTCGCCCACGTCGCCCTCGGCGACCGGTTCGCCGGACCCGTCGACCACGGCGAGGTCCCAGCCGTCGAGCGGCAGGCCGATCCGGACCGGGCCGGTGCCGTCCATGAGCGCGCCGCACGCGACGACGGTGGCCTCGGTGGGCCCGTACGTGTTCCACACCTCGCGTCCGGGCACCGCGAGCCGCTCGGCCAGGTCCGGCGGGCAGGCCTCGCCGCCGAAGATCAACAACCGCACGGCCTCGAGCGCCTCGGCCGGCCACAGCGCCGCGAGCGTGGGGACGGTGGAGACGACCGTGACATCGCGCGAGACCAGCCACGGGCCGAGATCCATGCCGCTGCGCACCAGCGAGCGCGGTGCCGGCACCAGGGCGGCGCCGTGCCGCCACGCCAGCCACATCTCCTCGCACGACGCGTCGAACGCCACCGACAGGCCCGCGAGGACGCGATCCTCGGGCCCGATCGGGCTGTCCTGCAGGAACATCCGAGCCTCGGCGTCGACGAAGGCCGCGGCGTTGCGGTGCGTGACCGCGACCCCCTTCGGGGTGCCGGTGGAGCCGGACGTGAAGATGATCCAGGCGTCGTCGTCGGGTGTCGGACGACGGACCTCCGGGGCTGCCGCACGCGCAGGTGCGGTGCCGGGTTGCACGCCGTCGGCGGTGAGGATCGCCGCCACCTGCGCCTCCCCGAACACCAGGTCGGCGCGCTCGTCGGGATCGTCGGCGTCCACCGGCACGTACGCCGCGCCGGCCGCGAGCACCGACAGGATCGCGACGTACAGGTCGCGGGAGCCCGACGGCATCCGGACACCCACCCGATCGCCCGCGCCGACGCCGGCATCGGCGAGCCAGCGGGCGCCCGTCTCCAGTTGCCCGATCAGTTCGCGGTACGTCAGAGGCAGGTGGCCGTCGTCGATCGCCGTGGCCTCCGGGTACGCCTCGGCAGTTGCGGTGAGGATGTCGATGAGCGTGCGTGGCGCGGGCGCGAGCGCGGACCGGAGCATCTCGGCGGGTATCCGGTGCATCCGGTGCGGATCAGTCTGGTTTGTCGATGGCTGGGCAGACAATCCGGGGCGTCCCTCTCTGGTCCTGGCTGTGCGGGCACCTGGTTGTCTCACGACCAGGTGTCCGGCTGATGAACACGCTCCGACGGCGTGGACATCCTCCAGGGGTCGGTTCTTCGTGACGATTCTCCACCGGTTGTGTCGAAATCGGCGCGTCGCGCACGTCGTGTTGACGAAAGTGGGGTGAAGGGCCCCGCATCGTCGGAAGGAGACGACATGTACTACCTGGCATTGCTGGCAGCGGAGGAGGACAGTCGCACCTCGATCCCGGGCACCGATGAGCACAAGGCGTCGATGGCGCGGCACCAGGAGTTCTGGACCAAGGCGCAGGAGGCCGTTGCCGGTGGCGGGCTGTATCCCTCCAGCGAGGGAGCGGCCATTCGGCACGACGGCGGACGCACCCTCGTCGCCGACGGCCCGTTCACCGACGCCGCCGAGGTCGTGGGCGGGTACTACGTGTTCGACGCCGCCGACCTCGACGCCGCGCTGAGCCTGGTGCGGCAGATCCCCGAGGTCTCGACCGGGCACGTGGAGTTGTGGCCGATGGTGTTCTGGAATTCGGTGGACGAACCGAATGACACGTGGTGGGCTGCGCTGCTGCGTGAACCTCTCGGGTCCGCCAACGAACCGGGGTCGGCCGAGTGGGACGCGCGCGTGGCCGAACATCAGTGGTTCGGCGAGATCGCGGGCGACCGGATCAAGGGTTCCGGGGCGCTGTATCAGCCGGCGTCGGCAACGACCGTACGACTGCGCGGCGGGGAAATGCTGCTGACGGACGGGCCGTTCACCGAGGCCAACGAGATCGCGAACGGTCTCTACGTGCTGTCCGCGCCCGATCGGGAGACCGCGGTGGCGCTGGCCTCGCAGATCCCGCTCGGGCCCAAGGGGTGCGTCGAACTCCGGCAGATCGTCGCCGAGTGAGCGAGGCATGACCTCCGAGGCGGCGACGGTGGCACTGACGCGCGTGTTACGGGAGGAATCCGGGCGGGCGCTGGCCACCGTCGCCCGCCTGGTCGGGGACATCGAGATCGCCGAGGACGCGGTGCAGGATGCGTTCACGGAGGCGCTGCGGACGTGGCCCGTCGACGGCACGCCCCGCAAACCGGGGGCATGGATCACGACGGTCGCCCGGAACCGCGCGATCGACCGGCTACGTCGCGAGCGACTGCGCGGTGATCGTGAGGAGGACGCGTTCCGGCAGCAGCCCGAGGACGACGGCGACCCGGGGGAGGTGTCTCCGGTGGCGGACGACCAGCTGCGGCTGATCTTCACGTGTTGCCATCCGGCGTTGTCCGCACCGTCACAGGTGGCGCTGACGCTGCGGCTGGTGTGTGGGCTGACCACCGCCGAGATCGCCCGCGCGTTCATGCAGCCGGAGCCCACCGTCGGGCAGCGGCTGAGTCGGGCGAAGGCGAAGATCCGGACCGCGGGCATCCCACTGCGGGTGCCGTCCGACGGCCTGCTCCCCGAACGTCTGCCCGCCGTGCTCGCATGCGTCTATCTCGTTTTCACGGAAGGGTATTCGGCCACCGCAGGTGATGCGAGCGTGCGCGGCGAGCTGTGTGACGAGTCGCTGCGGCTCGGTCGTCTGCTGTGTGAACTGATGCCCGACGCGCCGGAGGTCTGGGGGGGCTCACGTCCCTGATGTGCCTGCAGGACAGTCGCCGCCGCGCACGCGTCGACAGTTCCGGCGAAGCCGTTCCGCTCGACGAGCAGGACCGTGGCCGATGGGATCGGTCTCGGATCTCGGAAGGATTGGCGCGCTTGATCTTTGCCTACGCGGGTGGTGGCGGGCGCTATACCGTCGAGGCCTCCATCGCCGCGGCACACGCCGTCGCTCCCACCTTCGCCGATACCGACTGGTCTGCGATCGTCGCCGCCTACGACCGTCTCCTCGGGTTCGGACAATCCCCCGCCGTGCAACTGAATCGGGCTGTCGCAGTGAGATTTCGGGATGGGCCCGAGGCCGGAATCGTCGCGGTGGACGAGATCGGGGGAGTGGGTGCGGCCGGGTTCGATCACACGGTGGCCGCGGTGCGAGCCGACCTGCTGCGCCGCTCCGGCCGGCGCCGAGACGCCGTCGCCGAGTATCGGCGCGCGGCGTCCTCGGCGCGGACCGCGTCGTCGCGACGATTCCTCGAACGGCGCCTCGCCGAACTCGGCGAGATGTGACCACCGTCTCGTTCCGGAAGGGTTGACGATGGGTTGACATGGCGCGGACGCCTCTGCCATTCTCGTTGCCAGGTCACGAGTACCAGCGTCAAGCCCCGGCTAGCTGGTCGGCAACCCTCCAACCGCGGTGGGGTGCTCCGGGTGACGACCAGGCTGTCGGCCACAAGGCCGCGGCAAGCGCGGACTCCGATGGCGTCAACTCTCATCGCCGACGAGTCCTGAACTCGAAGGATGTCGTGATGACTGCTGTACTGACTGCCGATACCTGCTGCGCCACCGCCCCGATTGCTCGGGTGTCGGGCTGTGACCTGCAGGTTCCGCTTGTCGGGGGTGGAACCTGCACCTATGCGAACTTCGACTACGCGGCCAGCGCGCCGGCCCTGGCGCAGGTCACCGACCGGGTCCAGGAACTGCTGCCCTTCTACGCAAGCGTGCATCGCGGCGCCGGCTACGCCTCCCGCGTGAGCACCGAGGCCTACGAGAACGCCCGCGGATCGGTGGAGCGCTTTGTCGGAGCCGACACCGACCAGGTCGTCGTCTTCACCCGCAACACCACCGACTCGCTCAACCTGCTCGCGAACTGCGTGCCCGGCGATGTCGTCGTCCTCGACATCGAGCACCATGCAAACCTGTTGCCGTGGAAGAACTCCCGCATCGTCGAGGCTGCCGACACGGTCGCCGAGACGATCCGTCGCCTGGTCGCCGAACTGTGCGCCAAGCCCGCCGCGCTGCTCGCGATCACCGGGGCCTCCAACGTCACCGGTGAGGTGCTGCCGATCGCCGAACTGGCCGACATCGCGCACCGCTGCGGCGCCCGGATCCTCGTCGACGGCGCGCAGTTGACCCCGCACCGCCGCGTGAACCTCGCCGAGTGCGGCGTCGACTACCTGGCCTTCTCCGGCCACAAGCTGTACGCACCCTTCGGTGCGGGCGTACTGGTCGGCCGCCGTGACTGGCTCGACGACGCGCAGCCGTACCTCGCCGGTGGCGGCGCTGTCCGCGAGGTGACGATCGACGAGACCTGCTGGGCGCCCGCCCCCGCCCGCCACGAGGCCGGCAGCCCCAACGTCCTCGGTGTCGCCGCGCTCGCGGCCGCGTGTGACGCGCTGTCCGCCTTGGACTTCGACCGTGTCGTCGAGCACGAGCGTGTGCTGTCGACCCGCCTCGCGGACGGCCTCGCGGAGATCGACGGTGTGCACCTGCTGCGCCTGTGGTCGGATGCGCCGGACAGCGTCGGCATCGTCACCTTCACGATCGACGGCTTCGAGCCGGGCCGGATCGCCGCGTTCCTGTCCGCCGAACACGGAATCGGCGTGCGCGACGGCCGCTTCTGCGCTCACCCGCTGCTCAGCCGCATCGGCCACGCCGGCGGTGCCGTGCGTGCCAGCCTCGGGCTGGGCACCAGCTCGGCCGACGTCGAGCGCCTGATCGCGGCCGTCCGCCAGCTCGCCGCCGGCGAGGAGACCTGGAACTACGGCAAGACCGACGGACTGTGGAACCCGGTCCCCGAGACCCGCGGGTTCTCCGGGCGGACCTCCGGCGCCGCCGAGTGCGTGTAGACGGCACGTCCGAAATCGCCGTGATTCGAACTGTGGTGGGGACGCGAAGGGACGGCTAGCGTGACGCACATGGAGTCGACGAACACGGGCGGTCAATGGTCCCGCCGGCACGTCGACCTGTGCCGCACCTCGTCCGGCATGTGTACGCGCTGATCGCTCCGCGCCCTGTACCTGCCTTCCTGCGAGGAATTGCCATGTCCGAGAACTTCTTTGCCTCCGTCTCCACGGCCGCGCACCGTCGCCCACTCCGCGTCGCTGTCGAACTGACCGGCGCGGGACACCACCCGGCCGCAGCCCGTATCGCCAGCAACGTCCCGCTCACCGACCCCGACTACTGGGTCGACCTGACCGTCGGCCCCGATGACCTCGACCTGGCCGCGCAGCCGCCCGTCGTCTACCGGGTCCAGGCATCCGATCTGCGCGAGGCACAGCAGACCCGGGCCCGGATCCGAGCCGAGGTGGCCGCCGAGGGGCGCGACCCCGACGGCATCACCGTGCTGGTCGATGTCGAGACGCTCCTTGCCGTCGATTCCCGAAGCGCGCGTTCCGAACTCGCGTTGCTCGACGAGACCCTCGGAGTGCCCCACCTGCCGACGTCGTTGTCCTACATCGGGACCGCCGACGGCCTCGCGAGCCTGATCGCCGACATCCACGCCGCCGACGTCGCGGACGGGGTGACGCTGGTGCCGCTCGCACTCCCGAAGGTGCTCGAGCGTGTGGTCGACGGCACGCTGCCGTGGCTCGAACGCCGCGGGCTCGTCACCGCGTCCGAGACCGCCGACGAGGCGCTGGCCAAGTTCGGGCTGCATCGTCCCGCGCGCGCGTCCTGAGACCGCTCCGTCAGTCCGGCTTGCGGGCCTCGATGAGAAATCGGGTGGAATGGGCGACGAACGACCCCTCCGCGCGGATGTGTCGGTCGAGGTCCCGCAACCGGTCACGGTAGGCATCGACCGTGAAGCCCGGAACTATCCAGATCACCTTCCGTAGGAAGTAGACCACCGTTCCGATGTCGAAGAACTCCATGCGCAGTCGCTCGAAACGCAGATCCATGATCTCGAGCCCGGCGGCGCACGCCTCGGACGCGGCCGTGTCCGGATGCCTCGATCGCCGCGCCTCGGGTTGCGGACCGAGGAAGAACTCGGCGAGTTCGAAGACGCTCTCGTGACCCACGTGCTGGGCCAGGTAGGTTCCGCCGGGGACGAGCACCCGCGCGATGTCCGGCCACGACACGGTATTGGGATGTCGGCTGCTGACCAGATCGAAGGCGTTGTCCGCGAACGGTAGTGGTGGCTCGTCCGAGGCCGCGACCACCACCACACCCAACGGGTGCAGCACCGCGGTGGCCTTCGCGAGGTTGGCTGGCCAGGACTCCGTCGCGGCCATCGTCGGAGGAATCGCGCCGGCGCCCGCGAGAACCTCCCCTCCGCCGGTCTCGATATCGAGTGCGGCCGTCGCTCGTGCGAGGCGCTCGCCCAGCAGGCGCTGATAGCCCCACGACGGGCGCTGTTCGGTGGCGCGGCCGTCGAGCCAGGAGAATTCCCAGCCGTCGACCGATGCGGCCTCGGCTTCGGCAACCAGACTGTCGAACGTGCGCTCCATGTCCGTGATTGTCCCAGTGCTCACAGCGTTTTGATCAGCCCGCCGTCGATGACGACGTCGGCCCCGGTGATGTTGCCGGCCCTCTCGCTCGCGAGGTACAGCACCAGATCCGACACCTCGTCGGGGCGGGTGAAGCGTCCGGTCTCGGACCCTGCGGCGGCGGCCTCGACGACCGCTTCCGCCGTGCTGCCGCTGACCCGGGCCACGGTGGACGCGACCCCGTCGTCGGCGAGCCACAGCGCAGTGGTGACCGGTCCGGGGCTGACCGTGTTGACCCGAATCTTCTGACCGGCAACCTCTTTGGAAAGCGATTTGCAGAAGTTGGTGAGTGCGGCCTTCGCAGCGGAGTAGTCGACCACCCCGGGATCGGGCAGGAACGCGTTGACCGAGCTGACGGTCACGACGGCCCCGCCGCCGCGCCGGACGAGTTGGGGGAGCGCGGCGCGGGTGGTCCGCACCGCGGACAGGAACGTCAGGGTCAGCGATGCCAGCCAGTCCTCATCGGAGATGCTCGCAAATCCGCCGGTCCGCGGCGTCACGGCGCCGGCGTTGTTGACGAGGATGTCCACGCCGCCGCGCTCGGCGGCCGCCTCGATCAGGGCCACCGGGCCCTCGGCCGTGGACAGGTCACACGGAACGAACGTGACGTTGCCGTCGTTCTCCAGCGACTCGATTTCCGCAGTGCGAGTGCGTGATCCGGCGACGACGTGAGTGCCCTCGGATGCCAGGGCTGTGGTCACCGCAAGCCCGATGCCCTTGCTCGCGCCCGTGACGACGGCGGTCTTGCCGGCCAGGTGCAGGTCCATGACTTCTCGATCCCGTGGATCGGATGTGGTCGGCTCAATGCTACTGCCGGTCTCTGCGCGGGATCGCGGATCGGCACGGATCCCGGGCATAGAGCTGCCACGCCATCCCCATCTCCATGTTGTGTGCGGTCCCGGGTCTCGACGTCCTCGTGCCCGTTTCGAGAGGATTCGACGAAGCACTAGCGCTGCAGAATGTAGTAGGTATGCTACAGATCATCGAAGGATCGTGACTGGGGAGGGTTCATGGCTTTGAGTAACGACGTTGTTCTCGACGTCGGCGCGCTGCGAATGCGCTACGCCGACGTCGATGTTCTGCGCGACGTGGCATTCCAGGCGCGGCGCGGCGAGGTGCTGGTCATGCTCGGCCCGAACGGCGCGGGCAAGACGACCACGATCGAGATCCTGGAAGGCTTCCGCAGACGCTCGGCGGGCCGCGTCGCCGTCCTGGGCGCCGATCCCGAACACGGCGACGAACAGTGGCGATCCCGGATCGGTGTCGTCCTCCAGTCCTGGCGCGACCACGCCAAGTGGCGGGTACACGAACTGCTCGACCATCTCGGCGCGTTCTACCGCCCCTATCTCGCGGAGCGATCTCGCGAGCCCTGGGACACAGACGAACTCATCGCCCTGGTCGGGCTCACCGCGCAGGCGGACGCGAAGGTCGCCACACTGTCCGGTGGTCAGCGCCGCAGGCTGGACGTGGCGATCGGCATCGTGGGCCGTCCGGAACTGCTGTTCATGGACGAGCCGACCGCGGGCTTCGACCCCGCGGCCCGCCGGGACTTCCACGACCTGGTGCACCGCCTGTCCGATCTCGAGAACACGACGGTGCTGCTCACCACCCACGACCTCGACGAGGCGGAGAAGATCGCCGACCGGATCCTGATCCTGGCGGGCGGCCGCATCATCGCCGACGGTTCCGCCGACGAACTGTCACGCACGATCGCCGGCGAAGCCGAGGTGCGATGGACCGTCGACGACCAGCGTTTCGTCCACACCACCACCGAGTCCACGAAGTTCGTCCACGAACTGTTCAAGCAGCACGGCGAGCGCATCGAGGACCTGGAGGTGCGCCGCGCCTCGTTGGAAGACACCTACATGACGCTGGTCCGCCGCCAGGAATCAGGCGAGGCCGAGGCCGCCGTCCACACACTCTCGGAGGTCGCACGATGAGCCCGACAGGTACCGCTGTCCGCGCCGGTTTCACCCGTGGATGGATCGAGTTCCGTCAGCTGTACACCAACGCCCCCGACCTCATCGGCCAGTTCGCGATGCCGGTGATCGCGCTCGCCGCGCTCTGCCTGCTGCGGAACCGGGAATACGCGGGCAGCGATCTCTCGATCGCCGAGCTGGCACTGCCCGGCCTCATCGGCAGCATCATCGCGTTCAATGGCGTGTTCGCGATAACCAACGTGCTGGTGCTCGACCGGGAGGACGGCACACTGCTGCGGGCCAAGGCGGCACCCAACGGCATGATCGGCTATTTCATCGGCAAGATCCTTTCCGCGTCCGGATCGGTTCTGGTGCAGGTGGCCATCGTGGTGGCGGCGGGGATGGTGATCATCGGCGGGTCTTCGCTGGACGGGGTGGGCGCGTGGACGACCTTCGTCTGGGTGGTGCTGCTCGGCCTGCTCGCCACGCTGCCGGCCGGGGCGATCCTCGGCGGCGTCCTCGAAGGTCCGCGCGCCACCTTCCTGCTGACGATGCCGATGATGGCGCTCGTCGCCATCTCGGGCATCTTCTATCCGATTACCGCACTGCCCGGCTGGCTCCAGGGCGTGGGTCAGGCGTTCCCGATCTACTGGGTCGGCCTGGGCATGCGTTCGGCGCTGCTGCCCGACGACGCGGCCGCGATCGAGATCGGCCAGTCCTGGCGGCACCTCGAGACGGCCGCGGTGCTGGGCGTTTGGGCGGTCGCGGGGCTGCTGATCGCGCCGGTAGTGTTGCGACGCATGGCGCGTCACGAATCAGGATCGAGCATGGCCGAGCGGCGGGACAAGGCGATGCAGCGTGCCTTCTGAAGTCATCTACAACCGGATCGCGATGCTGCGCGCCGAGCGGGGGATATCGCGGCGGGAACTGGCCGAGGCGCTCGGCGTGCACTATCAGACCGTCGGCTACCTCGAGCGCGGCGAATACAGTCCCAGCCTGCATCTGGCGTTGCGGATCGCCGCCTACTTCGACGTGGCGGTGGAGGTCGTGTTCTCCACCGAACCCTTTCCCCGACTGGGGTCGGCCGCCGAAACGGCGTGACGCTCCGGCCCGTGAACGGCTCCGGCCAGGCTCGTCGTGGACGAGCCTGGCCGGAACTCTGTCGAAGCGTCTAGTCGAGCGGTGCGGCGCGGTGGTAGCGGCCCTCGTGGTACAGCAGCGGAGCGGCCGCGGCCTCGTCGTCGTTCTCGTTGTGGATGCGGGTGATCAGGCCGATCACGAGGGTGTGATCGCCCGCGGGGATGAGCTGGTGGACCGTGGTGCGCATCCAGATCGGGGTGCCGTGCAGCACCGGCTCGCCCGTCTCGAGGCGGGACCACAGTGACTCGTCGCTGAAACGCTGGTCGGCGCTGCGTGAGAAGCGCTGCGACAGGTGCTGCTGGTGCTCGCCCAGCAGGTGCACGACGATCGAATCGGCGGCCTGCAGCGCGTTGATGCTCGACGAGTTCAGCGCGATGTTGAACGAGATCAGCGGCGGATTCATCGACAGCGACGCGAACGACGTCGCGGTGAAGCCGACCGGACCGGACTCCGAGTCGAGGGTGACGATCGTGACGCCGGCCGGGTGGCGGCGCATGGCCGCCTTGTACTCGTCGTTGCCGATGCCCTCCTCGCTCGGGACGACGGTGAGGTCGGGCGCATTCTCGACGTGCTGTGACAAGGCATTCTCCGATTCGGACCTGATTGACTGCCGTCACTATAGGGCCGGGCTCACAGACCAGGCATGCTTACGCTCACTCAGCGGGCAACTGGTTTTCGTGTCCCATCGCGGCGTCCTCGGCCGGTCGGCCCATGTCGACGGCCAGACCCGCCGTCACCCGCAGCAACTCCGGGAAGGTGGTCCGGAAGACCGTGTCCGGGTGCCCGGCCGCCGCCCACAGATCCGGATGGCCGGCCAGGGCGCTGTCGAGGTAGGTGGGCAGATTGGTGGGATGCCCCAGCGGCGCGACCCCGCCGATCGGTTGGCCGGTGACCTCCCGGACCACGTCGAGCGGGGCCCGCGACAGCGTGCCCTGCAGACGGACGCCCGTGGCGGCCACGTCCACCTCGTGCGCCCCCGACACCAGCAGCAGCACCGGTTCGTCGTCGAGCAGGAACACCAGCGACTTGACGATGGCACCGAGTTGCACGCCCAGCGCCTCCGCCGCCTCCGCGGCACTGTGCGTCGGCGCGGGCTGGGTGACGATGACCCCGTGGTGTCCGCGCGCGATCAGCGTGTCGGCGACGTGCGCCGCATTGGGATGCAGCAGCCTGGGCATGTTCTCAGGGTAGGACTAACTCGCGGCATGGGTAGGCGTATGCGTGAGCGAAGTCCGGGTCCGGCGTGTTCGCCGCGCGGTGAAGCCGAGCAGCATCGCCGCACCGACCGCGGCGTACAGCGCGAGGGCGAGCGCCGGCTGGCCGAGACCGACGTTGTCGAAGTACACGATGCTGCGCACACCCTCGGTGCCCGCGCCGGGGGTGATCCACTGCCCGATCGCGGCGTAGAAGCTGGGAATCACGTTCGCGCCGAATGCGCCACCCGCGCTCGGATTGCCCAACACCACGAACACCGCGATCGCGAGCGGGACCGCGAGAATGCCCACCGCGGCCCGCAGTCCGAGCGTGAACAGCGCCGTCGCGAACACCACGCCCGTGCCCAGTAGCCACAGCGGGAACCAGTGTCCGGCAAACGTTCCCAGCAGGTGCGTCGTGATCAGCGCGCCCAGGGCGCCCGACACCACCGAATAGCCGAACAGGACCGCGATGTGCGTCCACGCCTGACGCATCGTCGACGGCGCTCCGATGATGAGGCCGATCGCCGCGGCCAGCAGGTAGCCGCCGACGACCCAGCCGATCGACAGGTAGAAGCCCGAGAGCCCGCGGTTGTCGTGGGCGCCGACGGGGATCTCGTCGCGCACCACCAGCTGCCGGTCCTGATCCGCCGCGACCCGGTCGAAGACCGCCTCGAGCGCGGATGCGATCGAGCTGCCACCGGCGCTCGCGGTGATCAGGGTGTCCGTCCCGCTCGGGTCGATGACGTATGCGCCCTGGATCTCGCGGTCCCGCAGCAGCCGTCGGACCTCCGAGGTGTCGGACGCGACGCGTGCGTCCAGCGGATGTCCGTCGAGCGCGTTCAGCTTGTCCACCGACTGCTGTCCGACGCCCTCCGGGATGCCACGGGCCGTGACGACGGCGACCGTGATGTCCCGTGGCGTCGGCTGATGGAACGCGGCGACGTAACTGAGGATGAAGCCGAGCTGCAGCGCCAGGACGCCGATGACCAGCGCGGCCATGACCTTGCCGCTGCCGAACCGCTCGAGCGGGCTGCGGTGCGTGGGCGGGGGCGTGGCGGTTGCCGCGGGGATGGTCGGTGTCTCGGTCGATGTGGTCACGGGCGTCCTCGAAGTCTGGGTGGGCCCCGGCGGTCTTGTCGATACCGCGGGTATTGAATACCGTAGGTATCGTGACTGGTAGTCGTCAAGACGAGGTGGCCGCAACGGCGCGTCCGGCCCGGGATGTGGTGCGCGGACGCATTCTGGACGCGGCCGCCGACGAGTTCGCCGAACGCGGCTTCGCCGCCGCCCGCCTCGCCGAGATCGCGCGTCGGGCAGGGTTCACGAAGGGCGCGGTGTACTCGAACTTCGAGTCCAAGCAGGACCTGTTCGCGGAGCTGTTCGCGCAGCGGTCCCTCGAACTCGCCGGCCGGGTCCTCGCCGAGATCTCCGGACTCGACCCCGCCGACGCGGTGGGCAAGGGCGGCGCGGAGGTGGCGTCGGCCCTCATCGCGGATCCGGGATGGTCGCTGCTGGTCCTCGAGTTCGGGGTCCAAGCGGGCCGCGACCCGAACATCAAACAGGCCTATCTACGCGAACGCCGTTATCTGCGCGGCAAACTCGTCGAACTGATCGGCGACCGCGCCCGCGAGTGGGGCGTCGACATCGACGTGCGGACCACCGCGATCTCGTTGATGGCGCTCATCTCCGGCCTGGTCCTCGAGCACTCCGTCGATCCCGAGGAAGTGGACCAGCGCGCGATGGGCGCCGCCGTGACCGCGTTGTTCGCCGGCGCCGTCGCCCGGGCCACCCGTCGTCAGTAGTCCGGGAACCCGCCCTCCGGTCCGAGCATCCGTTCGAGCCGTGTGCGGGTGATCGTCGCGAGCTCCGCGGTGCGGACATCACGCTCGGTCTCGAGATCGTGGCTCATCCGGGCCGTGAGATTCGCCAGCAGTGCGCGCCCGTCCCGGCCGTCGGCGCACCAGACGTACCGGAACCCGAACCGCTCCTCGTACGCGGAACCGGCCTCGTCGAGCATGCCCATCGCGGCCGCGTCCTCGACCCACACCGCGCACTGCTCCCGATACGACTGCAGGCTCCGGGCCCGGGACCCGATCCGGGGGTGGCCCTGCAGGACCTGCTGGATCTCCTGCTCGGGCAGGATTCGCAGTTCCTTCTCCGCTCGGCTCAGCAGATCGGTGTGCGTGGCATACGCGCGGCCGTCGGCCAGGCGGGCCGACCACGGCAGGCTGGAACAGCACTCGAACAGTGCGTGCACCGCGCGCCGGCGCGGCAGGTCGTTGAACCGGTCCAGGCCGATTCCCTGGTGCATCAGCATGCGCATCCTCCGCTCGGCGTCGCGGACGTGCCCGTGCGGGCAGTTCGATCATCCGCCGTTGGCGGGCGGGAACCGGCCGGTCGGCGCTGATGTTTGCACACAATTAACGAGTCGCACCGGATTGTGCGGATTCGGTGACGATCGAACCGCCGGCCTGGTCCAGCCGGGTCCGCTCGGCGAAACCAAATCGCACGGTGCGCTTGCTCGCTGCGATGCGCAGGATGTCGTCGAGGTCGAAACCGTGGAACGCGGCGATTCCGAGCTGCGGTCAGTTGCCGCACCACCGGCGTCTCTCCGTTCGAACGGATGATCTCCGGGATTCGACCCCTCACAAGCTTGCCCAAGACCGATCTGCCTCCTTCGTGCGCCTTGCCCCGGTAGTTCTTCAGGCGGGCACCGACAGAGGAATCACGAGTCGGGCGCACCGGTTCCCTCGAACGGGGAGAATCGAATGCGTCCGTCCACGCCTGGGACAGGAGGACTTCATGCGCGTCACCCGTATCACCGCCAATCTTCGTGTGCCCGACGTCGATGCTGCCAAACGCTTCTACACGGACTACCTCGGGTTGAGCACCGAGGAATTCGACATGGGCTGGGTCGCTCGTTGCACCGCGCCGGGCACCGGGGCGAGCGTCCAGCTCGTCACGAAAGATGCTTCCGCTCCTGAGGATTCGGTCGTATCGGTTCACATCGACGACGTGGACGCGGCATACGCGGAAGCGCAGGAGCACGGTTACGAGATCGTGTACCCGCTGACCACCGAGCCGTGGGGAGTTCGCAGATTCTTCGTCCGAGCACCGGACGGCAACATTCTGAATATCGTGAGACACCGGGAAGGGCCACATCGGTAACGACCCCGTCGGACGTGCCTGCGTCGAAAGGAATCCGCATGAGCTCCGTGAACCTCAGCAAGCAGCACCCGGATGCGTACAAGCAGTTGGGCGCCTTGAACGCGCGGGCCGAAACGGCCGTGCAGGAGTCGGGGCTGGACCCGCTGCTGGCCGAACTGGTCAAGATCCGCGTCTCGCAGATCAACGGCTGCGCGTTCTGTCTGCGCATGCACACCCGCGACGCCATCTCGAAGGGGGAGACCAGCGATCGTCTGGCGGTCGTGGCGGCGTGGTGGGAGTCTCAGTACTTCAGTGCGCAGGAGCGCGCCGCCCTGGCCCTGGCGGAACAGGTCACCAGGCTCTCGGTCCCGGACACACGTACGTGGGACGACGGATCCCTGACCGCCGAGCAGGCGTCGGCGGTCAGCTGGCTCGCCGTCGTGATGAATGCGTGGAACAGGGTCGCGATCACCAGCCACTACCCGGTTGCCCCCTGACGACCGGGTCTTCGCCTGCCCGAGCCGCAAAGGTTACTCTCGAGTAATGACGGAAAAGCAGAGCTGGAAGGCGTTCACAGTCGAGCGCAAGGACCACGTCGCCCAGGTGACGCTCATCGGCCCCGGCAAGGGCAATGCGATGGGCCCGGACTTCTGGGAGGAACTGCCCGACATCTTTGCCGAACTCGACGCCGACCCCGAGGTCCGTGCCGTCGTGCTCGCCGGATCCGGTAAGCACTTCTCCTTCGGCCTGGACCTGCCCGCGATGAGCGGCGGCTTCGGCGCCGTCCTCGCCGACAAGGCCCAGGCCGGACCTCGTACCGATTTCCACAACCTCATCAAGCGGATGCAGTCCGGCATCAACGCCGTCGCGGACTGCCGCAAGCCCGTCGTCGCCGCGATCCAGGGCTGGTGCATCGGCGGCGGCGTCGACCTGATCTCGGCCGCCGACATCCGATACGCGAGCGCCGATGCCAAGTTCAGCATCCGCGAGGTCAAGGTGGCCATCGTCGCCGACATGGGCAGTTTCGCCCGCCTGCCCGCGATCATCGGTGACGGGCACCTGCGTGAGCTCGCGCTGACCGGCAAGGACATCGACGCCGCCCGCGCGGAGAAGATCGGTCTGGTCAACGACGTGTTCGAGGACGCCGACGCGGTCCTGGCCGCGGCTCACGCGACCGCCGCCGACATCGCGGCGAACCCGCCGCTCGTCGTGCACGGCGTCAAGGACGTGCTCGACCACGGCCGTTCCGCGGCGGTGAACGACAGCCTGCGTTACGTGGCCGCGTGGAATGCGGCCTTCCTGCCGTCGGAAGACCTGACCGAGGCCATCACGGCGGTGTTCCAGAAGCGTCCGCCCGAGTTCAAGGGTCGCTAGGCTCGAAAGGCGTTTGCCACTGCAGTTGTGAGAGCGACGGCGAGGGACCGACATGGCCGAGGAACCTCAGGATTCTGATCGGGACGTCGAGCCCGCCGTCGCGCCGGAGGGTTCCGGGCAGCAGGTCACGTTCACGCACCGCCAGATCCTGGCGATCCTCAGTGGCCTGCTGCTCGGAATGTTCCTCGCGGCGCTCGACCAGACCGTGGTCGCCACCGC
This sequence comes from Rhodococcus sp. BE178, assembly GCF_050433545.1. Taxonomy (NCBI): domain Bacteria; kingdom Bacillati; phylum Actinomycetota; class Actinomycetes; order Mycobacteriales; family Nocardiaceae; genus Rhodococcus; species Rhodococcus sp. BE178. The sequence goes on along the minus strand of NZ_JBNPXA010000008.1, from coordinate 206,429 downwards.
GATGCGCACCATCGCCGACGACCTCGACGGGTATGCGCTGCAGGCGTGGGTGACCACCGCCTATCTCATCACCGCGACCCTGGTCACCCCGCTGTACGGGAAGCTCTCCGACATCCACGGGCGCAAGCCGTACTTCATGGCCGCGATCGTTCTGTTCGTGATCGGGTCGATCCTGTGCACGTTCGCGCAGTCGATGTACATGCTGGCGGTGTTCCGGGCAATTCAGGGACTCGGTGCCGGCGGCCTGTTCTCGCTGGCGCTGGCCATCGTCGGCGACATCGTCCCGCCGCGCGAACGCGCGAAATACCAGGGCTACTTCCTGGCGGTGTTCGGCACGTCGAGCGTGCTCGGGCCGGTGATCGGCGGCGTGCTCGCGGGGCAGGACGAGATCCTCGGGATCGCGGGCTGGCGGTGGGTGTTCCTGGTCAACGTGCCGATCGGACTGGTCGCGCTCGCGGTGGTGTGGCGGGTCCTGCACCTGCCACCCGTGCACCGCATGATGCGGATCGACTGGTGGGGTGCGCTGGTCCTCGCGGTCGGGCTGGTGCCGCTGCTGGTGGTCGCCGAGCAGGGGCGCACCTGGGGCTGGAGCAGCGAGAAGGCCCTGATCTGTTACGGAATCGGCGTCGTCGGCGTGCTCGGATTCGTCGCCGTCGAATACGCCATGCGCGACGCGGCGCTGTTCCCGCTGCACTTCTTCCGCGGCCAGACCTTCGCCCTCGGCGTGCTCATCAGCTTCCTGGTCGGTGCCGTGATGTTCGGTGCCATCACCGTGATCCCGCAGTTCCTGCAGGTGGTGAAGGGGTCGAGTCCGACGATGGCCGGCTTCCAGATGCTGCCCGCCGTGCTGGGCATAGCGCTCGGATCGATCCTGTCCGGTCAGCTGATCGCCAGAACCGGCCGCTACCGGATCTTCACGATCGTCGGCGCCGTGCTGATCGCCGTCGCAGCCCTGCTGCTGCACACCGTGACCGCGCAGACCAGCCTGCCGGTGTTCATGGTGTTCATCTTCGTGCTCGGCCTGGGCCTCGGTAATCTGCTGCAGCCGCTGACCCTCGCGATCCAGAATGCGTTGCCGCCCAAGGACATGGGCGTCTCGACCGCAGCCGCCACGTTCTTCCGGCAGATCGGCGGCACGCTGGGCGTCGCGCTGTTCCTGTCGATCCTGTTCGCCCAACTGACGCCGGCGATCACCACCCAACTGCACGACGCTGCCCAGTCGCCCGAGTTCCAGCAGGCCGTCGCGGCCGGGGTGAACAGTGCCAACCCCGTCGAAGCCGGGATCGCGCGCGGCCTCATGAGCGGAGACCCGACCGCCGCACAAGCCGCGATGAACGACACGTCGTTCATCGAGCAACTGAATCCGACGCTCGCCGCACCGTTCAAGGACGGCTTCGCGACCGCGTTCGAGACGGTCTACCCGCCGATCGTCGTCCTCGCCGTCGCGTCGCTGGTGCTGATCCTGATCTGGCGCGAGGTGCCGCTGCGTCAGAAGTCGGGCATCGACGAGGCACGATCCGACATCGGCTGACGTGTGCCCATGACGTCCGCGGCATCTGCATCCACCAGATCGCTGGACAGCAGGCCCGGCGACCGACAGGGACTTGTGCGTAATCGAGTTCGATACGGTTGGACCGATATCGGGCGTAACAACGAATTCGACTCGCCGACAAAGGGTTCTGCGCTCGACATGCCGACCGCAAGCTGGGCTGGATGGATGACCTCACCGTCGTCGTGGAAGTTGTGTGCGGTGCGTCCCAGAACTGATGCGTTCCAGTGAGAGCCGGCGAGATCACGGAAACCTGCCAGCACTCCTTCGTTCATGAACGCTGCAGGAATCTCAGATAGAACGCCGTGAACACCAGGACGATCCCGACATTCACCATCAACCGCCCCCAGAAATGGTGCCTGAAGAACAGGACGTCCACTAACAACCACTACGGCTACCAGCGCGAGCACGTAGAGCACGACGGTTGCCTGTCTTCCCACCTTTCCTTTCTACTCTCCGAGTTCTCCTTCACAGACTGTCGTGTTCGACGCTCGCTGACCGAGGTCGAAGAACGAACGATATCTTTAGCCTGCGGCGGCACTGGTCCGTTGAGCTGCGCTCTTGGGTCATGGACGATGTCCACAACGGGGTGTTGGCCAGGGATTCGCTGCTGATTTCGCGGAGCCCTTTGTTATCGAGTCGATACTGTGGGATGGCGAAGTCAGATCACTCATCGTCGAGGGAAGGTTCTTCCAGTTCGAGTAGTGCGGCATCGTCCGGGTGGAGGTTCTCGTTCGGTTGCACCGAGCGGGTCAGCGAATCGTCCCGCTCGACATCGTCGGGAGTCTGGACGATCTGCAATCCCCGTTCCAGGACGTTTATTCGCTCGAGATCGTCGCCGGACGAACCCGCGAAGAAGGCAGCGGCAACCGCGTCACGGACCAGCGCCTCCGCGAGGTCCCAGTCCTGGATGTAGTCCGCGACGGGAACCGACGGGTCCCGCCGCATCGCGGCATCGCTGCTGCACTCCTGGAAGTAGACCCCGACCAGTTCCTGGGACCGGTCCCATTGCTCCTTCAGACCGGACGCGACGGCCTTGACCCGCAACTGCGAACGGAGGTCGAGGGCAGCGGCGGACCTCATCGGCGGGGAGGCGCGAACCTGGTCGACGTAGTCGTCGAACCCGATAGCCGCGACATCCCCGACCGTGTTGACGATCGCCGGCCAGTTCTGCCCCAGATGGTCGAGGAGATCACCGTCCGTGATGGTCGTCGACTCGATGTGTCGAACGATCGTCTCAAGCGATCTGTTCGGGTCGTCGTACACACCGTCCCGCTGTGCTTGACGAAGCCATTCCATCTCCACGGCCGTTGCATCACCTGGAACCGATGCCGCGAGCTCGAACGCCTCGCTGGCGGACAATTGTGTACCGGTAGCGACCTGCGGTCCCCACGCGGCGCCGCGGACGCGCAGCAACTCTCCTGCGCGCTGCATGACGTCCGTCAATCGCTGCGCTGTGCCGGCGGCTGCGGGTCCATCGCCTTCGGAGGCGCCGGGGGCACATGCCCTGCGTGGTTCAGCGCTCGCCGCGGGGTGATTGATCTGCGCCGCGGGGTGGTTGATCTGTTTGTTGGTGGCGGTGGACGTGTCCTTGGACTGGTACTTCCACGCTCCGATCGTCACGGCGGTGAGGACCACGACTGCCGCAACGACCACGAGAGTTGTCAGCCCCTGCTTCCGTGGCGACTGCACGCTCACCGTCCCTTCAACACCGTCTCCGTGGATTGGTCTGGAGAAACTGGAAACCAATGCGAACGCTACCGGGCAGGCGGTTTCGCTGATCGGCCGATGGGAAGTTGCTTGTCGGTGAATGTCTTCGAGGTCACTCGCTGTTTGTGACACTCGTGGCCGCCCACCCCGCAGGGTGGGCGGCCACAGAGTTGGTGGTGTGGTGGGAGCCGGTCAGGATCCGAAGATCGGGCCGAGGGAGCCGGTTGCCGAGGATTCGGAGGTGACCGACGCGAGCGCGAGGGAATGGAAGCCGCCGGCGGCGACGGCGGTGTAGGTCTGCCCGATAGGCGGCGCCGGCACGACGGACACCTCGTAGGCGTTGTTTCCCCAGCCGATCACCTGTCCGGCGGAGGTCAACGCGACGGAATGGGCGCGGCCAGCGGCGATCGCGGTGTAGGTCTGCCCGGCCGGCGGGGCCGGCACGGCGGTCTGCTTGAATTCGTTGCTTCCCCAGGCGATCACCTGCCCGGCGGAGGTCAGTGCCAGCGAATGGGAGTAGCCGGCGGCGATCGCGGTGTAGGTCTGCCCGGCCGGCGGCGCCGGCACGGCGGTCTGACCCTCGTAGTTGTATCCCCAGGCGATCACCTGCCCGGCGGAGGTCAGTGCCAGCGAATGGGAGTAGCCGGCGGCGATCGCGGTGTAGGTCTGCCCGGCCGGCGGCGCCGGCACGGCGGTCTGACCCTCGTTGGTGTATCCCCAGGCGATCACCTGTCCGGCGGAGGTCAGTGCGAGGGAATGGAAGCCGCCGGCGGCGATCGCGGTGTAGGTCTGCCCGGCCGGCGGGGCCGGCACGGCGGTCTGACCCTTGTAGTCTCCCCAGGCGATCACCTGACCGGCGGAGGTCAACGCGAGGGAATGGGAGCCGCCGGCGGCGACGGCGGTGTAGGTCTGCCCGGCCGGCGGGGCCGGCACGGCGTTCTGACCGTTGTCGCCCTCGGGGGCCACCTGCCCGTTGTCGTTGTTTCCCCAGGCGGCCACCTGCCCGGCGGAGGTCAACGCGAGGGAATGGTAGAGGCCGGCGGCGATCGCGGTGTAGGTCTGCCCGGTAGGCGGCGTCGGCACGGCGGTCTGCCCGTCGTAGTTGTATCCCCAGGCGATCACCTGGCCGCCGGGCGGGACCGGGACCCCGACCGGGGCCGCGGCCGCGGGAGCGGCCAGCGCCACGGCGATACCGGTCGCGGCGAGAGCCGTCAGGACCGTACGCCGGAATCGGGGCGCGCGGCGGCCGGTCGAGTGTCGGGGCGGAGCGTCCCCACCGTGTGGTGAGGCCGGGGCGGCGAGCAGCATCGAGATCGGTTCCTTCGTATGAGAGTGGTGAACGGTGACCACCAGCAGGCGGACGTAGCGGCGGCACCACTCGGAAGCAGGCAAAACCGGATAGTCGGCCCACTGCAAATTCGCACCATAACAGGGCAAATCGGAGGGCATAAGTGGCAATCAGGAGAGATAGCCGAAAGTGGCCAAATACCGAGGGCGCATCCGGGACGTCGGCCGCAACTCGCGGTCGAGATTTGCGAGCGCAGCGCGCGAAGTCGAGCCGAGGGACGTTCGTTCGCGTGCGTAGCGGGATCAGATCCGCCGCATCACCGACACCACCTTGCCGAGGATGACGGCCTCGTCGCCGTCGATGACCTCGTAGGCGGGGTTGCGGGGCTCGAGGTACACGTGGCCGTTCCGTCGGCGCAGCACTTTCACTGTGGCCTCGCTGTCGATCATCGCGGCGACGATCTCGCCGGAATGGGCCTCGTCCTGGCGGCGCACCACGACGGTGTCGCCGTCGCAGATCGCGGCGTCGACCATGGACTCGCCGCGCACCCGCAGCGCGAACACGGTGCCGGAGCCGACGAGCTCACGCGGCAGGGCCAGTACCTCGTCGGCGTGCTCCTCCGCGAGAATCGGTGCGCCGGCCGCGATGTCACCGACGACGGGAACCGCCACCGTGTTCTCCGTCGCCCGTCCCGGCGCGGAACCGGCGAGGAAGGGGCGCACGTCCAGCTGGCGGGTCATCGCCCCGCCGCGGCGCAGGAAACCGCTGTCCTCGAGGATCCGCAGATGCTTGGACACCGTCGACGTCGAACGCAGTCCCACCGCGTCCGCGATCTCACGGGTACTCGGCGGGCACCCGTACGCGTCGACCCAGTCCCGGATCGTCAGCAGGATCCGTTGCCGGCGGGGCGGCAGGGTGGAGGCGTCGAGGCCACCGAACATGTCGAGATCGTCGTAACCGGTCACCCGGCGAATGGTAGTGGGGGCCGGGGACACCCCCGGAAACAGCGAAGGTGTGGGACCACGAACGTGATCCCACACCTTCACCGGTGGTTACTTCAGTGTCCGCCGTTCGCCTTCAGACGCTCGACGGCCTCCGCGATGACCTTCTCCGCCTCGGCGCGACCGACCCAGTCGGCGCCCGTGACGTGCTTGTTCGGCTCGAGATCCTTGTAGTGCACGAAGAAGTGCTTGATCGCGTCCAGTTCGAACTGCGCGACGTCGGCCAGGTCCTGGATGTGATCCCAGCGCGGGTCACCCGCGGGGACACACAGCACCTTGTCGTCGCCGCCGGCCTCGTCGACCATCTTGAACATGCCGACCGGGCGAGCCTCGACGATGACGCCGGGGAACACGGACTCGGGCAGCAGCACCATCGCGTCCAGCGGATCGCCGTCCTCGCCGAGGGTGTTCTCGATGTAGCCGTAGTCGGCGGGGTAGCCGAAGGAGGTGTAGAGGTAGCGGTCCAGCTTCACGCGGCCGGTCTCGTGATCGACCTCGTACTTGTTGCGCTGGCCCTTGGGGATTTCGATGGTGACGTCGAACTCCACGTCTTGTCCTCACTGTCCTGTCTGCGGCTGCCGCCTCGGTAGACGGTTCGGGAAAAGGGTAGCGGGTCGGCGATACTGTGTTGTGCAGGTGCCGGGCACTTGGTCGGCCCCTCGCGCGAAACGGTCTGAGTAGTCCGAGAAGTCGGTGGAGCGAGAACCCGGAGGGATGTTGGCGGGCGAGGGAAAGAAGAAGATCGGCACCCTGGCGGGGCGTCGACGCCGAAATATCCGGATCCTGATGGCGTTGGCGGCTGTGCTCGTCCTCGCCGCCGCCGGCACCACGATCGTGGTGATGCAGCGCGGGACCGCCACCGCCGCCGAGGACGTGGTCGCCGTGCCCCCGGAGCCGTCGCCCATCAGCGCGACACCGCAGGTGGCGCCGCTGTCCGACGACGCCCCGATGCCGACGCCGCAGGCACTGGCGGCGGCCCTCGCGCCGGTCGTGGCCAACCCCGCGCTCGGCGCGTTCACCGGTTCCGTCGCCGACGCCCTCACCGGCAACGTGCTGTGGAGCCAGAACCCGGACACCCCGATGACGCCGGCATCGACCACCAAGATCCTCACCGCGGCCGCCGCGATGCTCGCGCTGCCCGCCGACCACCGGGTCGCGACGCAGGTGGTGCAGGGCTCGCGGCCCGGTGAGATCGTCCTCGTCGGCGACGGCGACCCGACGCTCACCGCGCAGCCGGCAGGGCAGCCGGGCTACTACCCGGGGGCACCGCGCATCGCGGACCTCGTCGAGCAGATCCAGCGCGCGGGCGCGCCGGTGGACAGCATCGTCGTCGACACCAGCGCGTACACCGGCCCGACGATGGCACAGGGCTGGATGCCCGACGACGTCGCCGCCGGCTACATCGCGCCCACCGAACCGCTCATGATCGACGGTGGCCGGATCTCGCCGCTCGCCGACGAGTCGCCGCGCAGCGCCACCCCCGCGCTCGACGCCGGCCGCGTCCTGGCGCAGGCCCTCGGCATCGACCCCGCCCGTGTCACCCTCGGCAAGGCCGAATCCGGTGCCGCCCCCGTCGCGAGCGTGCTGTCGGCGCCGCTGCGCGACCGGCTCGGTCAGATGATGCGCAAGTCGGACAACGTGCTCGCCGAGGCCATCGCCCGCGAGGTCGCGGGCGCGAAGAACGCCGAAGGATCGTTCGCGGGTGCCACCGCGTCCATCTCGCAGACGCTGTACGACGCCGGTTTCGGGATGGACGGGCTCACCCTGCACGACGGCAGCGGCCTATCCGTCGACAACCGCATTCCCGCCCGGCTCCTCAACGAGACGCTCACGGCCGCGGCCGGCGACACCAAGCCGCAGTTGCGGCCCATGCTCGACGACCTGCCCGTCGCCGGCGCCACCGGCACGCTCTCGGACCGGTACGCCTCGGGGGACCGGACCGGCGCGGGTTGGGTGCGGGCCAAGACGGGAACTCTCTCGGTCGCCAGCGTGTTGACCGGATATGTCGTCGACGTCGACGGCCGGGTCCTCACCTTCGCGCTGATGTCCAACAACAGTCCACCGGAGGCGAGCCGTCCCGCGCTGGACGCGGTCGCCGGGGCGCTGCGGCTGTGCGGATGCCGGTGAGTTGAGGGGAAGTGAGCGGTGAGGTGACGGAGCCGGAGAGCGGATTCGGGAATGCGGTGGACTGGAGTCTGGCCGCCCGGACGGGTGCGCGGCTGGCTCCGGCCGGGCCGTCGACGTCCCGGTACACCGCGCAGTCGGTGGTGGCGGAACTCGAGTCCGCGTCGATCCGGGCGGAGGGCCCGGTCCGGGAGGTCACCGGTCTCGCGGACGGGCTGCCGATCCCGACCGCGCAGGTCGTGGACCGGGCCGGCTGGATCCGTGCCGCCGCGCACTCGATGGCGCAGCTGACCGGGACCGACATCGATGCCGCGCAGCGCACGCTGATCGCCGGCAAGCCCGGTGGTGTGCAGGCCGGAGCGATGCTGGCCTACCTGTCGTCCGCGATTCTCGGCCAGTACGACCCGTTCACCGGCGAACACGGCACCCTGCTGCTGGTGGCGCCCAACGTGCTGCAGGTCGAGCGCACCCTGAAGGTGCCGCCCAGCGACTTCCGGCTGTGGGTGTGCCTGCACGAGGTGACCCACCGGGTGCAGTTCTCGTCGGCGCCGTGGATGGGCGAGTACATGCGCCAGTCCGTCGCCACCCTCGGCGAGTCGACCGACGAGCCGATGGGCGAGTTCGTCGCCCGGCTGTCCGGGGCACTGCGCGACCGCCGCCGCGGCGAGGACCTGCCCGCCGACCAGCGCGGAGTCATCGGGCTCCTGCGGGCCACCCAGGCCGAACCGCAGCGCCGAGCGCTGGACCGGATGCTGATGCTCGGCACCGTCCTCGAAGGGCACGCCGACCACGTGATGGACGCCGTCGGGCCCGAGGTCGTGCCGTCGGTGGTGCGGATCCGCAATGCGTTCGACGCGCGCCGCCGCCGCAAGAGCAACCCGGTGCAGCGACTGGTGCGGGCACTGCTCGGCATGGACGCCAAGATGGCGCAGTACGTGCGCGGCAAGAGCTTCGTCGACGCCGTCGTCGCGCGCGTGGGTATGGAGCAGTTCAACGCCGTCTGGTCCGGGGCCGAGGCCATGCCGACCGTCGACGAGATCGACAACCCCGACGCCTGGATCACCCGGGTGCTGGGGTGACGGTGCCCGCCGTCCTGCCCGAGGCCCCCGCGATCCTCGAGATCCGGCACGCGGTGCGTGCGTGGCTGGCGCGGCACGAACCGGCCGGTGGTGTCGTCGTCGCGCTCTCGGGCGGGGCGGACTCGCTCGCGCTGACCGCGGCCGCCGTCGCCGAGGCACCCGCGGTGCGGGCACTGGTCGTCGACCACCGCCTGCAGGACGGGTCCGGTGACGTCGCCGCCGTCGCGGCCTCCCGGGCGCTCGCACTGGGCTGCGCCGGCGCCGACGTCGTGGCGGTGGACGTGACGGGCCCGGGAGGACTCGAGGCCGCCGCCCGCGCCGCCCGGTACGCCGCTCTCGATGCGGGCCGGAGCGGCCGGCCCGTCCTGCTCGGGCACACCCTCGACGACCAGGCCGAGACGGTGCTGCTCGGTCTGGCCCGGGGTTCCGGGGGACGTTCGATCCGTGGCATGGCCGAGTACGACGCGCCGTGGGGGCGTCCGTTGCTCGGGGTGCGCCGCGCGACGACACGGACCGCGTGCGCCGAACTGGGGCTCGAACCGCACGAGGACCCACACAACTCCGATCCCGGGTTCACCCGGGTGCGGCTGCGCACCGAGGTGCTGCCGCTGCTCGAGGACGTCCTCGGGGGCGGTGTCGCCCCGGCCCTGGCCCGCACCGCCGAGCAGCTCCGCGAGGACGGCGAGGTGCTCGACACACTTTCCCGACAGGCGCTGGCGGCGGCCCGCGACGGCGACGACCTCGTAGTCGAGCGGCTGATCGATGTCCCGGTCGCGGTGCGGCGCCGTGTCCTGCGGTTGTGGCTCCACGACCGCGGTGCGAAGGCGTTGACCGACCGGCAGTTACGCGCCGTGGACGAACTGGTCGGGCGGTGGCGGGGGCAGGGTGGTGTCGCAGTCGGGGGCGGAAGACCGGGAGTCAGGTTGGTTGCATCCCGGCGGCGTGGCAGGCTGTCGGCGGGGTTCGTGAACGACTGAAGGGAATGCTCCGTGTACGAGGGCGACATCGCATCGGTACTCATCTCCGAGGAGCAGATCAAGGAGCGCACGGCCGAACTGGCCGAGGCCATCGCCGAGCGCTATCCGGTGGGCGCGCCGGAAGGTGACCTGCTGCTGGTGGGTGTCCTCAAGGGCGCCATCTTCTTCATGACCGACTTCGCGCGGGCACTGTCGATCCCCACCCAGATGGAGTTCATGGCCGTCAGCTCGTACGGCTCGTCGACGTCGTCGTCCGGTGTCGTGCGGATCCTCAAGGACCTCGACAAGGACATCGCCGGTCGCCACGTGCTGATCGTCGAGGACATCATCGACTCCGGTCTGACGCTGTCGTGGCTGATGCGCAACCTCAAGACCCGCAACCCGGCGTCGCTCGAGGTCGTGACGCTGCTGCGCAAGCCCGAGGCGTGCAAGGTCGACATCGAGGTCGCGCACGTCGGCTTCGACATCCCCAACGAGTTCGTCGTCGGCTACGGCCTGGACTACGCCGAGCGCTACCGCGACCTGCCCTACATCGGCACCCTCGACCCCAAGGTGTACGGCGGATAGTTCCCCTGCGACACCACGCGCTCGAGGGCGCGTAGGTCCTCTTCGAGCAGGCGGAACAGCCAGTACACCAGCACGAAGGCGACCACACCGCCGACGCACAGCACCCGCACCGCGTAGATGACGACGGAGATTTCGTCGGGGGACAGGAACGTCACCCCGGCGACTCCGACCAACGGCACCGATGCGGCCACCGCCAGATACAGGGTGCTGCGGCGGTCCAGTCCGCGTAGCCGGCGCTCGTCGCTGCTGCTGGTGATGCCGTGCGGCAGCAGCGACGGATACAGGCAGCGGACGGCGTAGAAGCTGACGACGAAGAACGGGTACGCGACGGCGACCGCGCCGCACACGATCTGCGATCCCAAGAAGTGCACGTACGCGCCATGCGGGATGCTGCCCGCCGCGAACTGCAGCGAGACGGGGAAGACGATCCCCGCGACCAGCCACAGCGTGAACACCACGGCCACGATCCGGTCGCCCATCAGCAGCGTGTCGGCGCGGGCCCGCGCGAGGGTCGCGGCGTCGTAGGACTTGCCCTTGCGCAGGCCACGGGGCACCGAGATGACGTGCCGGCAGAAGTACACGATCAGCAGGAACCCGAGAGGGAACAGGGTGCTGTTGATCACCTGCGAGATCTCGACGAACCGCTGCTGCGCCTCCGGGGAGAGTTCCTCGATGATCAGCGTCTGGTTGTGGTGGTAGTTGTACATCGCGGCCAGCGCGTTCGGCACGCCCACCCCGACCGCGACGATGGGGATCATCCACGGCCGCAGCCGGGCCCGCCAGCTGTTCGGCGGCGGATCGACGAGGTCGCGGGCGCGCGCGTCCAGGCACAGGTCGAACTGCTGCGCCAGTTCGGCGCCGGTCGCCCAGCGCCCCTCGGGATCGGGGGCCAGGCACGTCAGCAGTACGCGTCGCAGCGCGGCGGGACAGTCGTCGGGCAGATCGGACTGGAACTGCGGGTCGATGTCGCGTCGGCGCAGCGCGAGCATCCGCTCGAGGGACGTCGCCGACTCGCCGGCGCCCTGCTCGTCCGCGAAGGGCCGGCGACCTGTGAGCAGCTCCCACAGCATCACACCGAGCGCGTAGACATCGCTGCGGACGTCGAGGTCGGCCGCCGATCCGGCCATGTCGGGATGGCAGGCCTCCAACTGCTCCGGTGACATGTAGGCCAGCGAGCCGCCGAAGTACGCGACCGGGCTGGTGCCGGCGACGCAGTCGCTGAAGCTGATGTTGAAGTCCGCGAGCTTCGGGACGCCCTCCGACGTCAGGAGCACGTTCGCGGGCTTGATGTCCCGGTGCAGGACGCCGCGGCTGTCGGCGTAGTCGAGGGCGTCGGCGAGCCGTCGGCCCAGCCATGCCACCGTCTCGGGCCACGTCAGCCCGGCGATCTCGTCCCGCACGCTCGAGTCGCTGGGACGGATCTCGCCCTTGCGTTCGAGGGTCTCGTCGATCGCGTCGAGCAGCAGCCGGCCGGTGCGCGGGTGCTCGGGATCGTCCGGCTCCTCGCGCACGCGGCGCAGCACACCGAGCAGCGTGCCGCCCGGCACGTACTGCATGTACAGCAGCTTCAGCTCGCGGTCCGTGAGGAGCCGCTGGTCGAACACCCGCACGATGTAGTCGTGGTCCAGCTGGGCGAGGGTCTGCGGCTCGGTGCCGTGGTCGTGCGAGATCTTCACCGCGACCAGTCGTTGCATCGACCGCTGCCGCGCCAGGAACACGCGTGCGAACGACCCGCGGCCGAGCCCGGTCAGCAGATCGAAGTCGTCGATGCAGTCGCCGACGTCCACCTGGTCGAGGGCGTGCTGCGCGCCGGGCTGTGCGATCAGCGTGCTGCGGTAGTCGCCCGCGCCGTTGCCGACCCGGGCCAGCTGCTCGGCGAGTGCGGGGAACTCGCGCGCGTACGCCTCCGCGTCGGCGACCCGGCCGCAGCGTCGGCGCAGGTGGAAGTCCTCGTAGATCAGGTCGAGGGGCAGCGGCTTCGCGTGCAGGTCCGGGAACTCGGAGTGATAGTCCGTCAGCGGCTTCGGCCGGTCGGTCCGCAACAGCCGGTAGTCGAGATCGACCTTGATCAACTCCACCAGCGCGGCACGGCGCAACGCGTCGCCCACGGCCAGCCCGCCGGGCAGGAACGTCTCGATGTCGGGCGGCTCGCCGGTGGTCTCCCACTCGGCCGCGAACCGGGCCACCACGTCCGCCAGGAACGAGACGGTCTGCGCGCCGAGATCCGGCGGCGCCCCGGCTGCGGCCGTGGGAGCCGTCGTCGCAGCGAGGTCCGCCGAACCAGCGCTTGCCGAACCTGGGCCATCCATCACTCGTCACCGTTCGGGAGAGGGCAGCGGCCGGAAGGGTGGGGTGAACTCACCCCTCGGGGTACTCGAAATGATATCGCCGTCGGCGGCATACTCGGCAGGTGCAGGATCACCTGGTCGAGGAGTTCACCGCAGTTTCCATCGCTGCCCGCGTGCGTTCCGGTGCGCTGTCGCCGGTAGATGTCGTCGCGGACGCGCTCCGCCGCATCGAGCAACGCAACCCGCGGATCAACGCGTTCGTGCGCGTGCTGGGGGAGCGGGCTCGCGCCGAGGCTCAGGCCCTGGCCTCGCACCCCGACCTGTCGAGCCTGCCGCTGGCCGGGGTGCCGGTCGCGATCAAGGACAACGTCGAGGTCGAAGGCGAGCCGATGCGTGACGGGTCAGCGGCGACCGATCCGGGCCCGTCCACCCACGACCACCCCACGGTGGCCAGGCTGCGCGCGGCCGGGGCGATCCCGGTGGGGCTGACGGCGGTGCCCGAGCTGTGCGTCTGGGGTGCCGTCGACTCACCCGGCGTGATCACGCGCAATCCCTGGAATCCGGACCGGGTCCCCGGCGGCTCGTCCGGTGGTTCCGCCGCCGCCGTCGCCGACGGCATGGTGCCGATCGCGCTGGCGGCCGACGGCATGGGCTCGATCCGGATCCCGTCGGCCGCGTGCGGAGTGTTCGGCATCAAGCCGGGCCGTGGTCTGGTGCCGGCCGAGCTGGGCGCGCACTCGTGGTTCGGGATGTCGGAGAACGGGCCGATCGCGACCACCGTGGAGGATGCGGCGCTGATGCTGTCGGTGCTGGCCGACGATCCGTCGCTGGCTGAGATCCCGGAGTCGCGACCCCTGCGCGTCGGTGTCGCGGTCAACACGGCGTCGCCGATCCTGCGCGTCGACGCGGACTGGGCGCGCGGTGTCGAGCAGACCCGGCTTGTCCTCGCGGAGGCCGGACACCGGACCAGCGAGACGAGGGTGCCGTACCCGCCGAACATGTCGGCGGCGTTCCTGCGCTGGTTCGCCGGCACCGCCGACGACGCCGCCGACCTCGATCCCGCGTTGCTGCAGCCGCGGACCCGGTGGCACGCCGCGATCGGGCGGGCCGTCAACCGGGCGGGGCTGGTGCGGTCGTCGCAGGTGGACCGTCTCGATGCGCGAATGCGGTCCTTCTTCATCGCGTACGACGTGGTGTTGACGCCGTCGCTGGCCCAACCGCCGATCGAGGCGCTCCCGTGGAGCGAGAAGTCGTGGGCGGCCAACCTTGTCGCAAATGTACGATATGCCCCGTTCAGCGCGATGTGGAACGTGCTCGGCTGGCCGGCTGCCAGCGTGCCGGTCGGTATGCACCCCACGTCGGGTACGCCGATCGCGGTCCAGATCGTCGCACCGCCGGGCGGGGAATCGACGGTGCTCGCGGTCGCGGCCGAACTCGAGCGGCGACAGGCCTGGCCTCGCCACGCACCCGTGTGACTTGCGGCACGTATCGTCCTGTGTCGAGTGATTTCGGCGGCCAGCGGGAACCGGCGGGGGGCCGGCGTGCGTTGAACGGATTGACTCCACTTCTCGGAGTGGATGGCTGCTACCAGGCGTCGAGCATCATCGTTCGCGGTAATCTGAGGTGTCCGAGCAGCCCGAACGCCGACTGTCCGGGGATCCGGACGGTCGACCCCGTACCTGCACGAGCGTAGCCCGCACTATCGAAAGGACCGGCCGCCGTGGCCGAACCTGTATGAACCGCAAGACTGTGTTCCGCAACCTGGCGATAGTCGCTGGAATCCTGTTGGTGATCTACGCCTTCAGTTACTTCGGTAACGACACGCGCGGGTTCAAGTCGGTCGACACCTCGGTGGCGATCTCGCAGCTCGACTCCAAGAACGTCGAGAAGGCGCAGATCGACGACCGCGAGCAGCAGGTGCGCCTGTGGCTCAAGGACGGCAACGAGGCGACCCAGGATTCGAAGCAGATCATCGCCAAGTACCCGAACGCGGCGTCCGAGCAGATCTTCGACAAGGTCTCCGGATCCGGGGCGCAGGAGTTCAACACCAGCGTCACGCAGGAGAGTTGGCTGACGTCGCTCCTGCTGTTCGTGCTGCCGATGATCATCCTGCTGGGCATCTTCTTCTTCGTCATGAACCGCATGCAGGGCGGCGGGCGCGGCGGAATGATGGGCTTCGGCAAGTCCAAGGCCAAGCAGCTGTCGAAGGACATGCCCAAGACCACCTTCGCGGACGTCGCGGGCGCCGACGAGGCGGTCGAGGAGCTCTACGAGATCAAGGACTTTCTCCAGAATCCGGCTCGCTACCAGGCGTTGGGCGCGAAGATCCCGAAGGGCGTGCTGCTCTACGGTCCTCCTGGTACCGGCAAGACGCTGCTGGCGCGCGCCGTCGCCGGTGAGGCCGGCGTGCCGTTCTTCACGATCTCCGGTTCGGACTTCGTCGAGATGTTCGTCGGTGTCGGCGCCTCGCGTGTCCGCGACCTGTTCGAGCAGGCCAAGCAGAACAGCCCGTGCATCATCTTCGTCGACGAGATCGACGCGGTCGGCCGCCAGCGTGGCGCCGGCCTCGGCGGTGGCCACGACGAGCGCGAGCAGACCCTCAACCAGTTGCTGGTCGAGATGGACGGCTTCGGCGACCGCACCGGCATCATCCTGATCGCCGCGACCAACCGCCCCGACATCCTCGATCCCGCACTGCTGCGTCCCGGACGTTTCGACCGGCAGATCCCGGTCGGCGCGCCCGACCTGGCCGGCCGCCGCGCGATCCTCAAGGTCCACTCGCAGGGCAAGCCGATCGCGCAGGACGCCGACCTCGAGGGTCTGGCGAAGCGCACCGTCGGCATGTCCGGTGCGGACCTGGCGAACGTCATCAACGAGGCCGCGCTGCTCACCGCGCGCGAGAACGGCACCGTGATCACCGAGGCGGCGCTCGAGGAGTCCGTCGACCGCGTGATCGGTGGTCCGCGCCGCAAGAGCCGGATCATCTCCGAGCACGAGAAGAAGATCACCGCGTACCACGAGGGCGGTCACACGCTCGCGGCGTGGGCGATGCCGGACATCGAGCCGATCTACAAGGTCACGATCCTGGCCCGCGGCCGCACGGGCGGTCACGCGATGACCGTGCCCGAGGACGACAAGGGCCTGATGACGCGGTCCGAGATGATCGCTCGACTGGTGATGGCGATGGGCGGTCGTGCCGCCGAGGAGCTCGTGTTCCACGAGCCCACGACGGGCGCGTCCTCCGACATCGACCAGGCCACCAAGATTGCGCGCGCGATGGTCACCGAATACGGCATGAGCGCCAAGCTCGGTGCGGTCCGCTACGGCCAGGAACAGGGCGATCCGTTCCTGGGTCGGTCGATGGGCATGAACTCCGACTACTCGCACGAGGTCGCCCGCGAGATCGACGAGGAGGTGCGCAACCTGATCGAGGCCGCGCACACCGAGGCGTGGTCCATCCTCAACGAGTACCGCGACGTCCTCGACATCCTGGCGCGCGAGCTGCTCGAGCGGGAGACGCTCACCCGGAAGGATCTCGAGCAGATCTTCACGAGCGTCGAGAAGCGTCCGCGGATCACCGCGTTCAACGTCTTCGGTGAGCGCACGCCGTCGGACAAGCCGCCGATCAAGACGCCGCGCGAACTCGCGGTGGAGCGCGGCGAGACGTGGCCGCCGACCGTCGAGCCCGAGCCGACGCCGGAGGTGCCGCAGCCGACCTTCGTCAAGCGCGATACGGTGCCGACCCCGCCCGCCAACGGGCACGCGGCACCCGATCCGTCACGGCACCAGCAGCAGGCGCACCCGCAGCAGCCGGCCGCGCCGGTGCAGGGCACGCGACCGGACTACGGCGCCCCCGCGGGCTGGTCGGCCCCGGGCTGGCCTCCGCAGGAACCGGACGGCCGGGGTCGCCCGCAGAACCCGAGCGGCTGGCAACCGTATCCGCAGTGGGAGCCGCCGCAGCAGCAGCGGCCCACCGATCCCGAGGGACGTCCGGTCCACCGACCTGGCGATCAGGGGACCGGACGGTCTGATGACGATGCGCGGACGCAGGCATGGGAGGGGCCGAGCGGCCCGCAGTAGTCGGCTCGGAACTAGGCTTAGCCCTGGCTCACCCCGTTTCGGTGTGGGTCAGGGCATTCAGCCCCGATACTGGAGGTGCGGTCGGTTGTCGGTGAATCAGCTGGGGAGTGAGCCGGTCGCGCTCATGACGGGAAGGCCTTTCGATCAGGCACGGGCCGAGGCCGCGGTTCGCGAACTCCTGATTGCGGTCGGTGAGGATCCCGACCGCCCGGGTCTGCTCGATACTCCGGCGCGCGTTGCGCGCGCATACCGTGAGGTGTTCGCGGGTCTCTACACCGACCCGGACGACGTACTGAACACGACGTTCGACGAGGGCCACCAGGAACTGGTGCTGGTCCGCGACATCCCCATGTACTCGACCTGCGAGCACCACCTGGTCTCGTTCCACGGCGTCGCGCACGTGGGCTACATCCCCGGCCCGACCGGTCGGGTGACGGGCCTGTCGAAGCTGGCACGTCTGGTCGATCTCTACGCGAAGCGCCCGCAGGTGCAGGAGCGGCTCACGAGCCAGATCGCCGACGCGATGATGCGCAAGCTCGATCCCCGCGGCGTGATCGTCGTGGTCGAGGCCGAGCACCTGTGCATGGCGATGCGCGGCATCCGCAAGCCCGGTGCCAGCACTACGACGTCGGCGGTGCGGGGGCTGTTCCAGTCGAACTCCGCCTCCCGTGCTGAGGCTCTGGATCTGATCCTCCGCAAGTGATCGCCTTACCGAACCCGGGCCGCCCCGTCGTGATGGGCGTCCTCAACGTGACCGCCGATTCGTTTTCCGACGGGGGCCGATTCCTCGACCGGGACGCCGCCGTCGCACACGGAGTGCACCTGCACGATCTCGGCGTCGACATCGTCGACGTGGGGGGTGAGTCCACCCGGCCCGGGGCCGCCCGCGTCGACCCGGAGGTCGAGGCGGCCCGGGTGGCGCCGGTGATCGCCGCGCTCGTCGCGGAGGGTGTCACCGTCAGCGTCGACACGATGCGGGCATCGGTGGCGCAGGCCGCGATCGAGGCCGGTGTCACCATCGTCAACGACGTGTCGGGTGGACGCGCTGACGCGGACATGGCCAGGGTCGTCGCCGACGCCGGTGTGCCCTGGATCCTCATGCATTGGCGGCCCACCGGCGGGTTCGTCCACGCCGGCGGGTCGACCCACTACGACGACGTGGTCCGCGACGTCCGGGACGAGCTGATGGTCCAGGTGGACGCGGCCGTCGCGGCCGGGGTGGACCCGAAGGCGATCGCCCTCGATCCGGGCCTCGGTTTCGTCAAGGATCCGCACCACAACTGGCAGCTGCTCAATCGGCTCCCGGAACTGGTCGATCTGGGTTTCCCGGTCCTGATCGGCGCGTCCCGTAAGCGTTTCCTCGGCTCGCTGCTCGCGGACGCCGACGGCACCGTGCGCCCACCGGCCGGCCGCGAGGTCGCGACGGCGGTCGTGTCCGCGCTCGCGGTGACCCACGGTGCGTGGGGCGTGCGGGTGCACGACGCGCAGGCCTCGCTCGACGCGATCGCGGTCGCGGGGGCGTGGGCGCGGGGTTCCCAGAGCCCGAGTCCCAGCGGTGATGTGCCAGGAGGCGGCGGTGAGTGATGGCAGTGATGTCTCGGGCGATCGCATCGAGTTGCGGGGGCTGAAGGTCCGCGGCAACCACGGTGTGTTCGATCACGAGAAGCGGGACGGTCAGGACTTCTTCGTCGACGTGACGCTGTGGATGGATCTGGCGCCGGCTGCCGCGTCGGACGATCTGAAGGACACCTTCGACTACGGCGACCTCGCTCAGCGTGCGGCGACGATCGTCGGGGGACCTGCGCGGGACCTGATCGAGACGGTGGCCGCGGAGATCGCGGACGACGTGATGCGCGACGCCCGCGTCCGGCGCGTCGAGGTGGTGCTGCACAAGCCGTCCGCGCCGATCCCGTTGACATTCGCCGATGTCGCGGTGGTCGCGAGTCGATCGCGCGCGGCCGCCGAGGGCTCCCGGTGAGTCGGGCGGTCCTGTCGATCGGCTCCAACATCGGGGACAGCCTCGCGCATCTGCAGGGTGTCGTCGACGGGCTCCGCGAGTGGATCGTGGTGGTCTCGCCGGTCTACGCGACCGCTCCGTGGGGCGGTGTCGAGCAGCAGGACTTTCTGAACGCGACGGTGATCGTCGATGATCCCGGCACCGACTGCCGGGGCTGGCTTCGACGCGGACAGCAACTCGAGGCCGCGGCCGATCGGATTCGTGAGCAGCGGTGGGGACCGCGCACGTTGGACGTCGACGTCGTCACGTGTGACGGGGTGCGCAGCGACGATCCGGAGCTGACTCTTCCGCATCCCCGCGCGCACGAACGCGCCTTCGTATTGGTGCCCTGGCTGGATGTGGACCCGGATGCGACGCTCGATGTGGGCGGGATCACCGTCCGCGTCGATGAGCTGGTCACGGGCCTCGACGCGGCCGAAAGAGCCGGAGTTCGCCGGACGGCGCTGCAACTGGAACTACGGTAGCCGTGATGAAGCCGACCCGGATCTGGGACCTGCTGTCGCTGGCACTGCTGGCCGCAGTCGCGACATGGTTGCTGGTGCGTGTCTCGTATGGCTCGCTGCCCCCGATTCCCATCTACGCCGGGGCATCGCTGTACCCGGTGGCGCTCATCGAGGTGGTGTTGGCGTTCGTGATCCGGGCCCGGGTTCGTGGGCACGCGATCGGCCCGGGGCCGCGTCAGCTGCACCCGATCACCGCGGCCCGAGCGGCGGCGCTGGCGAAGGCGTCGGCACTGGTCGGTGCGGCGAGTGCCGGCGTGTGGGCAGGTTTCCTGGTGTTCCTGTGGCCGCAGCGTTCGGAGTTCCGGGCGGCGGTGTCGGACAGTCCCGGCGCGATCGTCGGGCTGGTTGCCGCGGTCTTGCTGGTGGTGGCCGCGATGTGGCTCGAGCACTGTTGCCGGACTCCGGACGAGCCGCCGGACGAACCCGCGCACTGATCTGCGCAACCGGACAAACGGGATTGGCGCCCGGATGTGTCCGGGCGGAGGTTCCCTCTGAGTGCGGCTACCCTGATCTGCATGACGGTTCCGGGTCGCGCCAAGTCAGTACGCCGCAACCGGCGCAGTGCGAGCCAGATGATCATTGCAGGTCTCGTTGTGCTCGCCGTCGCCGCCTCTTTGTTCATGATCTTCAGCGAAAGCGTCCAGCTGCTGCGGGTCGGTTTGGTGATCGCGCTGTGGGCCGCGACACTCGGTGCAATCGCGATGACGAAGTACCGGCGCGAATCCGCCCTCGACAAGGCGAAGGTTCGCGACCTGCAGAAGGTGTACGAGCTGCAGTTGGAGCGCGAGATCGGCGCTCGCCGCGAGTACGAGTTGGGCGTCGAGGCCCGGGTTCGTGGAGAACTGGGCGCCGAGGCCGAGAACATCGCCGCGTTGCGCGAAGAGCTTGCGGCGCTGCGCAAGAACCTCGAGGTCTTGTTCGACGGACGCCTGCCCGAGGAGCGGGTGGCGTTGCGCGCGGAGTCGATGCGGGTCCAGGAGCTGGCAGGTGGCCCT
The DNA here is from genome assembly GCF_050433545.1 of Rhodococcus sp. BE178. NCBI lineage: Bacteria > Bacillati > Actinomycetota > Actinomycetes > Mycobacteriales > Nocardiaceae > Rhodococcus > Rhodococcus sp. BE178. The sequence continues at coordinate 186,251 of NZ_JBNPXA010000008.1, read as the reverse complement.
CAGCCGTCGGCGCCGGGCCTGTTCCGGCCGGGCGCTCAGGCACCGGCGCGGAACAACGCCCCGCGGCCGGCACCGAACAGGCCGTCGTTCGCGTCGCCGTACGACGATCCGGTGACCGCCGAAACATCGGTCGTTCCACCCGAGCCGATCGACGTCGAGGTCGACGAGGTTGCCGAGCCGGTGGTGCCGCAGCCGGTCGTGCGGGCCGAGAAGGTCGAGCAGGTCAAGCCGGTCGAGCAGGTCAAGCCGGTCGAGCAGGTCAAGCCGGTCGAGCGGGTCAAGCCGGTCGAGCGGGCCACGCCCGTCGAGCGAGTCACGCGAGAAGAGCGGAAGCCGGCCCCCGCCGTCCAGGAGCGCGTTCAGGAGAAGAAGCCCGCACCCGTTCCCACTCTCGTTCCGGATCCCGACACCGGGGCCGACGCCGATGCGGACGCGGGCGGCGAAGTGCCCGCGTCGCGGCGGTCGCGTCGCCGCGCCGAGGACGCCGGGGACGCCGGGGGCGCGCACTCGAATGGGCTGTCGGTCGCCGAGATCATGGCGAACATGAAGTCGGCGGATTCGGGTGACGCCGAGCCGCGTCGCCGTCGCCGCGCCGAGTGATCGTCGAGGTCCCGCGGCTGTCGGTCGTGAAGTGAGCTGTAGATCACGTCACTAGCCCGTGGCGGCGTGTCTTCGCGCGGGGCTATTCTCTCCGCAGAACGTCTGGTACCCGCCGAGCGGGACTGGAACGAACGAGAGGACAAGTGTGACCTCTTTCGGGATCACCAACGGGCCTGCGCCTGCACGATTGACGGTAGGAATCGTCTCGGCGGGCCGGGTCGGAACTGCCGTAGGCGCCGCGCTCGAGCGGGTCGGTCATATCGTCGTCGCCTGTTCCGCGGTGTCCGACGCGTCCGTCCTCCGTGCCGAGACCCGGCTTCCCGACACCGAGATCCTGCCGGTGCCCGACGTCGCGGCCGGCGCCGAACTGCTGATTCTTGCCGTCCCCGACGATGAGCTCGCGGGCCTGATCAACGGCCTGGCCGCCACCGGAGCGGTGCGCCCCGGCACGATCGTCGTGCACACCTCCGGCGCCAACGGCATCGGGATTCTCGAGCCGCTCACCGCGCAGGGCGTCGTTCCGCTCGCGATCCATCCCGCGATGACCTTCACCGGTCACGCCGAGGACACCGCGCGTCTGTCCGACGCCTGCTTCGGCATCACTGCGGCCGACGACATCGGCTACGCGATCGGGCAGTCCCTCGTGTTGGAGATCGGCGGCGAGCCGGTGCGGGTCCGCGAGGACGTCCGCCCGCTCTATCACGCGGCCCTCGCGCACGGCAGCAATCACCTCGTGACGCTCGTCGTCGACGCGGTCGCGGCGCTGCGGGTGGCCCTCGAGGGGCAGGAACTGATGGGTCAGGAACTCGTCGGCGACGAGCCCAACGGGTTGCCCGAGCGGGTGCTGCAGCCGCTGCTGTCGGCGGCGCTGGACAACGCGCTACGGCGCGGGCAGTCGGCACTGACCGGGCCCGTGGCGCGTGGGGACGCGGCGGCGGTCGCGAAGCACCTCGAGGTGCTCGGGGACGTCGACCCGCAACTGGCCGCCGGATATCGGGCCCTGTCGCTGCGGACGGCGCAGCGCACGGGGGCCAAGCCGGAACTGATGGAAGTACTCGATGATCGGGAATGAGCAGGGAATGGGCACTGTGACCGAAGCTTCTGCACTGCAGGGCGGATACAAGCGCGGCGAACTGACCGTGCACCACGACCCCGCGATCGTGACGCGGGTGTCGAAGGCGCTGCGGGGCGTGGGCCGTCAGGTCGCGCTCGTCCCGACGATGGGTGCTCTGCATTCGGGGCACATCGAGCTGGTCCGCCAGGCGAAGCTGACCGGTGCGGTCGTGATCGTGTCGATCTTCGTCAATCCGCTGCAGTTCGGTGCGAACGAGGATCTCGACGCCTACCCGCGCACCCTCGACGCGGACCTGGAGTTGCTGCGCGCGGAGGGCGTCGAGCTGGTATTCGCGCCCAGCGCGAAGGCGATGTACCCGGAGGGCCCGCGCACCACGGTGCTGCCGGGTCCGCTCGGCGCCGAGCTCGAGGGTGCGAGCCGCCCGACGCACTTCGCCGGCATGCTCACCGTCGTCGCGAAGCTGCTGCAGATCGCGGCGCCCAATGCCGCGTACTTCGGTGAGAAGGACTACCAGCAGCTGACGCTGATCCGGCAGATGGTGCGCGACCTCAACTTCGACGTCCGGATCGTCGGCGTGCCGACCGTCCGCGAGCAGGACGGCCTGGCGCTGTCCTCCCGCAATCGCTACCTGGACGCGGAGCAGCGCGAATTGGCGACCGTCCTGTCGGCTGCGCTCGTCGCGGGGGCCCACGCGGCCGCCGGCGGTGCGGAGGGGATCCTGGCCGTCGCCCGCGACGTGCTCGCGTCCGTTCCCGGCGTCGAGGTCGACTACCTCGAGGTGCGCGGCGTGGACCTCGGCCCGGCTCCCGAGCGCGGTGACGGCAGATTGCTCGTCGCCGCCCGCATCGGTACCACTCGACTGATCGACAACGTCGGCGTCGCGGTGGGAACCGGATTCCTCGAGCGCGACCCCCAGCCGGGCGATCCGGCTACTGACGACCTCCTCTTCCACTGAAACCGAAGGGCCGAAGATGCTGCGCACCATGATGAAGTCGAAGATCCACCGTGCCACGGTCACGCACGCGGACCTGCACTACGTGGGATCGGTGACCGTCGATCAGGATCTGATGGAGGCGGCCGACCTGCTCGAGGGTGAGCAGGTCACGATCGTCGACATCGACAACGGCGCCCGCCTCGAGACGTACGTCATCACCGGCGAGCGCGGTTCGGGTGTCATCGGGATCAACGGTGCCGCAGCGCATCTGGTGAACCCGGGCGACCTGGTGATCCTTATCGCGTACGGCGTGATGGACGAGCAGGAGATTCGCGAGTACGCGCCGCGCGTGGTGTTCGTCGATGCCGACAACAAGCCGGTGGAACTCGGTTCGGATCCGGCGCACGCGCCCGAGGGCTCCGGACTGATCACCCCGCGGATGCTCTCCAGTCTGGTGTAGACGGTGCTCCTCACCGTCGACGTCCGGAACACCAACATCGTTCTCGGGCTGTTCACCGGCAGCGGTTCGCACTCGAAGCTGGTGCAGGACTGGCGGATGCGTACCGATCCCCGGTTGACCGCCGACGAGTTGGCGCTCAAGATCCGGGGACTGCTCGGCGTGAACGCAGAACAGGTCACCGGAGTCTCCGCGCTGTCGACGGTGCCGTCGGTGTTGCGCGAGATCCGGGTGATGCTCGGCCGGTACTGGGATCACGTGCCGCATGTCGTGGTGGAACCCGGTGTCCGGACCGGTGTCCCGCTGCTGGTCGACAATCCGAAGGAAGTGGGCGCCGACCGTATCGTCAACAGTCTGGCCGCGCACCACCTCTACGACAGTGCGTGCATCGTCGTCGACTTCGGCACCTCGACGTGTGTCGACGTCGTCTCCGCGAAGGGGGAGTTCCTCGGCGGGGCGATCGCGCCGGGGATCGAGATCTCCACGGACGCACTGGCTTCCCAGTCGGCAGCCCTCCGCAAGGTGGAACTGGTGCGGCCGCGCTCGGTGGTCGGCAAGAACACGGTCGAGTGCATGCAGTCGGGGGCGATCTTCGGGTTCGCCGGCCTGGTCGACGGTCTGGTCAGCCGGGTGCGCTCGGAACTCACCGCTTTCGCGGGCTCGAACGTGGCCGTGATCGCGACCGGGGACAGCGCGCCGCTCATCATGCCGGAGTGCGCCACCGTGGAGCATCATGAGCCGGATCTGACGCTCGAGGGTCTGCGGCTGGTGTACGAGCGCAACCTCGCCCGACGCGCACGGCGCACCGAGGTCTGAGCGCCGGAGTAACCGGCGTCACTGCGCGTCCACGGTTCCGCGGGCTTCCGTCGTTGCTGATGTTGTGTCACACTGTTCGACGTGTCCCGTTGCATGAGTGCCCAGGAGTGTTGTCGAGGCTGAACGCTGCCTTGACCAATTCCACTTCCTGGAGCTCTACTCATGCTTTCTGCATATTCTTTTGACGTCTTCACGTCTGCTTCCGACCGCGGTGCTCGCCGCTTCGATGCCGCGCCGCCCTCCCGTCTGCGCCCCGCCGACCTGCTGCGTATCACCGACCAGGGTGCCTCCGACGTCCTCGAAGGCCGTCACGACCACCTGCTGCCGGGCGCGTTCCCGACGCGGGAGCGGTGGTCGACCCGCCTCTACGCCGACGACGACGTCGACGTCTGGTTGATCAGCTGGGTACCCGACAGGTCCATCGAATTACATGACCATGCAGGCTCTTTCGGGGCTCTGACGGTGCTCAGCGGCAACCTCGCGGAGTACCGCTGGACCGGTGGCGAGCTGCGTCGCCGCACCCTCGAGGCCGGCGACCAGGCGTCGTTCCCGCTGGGATGGGTGCACGACGTGATGCGGGCTCCGGGCCCGGTCACCGTCGCCACCGAACCCACGCTGAGCGTGCACGCGTACTCGCCGCCGCTCACCGCCATCTCCTATTACGAGGTCACCGATCGCGGGGCGTTGCGCCGCACCCGCACCGAGCTGACCGATCTGCCCGAAGGGGGCTCCAAGTGACCATCGACCAGATGCTCGACGACGCTCGTTCGCAGATCGACCGCATGTACGTCTTCGAACTCACCGAGGCCTACCGGCGCGGCGCCATCTTCGTGGACATCCGCCCGCAGGCGCAGCGCGCGCTCGAGGGCACGCTGCCCGGCGCGTTGGCGATCGAACGCAACGTCCTCGAATGGCGACTCGACCCCACCAGCAGCGCGCACCTGGCGCTCGCGGTCGACCACGACGTCGAATGGGTGATCGTGTGCTCCGAGGGGTACACCTCCAGCCTGGCTGCGGCGTCGCTGCGGCAGCTCGGGCTGAACAAGGCCACCGACCTCGTCGGCGGCTACAAGGCGATCAAGTCGGCCGGTCTGCTCGGCGCGCTGATGGGGGAGCGTCACTGCGCCCGCGAGCTGGCGACGGTCTCCGCCCACTGAGGTCACCGGCCGCTCGGCCGAATGTCACATACGTTCAGTTGGACTGAACGCGTGTGACATTCGGCCGGCGGCGGAACTCGCGTGGGCTCACACCGTGGTGTCTGGTGAACGCTGCGGTGAGCGCGAACGGACTGGAGTAGCCCACCGCGGCGGCTATCGACGACACCGTCCGCCCGGGATCCGACAGCAGGTCCGCGGCGACGGACAGGCGCCATCCGGTCAGGTAGCCGACCGGCCCGACGCCCATGCGCGCCGAGAACCGTCGTGCGAAAGCGGCTCGGGAACAGTTGCATTCGCGGGCCAGGCCCTCGACGGTCCACGGCTGCTCCGGCTGGTTGTGGATCAGCCGCAGGGCGTTCCCGATGATCGGGTCGTCGTAGGCTGCGATCCAGTTCGGTGACCGTGATGAGTTGTGGGCCAACCATTCCCGAAGCGATGCGATCAGGACGAGGTCCAGCAGCCGATCGAGCAGTACGCTCTGGCCGGGACTGTCCAAGGTGATCTGTTGCGCCAGCAGGGCGGTCATCGGTTCGGTGTCGGTGCTGCGCGGTACCACCGCGATCGGGGTGAGGCAGTCGAGCAGTTGCCGGCTGAGGTAGCTGTCGAGCCGGTACGTGCCGGTCAGCATCACGGTCGGGCCGTCGAGCGCGTTGCCCCAGGTTCGGACGCCGAGGTCGGTCATCCTCATGGCCGGTGCTCCGGCGGCAGTGTGGCAGGCCTGGTTCTCGTCGATGATCACGTGCGGCGGCGTGTCCGGGCGGTCGGCGACCGTGTAGGCGTCGGGTCCGCGCACGAGTGCGATGTCGCCCGGTGTGAGAGTCGCGCCGGCGCCGGTATCCGAGACGACGACCGCGGATCCCCGGAGCAGTGCCACTACCGTCACCGGCGCGTGGTCCTCGATGCGCAGCGACCACGGCGGAGCGAGCACCGAGCGCAGTAGGAATGCCCCCTCCGCCCGAGAGTCGGAGAGCACCATCGACAGTGCGTCCATGCCCGCGACGGTAGACGCTCGAGTATGTTTCTGCGACGCTGCGCCATGGATCGTCTCGCATTGTTGCGGTGGTATCGATTCATGACCACAACAGCGGACAGCACGTCGTCGTCGGGAGCAGTCGCCTTCGAGATCCTCGTCGGAGTGACCGCGCTGGGCGCCGTGATCGCCGGCGGGGCCCTGTTCGCGTTCTCCGCGTTCGTGATGCCCGCGCTGAGTTCGATCCCCGTGCCCTCGGCGATCGAGTCGATGCAGGCGATCAACGTCGCGGCTCCGCGCAGTGCACTGATGGTTCCGCTGATGGGATCCGCGCTCACCGCCGCGGTCTGCGGCGTGTGGGCTGTGATCGCCCGCCCCGCAGGATGGGTCCTGGTGCTGGTGGGTGTCGTCGGGACGATCGCGGCCTTCGCCGTCACCGCGATTTACCACGTTCCGCGCAACGACGCGTTCGCGTCGGCGGACCTGGCCGACGCGGCCGCCTGGCAGAGCTACCGAACCGGATGGACGCTCTGGAATCACGTCCGGGTCGGCCTCTACTTCGCATCCGGCGTGGTGCTCGCGATCGCTGCCGCGCTACCGGCCACACGCTCGGCAGATGCCGCCCTATAGTCTTGTATCCCGTGAGTGAAGCACCCGCCCAGCCAGTAGACGACACCCCCGAGCAGCTCCGGATCCGCCGCGAGAAGCGGGAGCGTCTGCTTGCCCAGGGGCAGGAGCCGTACCCGGTGTCCGTTCCCCGCACTCACAGCCTCGCGGAGGTGCGCGCGAAGTACCCCGATCTGGAGCCCGACACCGCTACCGGTGAGCAGGCCGGCGTCGTGGGCCGTGTCATCTTCGTGCGCAACACGGGCAAGCTCTGCTTCGCGACGCTGCAGGAAGGCGACGGCACCCAGCTGCAGGCGATGCTGAGCCTGGCCAACGTCGGCGAAGAGGCCCTGGCCGCGTGGAAGTCCGACGTCGACCTCGGCGACTTCGTGTTCGTGCAGGGTGAGGTCATCAGCTCCCGTCGCGGTGAGCTCAGCGTCATGGCCGACTCGTGGCAGATGGCGGCCAAGTCGCTGCGTCCGCTGCCCGTCGCGCACAAGGAGATGAGTGAGGAGTCCCGCGTGCGTCAGCGCTACGCGGACCTCATCGTCCGCCCCGAGGCCCGGGACAACGCCCGCAAGCGTGTTGCCGTCGTTCGTGAGCTGCGCAATGCCCTCGAGCGGCGCGGGTTCCTCGAGGTCGAGACGCCGATGCTGCAGACGCTGCACGGCGGCGCCGCGGCCCGCCCGTTCGTGACGCATTCCAACGCGCTCGACATCGACCTGTACCTGCGTATCGCGCCCGAGCTGTTCCTCAAGCGCTGCGTGGTCGGCGGCATCGAGAAGGTCTTCGAGATCAATCGCAACTTCCGCAACGAGGGCGTCGACTCGACGCATTCGCCGGAGTTCGCGATGCTCGAGACGTACGAGGCCTACGGCACCTACGACGATTCCGCGAAGATGATCCGCGAGCTGGTCCAGGAGGTCGCGCAGGCGGCGTTCGGCACGCAGGTGGTCACCCTCGCGGACGGCACCGAGTACGACCTCAGTGGCGAGTGGAAGACGATGGACATGTATCCGTCGCTGTCCGAGGCCATCGGCGTGCAGGTCACCCCGGACACCACGGTCGAGGAGCTGCTGGCGCTGGCCGCCAAGGTGGGTCTCGAGGTCCCGAAGGACAAGGGATACGGCCACGGCAAGCTCGTCGAGGAACTGTGGGAGCACCAGTGCGGTGACCAGTTGTACGCGCCGACGTTCGTGCGGAACTTCCCGGTCGAGACGTCGCCGCTGACCCGCCAGCACCGCACCCTGCCGGGTGTCACGGAGAAGTGGGATCTGTACATCCGCGGATTCGAACTCGCCACCGGATATTCGGAGTTGGTCGATCCGATCATTCAGCGTGAGCGTTTCGTCGATCAGGCGCGTCTCGCCTCGGCCGGCGACGACGAGGCGATGGCTCTCGACGAGGAGTTCCTGGCGGCGATGGAGCAGGGTATGCCGCCGACGACCGGAACCGGCATGGGAATCGACCGTCTGCTGATGGCACTCACCGGATTGGGAATCAGGGAAACCATCTTGTTCCCAATTGTCCGACCGAGCGCGCGCTGACCGGGAGTTTCAATTCGCTCCTATTGCCGAGTCATCACTTTTGGTGATTCAGGGGTACGATTGCATTCGTGTTACCGGCTGGGGCGCATCGCGTCTGAGCAACGTCGCGTCATTCGGAAGGAATTGACCCCATGGCAAAGAAGGTCACTGTAACGCTCATCGACGACGTCGATCAGGACGCCACTGCCGATGAAACGGTCGAGTTCGGCCTGGATGGGGTTCTGTACGAGATCGATCTGTCTTCGGAGAATGCCGCGAAGCTTCGTGAACAGTTGGATGTTTGGGTTTCGCATGCCCGCAAGGCGACGGCTCGTCGTCGTGGCGGCAAGGGTACTTCCAGTAGCAGTGCGACCTCGTCGCGTGTTTCGGTAGACCGCGAGCAGAGTGCGGCGATTCGCGAATGGGCACGCCGGAACGGTTATCCGGTGTCCTCTCGCGGTCGAATCTCGGCGGAAATCACCGAGGCGTACAACAAGGCGCACTGATTACGGCCGGACGTCGCCTCCGCCGATTCGGCCCCGCGTGTAAAGGCGCGCTGCTAGTGTCCGCGATGTGCGGCTGAGGCGATTGTTTACCGACGCAGTGCCTTCGATATTGGACAATCCGGGTGGGTCCGGGCCGGGATCGAACCACTCGTCGCGTAATCCGCTCGACAGTCATCCGAATCCGGTTGTGCCGGTACACGGCACCGGGGGGAACCGGCCCGGACAATGGGGCCACGTATGCCCCGCCCCCGGCGACCGAGGAATATTGCGTCTTCTCGCTTCCTCCCGTTCCATTCGCCGATCTCTCCTGGTCGATTCCGGCGTTCGACGGAATGAAGCCGATCGAGCAGAGGACACGCCGGCGGGGCACCGATTACGGTGGGCATGCGGCGATCGCCGCGGAGTCGATGGCGGCGCGCATGCTCAATGCGCTGGACCGCGGCCGCCCGCGTCCGATTCCGTGCCAGTTCGTCGCACCGATCACAGGAGGCTGAAGCACCTCGCACAGCACTCCGGCGGCTCCTCAGACTCGCATTAATTTGCGTCAGTAAGGTTCCGCTCCGGCGATCGGGCCGACGGGAAGGAGCGTGTGCGGGTGCGAGCAGTTCCGGAGGCGGGCCTCGGCGACGAGATCGACTCGCCCACACCGACGCGGAATCCCAGGTGGCTGCTCGATTCCCGACGAGTCGTTGCGGTGGCCGCCGCAATGGTCGCCCTGCAGATGGTGGTGCGGGGCATCGTCGCCTTCTCGGGCGACTTCTACTGGGACGACCTGATCCTCATCAGCCGCTCGGGGCAGTACCCGGCGTTGTCGGGGCAGTTCCTGTTCTACGACCACGACGGTCACTTCATGCCTGCCGCGTTCCTGGCGGCCTGGTTCGCGACCACGGTGGCACCGCTGACCTGGGCGGTCCCTGCGTTGATGTTGCTGTTTCTGCAACTGCTGGCGTCGCTCGCGGTCCTTCGCGTCCTGCGGTTGCTGCTCGGGATGCGCCCGATCGTGCTGCTGCCGCTCGCGTTCTACCTGTTCTCTCCGCTGACCCTGCCGTCGTTCGCGTGGTGGGCCGCGGGACTGAACTCGCTGCCGATGCAGATCGCCCTCGCCTGGGTGGCGGGCGACGCGATCCGGCTCTGTCGGACCGGACGCGTCCGGTTCGCGGTGTCCGGTTCCGTGGTGACCGCGCTGTCGCTGGCGTTCTTCGAGAAATCGGTGCTGGTGCCGATCGTCGCGTTCGCGACCGTGGTGCTGCTGTTCCGGCTGGACGGAATCGAGCGGCCGCTGCGTTCGGCGTGGCGCCGGGGTCGGGTGCTGTGGATTCCGTTGGTCGCCGTCACCGCGCTGTGGGCGGCGGCGTACCTGTACTTCACCGAGTCGAGGTTCGTCGTCCCGAGTCCGGCGCAGACCGTCGGCCTCGCCCACCACGGCACGTCGCTGGGCCTGGTGCCGACACTGCTCGGCGGACCGTGGGCGTGGGATCGGTGGCCGCCGAGCCCGCCGTGGGCGACGCCGCCGACCGTCCTGGTCGTGCTCGCCTGGGCGGTGCTGCTGGCGGCGCTGGCGTGGTCGCTGCTGTGCCGGAAGCGCACGGGTGCGGTGTGGCTGGCGCTGGTGGCCTACGTCGCGGCGTCGGAGGCGGCGATGGTGCTGACCCGGTCCGGTCCCGGTACCGCCTACGAGCTGGCGCAGACGCTCCGTTACGTCGCCGACAGTGCCGTCGTCATCGCGATCGGCTGGGCGTTGATCGTCCGCGCACCGCGTCGCGAGAATCCTCGGCTGCGCACCCCGGCTGCGCTCCAGAAGCCGGAGAGACGAGCGGTCGTCGCGCTGGCCCTGACCGTCCTGTTCGTCGTGAGCAGTGTGTGGTCGACGTTCACGTTCGTCCAGCGGTGGCGCGACAACCCCACCGTCGACTACCTCGCGAACGCCCGCGCCTCGCTGGCCGCGAATCAGGGCTCGCCGCTGCTGGATCAGCCGGTGTCCATCTGGGTGCTGCTGCCCGTCGCGTACCCGCACAACACGACCAGCCACATCTTCGCCCCGTTGGACGAGCGCCCCGAGTTCGGCCGGTCCACCAACTACCTGCAACTCCTCGACGACTCCGGCCGGCTGATCCCCGCCGCCGTGACGTCGATCCGCAACATCGGTCAGGGGCCGGTGCCGGGCTGTGGCTACCGCGTCGAGGACGGCGCCACCGACATCCCGCTCGACGGCCCGCTGATCGACTGGGAGTGGACCGCCCAGCTCAACTACTTCGCGAGCGCCGACGGGACGATCGAGGTCGGGCTCAGCGGCAGCGGCCCGGCTGCCGACGCTGTGACTGTCCCCGTCCAGGCCGGGCTGAACCAGGTGTTCGTGCGGCTTTTCGGCCCCGGCACCGCGGTGCGCGTGCAACCGGTGAATCCTGGACTGGCGCTGTGCGTCGGAGCCGGTCCGGTCGGTGCCGTCGTCCCGGCTGCGGGGTCCGGCTCGTGAGAACGGACGGGGACGCCGGGTATCTGGCGTCGCTCACCGGCCTGCGCGCGGTCGCCGCGCTGCTCGTGGTCGGCGCGCACGCCGCGTTCTGGACCGGCCGGTACACGAACGACCTGGCGGGCGGCGCGTTCTCCCGCCTCGAGATCGGCGTCGCGGTGTTCTTCGCGCTGTCGGGCTTTCTGCTCTTCCGTCCGTGGCTACGGGCGGCGGCCGGGCAGCAGGAGTTGCCGTCGGCGCGCACGTACCTGTGGCACCGGGTCCGACGGATCCTGCCGGCGTACTGGATCACCGTCGTCGCGACCTACGTGATCTATCTGTTCCGGGAGCCGGGGGAGACGGGTCTGGGCTGGTCGGGGTTCGCGCGGAACATGACGCTCACCCAGATCTACGGGACCGGGCACCTGCACACCGGGCTCACCCAGATGTGGAGCCTGGCGGTGGAGGCCACGTTCTATCTGCTGCTGCCGGTGCTCGGGTGGTTCCTCGTCGTGGTCGTCTGCCGCCGCTCGTGGCATCCGGTCCGGCTCGCGATCGCGCTGCTCGTGGTCGTCGCGATCACGCCGTTGTGGACGCTGATCACGCACAACACCGACCTCACGTACACCGCACGGCTGTGGCTGCCGGGATTCATCGCGTGGTTCGCGGGCGGCATGCTGCTCGCGGTGGCGTCGCTGACGGTGAAGCGGTGCAACCCGTACGCGATGGGTCTGCTGGCGCTGTACTTCCTGCTGCTGGCATGCACGCCGCTGGCGGGCGAGGCGACGATCATCCCGATGGACGTCACCGAGGCCGTCACCAAATCGACGCTCTACCTGCTGTTCGCGATGTCGCTGATGGCGCCACTGGTGATCGGCGACCGGCCCGGTCCCCTCGGCAAGCTGTGCGCGTCCGGACCGATGGTGTGGCTGGGCGAGATCTCGTACGAACTGTTCCTGGTGCACCTCGTGGTGATGGAGTTCGTGATGGAGATGCTCGGCTACCGCACCTTCCAGGGCTCGACCGTGGGCGTCTTCATCGTCACCGTCGCCTTCTCCGTCCCCATCGCGTGGGTGTTGCACCGGACGCTGGAACGCGTGCTGCCCACCGGCCCGCGGGCGGAGCGGCGGGCGATGACCGTCACCCGGCGCGCATCCGTCGTGGACTCGGCGGTGCCCGACGTCGACGCGGCGGCGACCCGGGCTACTCCCAGTCGAGTCGATTGACGGTGCCGCGACGCGCCGTCCAGCGGGATCACCGTTACGAACCTCGCCGATTCCCTGTGTCGGCGGTCATTGCGGAAGTGTTCGCTTCAGGCGTACAGCCGGCGGGAAACGATTCCGCCACCTGCGGCGTTGAAGACTTCGAGCAGGTTGACTCCGCACGTTTGACGGGTGGAGGAGCGGCGGGTCGAATGGCAGCCCACTAGAGTATGAGGTGGGGTCGTGGAACCTTCGTCGGTTCCGGAGGCCGTCAGCCTGTTGTGCCGGAGCGAAACGCGGCGGGCGGGTACGAGACACTGTGACAAGCGGGGCCTCGGACCTGGACCGCCGGAGAGTGTGAGGGAGAGCGATGTTCGAGAGGTTCACCGATCGCGCGCGGCGCGTTGTTGTCCTGGCGCAAGAAGAAGCCAGGATGCTCAACCACAACTACATCGGCACGGAACACATCCTGCTCGGTCTCATCCACGAGGGTGAGGGCGTGGCGGCGAAGTCGCTGGAGTCGTTGGGTATCTCCCTCGAAGGTGTCCGTAGCCAGGTCGAGGAGATCATCGGCCAGGGCCAGCAGGCCCCGTCCGGCCACATTCCGTTCACCCCCCGTGCCAAGAAGGTCCTCGAGCTCAGCCTGCGCGAGGCGCTGCAGCTCGGCCACAACTACATCGGCACCGAGCACATCCTGCTCGGCCTGATCCGCGAGGGCGAGGGTGTCGCGGCTCAGGTGCTCGTCAAGCTGGGCGCCGACCTCAACCGTGTCCGTCAGCAGGTCATCCAGCTGCTCTCGGGCTACCAGGGCAAGGAGCCGGCCGAGGCCGGCGGCAGCCGTGGCGAGGCGGGCACCCCGTCGACGTCGCTGGTCCTCGACCAGTTCGGCCGCAACCTCACCCAGGCCGCCCTCGAAGGCAAACTCGACCCGGTCATCGGCCGCTCGAAGGAAATCGAGCGCGTCATGCAGGTGCTGAGCCGCCGCACCAAGAACAACCCTGTCCTCATCGGTGAGCCGGGCGTCGGTAAGACCGCCGTGGTCGAGGGCCTCGCACAGGCCATCGTCAACGGCGAGGTCCCGGAGACCCTCAAGGACAAGCAGCTCTACACGCTGGACCTGGGCTCCCTGGTGGCCGGCAGCCGTTACCGCGGTGACTTCGAGGAACGCCTCAAGAAGGTGCTCAAGGAGATCAACACCCGCGGCGACATCATCCTGTTCATCGACGAGCTGCACACCCTCGTCGGTGCCGGCGCGGCCGAGGGCGCCATCGATGCGGCCTCGATCCTCAAGCCGAAGCTGGCCCGCGGCGAGCTGCAGACCATCGGTGCCACCACGCTCGACGAGTACCGCAAGTACATCGAGAAGGACGCCGCCCTCGAGCGCCGGTTCCAGCCGGTCCAGGTCGGCGAGCCGACGGTCGAGCACACCATCGAGATCCTCAAGGGTCTGCGCGATCGCTACGAGGCGCACCACCGTGTCTCGATCACCGACAGTGCGCTGGTCGCGGCGGCCACCCTGGCCGACCGCTACATCAACGACCGCTTCCTGCCGGACAAGGCCATCGACCTCATCGACGAGGCAGGCGCCCGGATGCGCATCCGTCGGATGACCGCACCGCCGGACCTGCGCGAGTTCGACGACAAGATCGCCGACGCCCGTCGCGAGAAGGAGTCCGCGATCGACGCGCAGGACTTCGAGAAGGCCGCGAACCTGCGCGACAAGGAGAAGACCCTCGTCGCACAGCGTGCCGAGCGCGAGAAGCAGTGGCGTTCGGGTGACCTGGACGTCATCGCCGAGGTCGACGACGAGCAGATCGCCGAGGTGCTGGGCAACTGGACCGGTATCCCGGTCTTCAAGCTCACCGAGGAGGAGACCACGCGTCTGCTCCGCATGGAGGAGGAGCTGCACAAGCGGATCATCGGCCAGGAGGACGCCGTCAAGGCCGTCTCCAAGGCGATCCGCCGCACCCGCGCCGGCCTGAAGGATCCGAAGCGTCCGTCCGGTTCGTTCATCTTCGCCGGTCCGTCCGGTGTCGGTAAGACCGAGCTGTCCAAGGCGCTCGCGAACTTCCTGTTCGGCGACGACGACGCGCTCATCCAGATCGACATGGGCGAGTTCCACGACCGGTTCACCGCGTCGCGTCTGTTCGGTGCCCCTCCCGGCTACGTCGGCTACGAAGAGGGCGGCCAGCTCACCGAGAAGGTGCGCCGCAAGCCGTTCTCGGTGGTCCTGTTCGACGAGATCGAGAAGGCTCACCAGGAGATCTACAACACCCTCCTGCAGGTGCTCGAGGACGGCCGTCTCACCGACGGTCAGGGTCGTACGGTCGACTTCAAGAACACCGTGCTGATCTTCACCTCGAACCTGGGCACCTCCGACATCTCGAAGGCCGTGGGTCTGGGCTTCTCCGCCGGAACGGGCAGCGAGTCGAACTACGAGCGGATGAAGCTCAAGGTCAACGACGAGCTCAAGAAGCACTTCCGCCCCGAGTTCCTCAACCGCATCGACGACATCATCGTCTTCCACCAGCTGACCAAGGATCAGATCATCCAGATGGTGGACCTGATGATCGGCCGCGTCGAGAAGCAGCTGAAGAACAAGGACATGGACATCGAGCTGACCGAGCAGGCCAAGTCGCTGCTCGCCAAGCGCGGGTTCGATCCGGTGCTCGGCGCGCGGCCGCTGCGTCGCACCATCCAGCGCGAGATCGAGGACCAGCTGTCGGAGAAGATCCTCTTCAACGAGGTCGGCCCCGGTCAGATCGTGCTCGTCGACGTCGAGGGTTGGGACGGCGAGAGCGCGGGCGAGGACGCGAAGTTCACGTTCACGCCCAACCCGAAGCCGGTCAAGGTGCCGGACTCGCCCGCCGAGGCGCTGGCCGGTGCCGGCGACGCCCCGTCCGAGGGTGGCTCCGCCGAGTAGGTTCACAGGCACGACGACGCCCCGCACGCAGCAGCGTGCGGGGCGTCGTCGTGTGTCAGGCCGAGATCGTGGGCCGGCCGATGCCGGTCCGGCCGGACCAGTTGGCGAGGCGTTCCGTCGGTCCCGCTCCCTCGGCCGGCTCGACCACCGCGCCGAACGGCACGTGCCCACCGCGGGGGTTGGCGGGGATCGCGCGGCGGGCCACCGCGAGTGCCGATTCGGCGAGTGCGGAGTCGGTCTCGGTGGGTTGCCCGGTCGCGGCGGCCAGATCCCAGCCGTGGACCAGCGTCTCGTTGAGGTATCCCCAGATCGCGGCGCGGCCGGGTACGCGGCCCCACGGCGCGGTGACGGTGACGTCGAGCAGCGCGTCGTCGCTCCAGACGGCCCACATCCTCTCGCCGGCGATCCGGTACGCGGCGCACCGATCGCCGTCGACGGCGATCGCGACCAACGGCACGGTGGTCGGGTCGCCGCCCTCCCCGATGACGCGCGCCCGGTCGACGGTAGCGACCAGGTGGCCCATCAGGGTCGCGACGTCGAACTCGTCGCACGGCGTCTGATCCGTCAGCTGGTCCGGCCGCACCTCGGCAATCAAGGCGGTCACCCAGGCCAGGGCCTCGCGGTACAGGGGGCGGGGATCGGTGATGTCGGTCATGGTGGGGCCTTTCGATCGAGTGCACGTGTGCGGACCGCGCCCACTCTCGTCCCTAATCACGACATCTCCTGTCATGTATTGCTGAGAGGATGGGGCAATGCGCGCCGACCGCCTCCTCTCGCTGGTATTGCTGCTGCGGAACAGGGGACGGATGTCCGCCACGGCCCTCGCCCGGGAGCTCGAGGTGTCCACTCGCACGGTGCTGCGTGACGTCGAGGCCCTGTCGACGGCAGGGATCCCCGTCTACGCGGAACGCGGCCGGGACGGCGGGTTCGCCCTGCTGCCGGGGTTCACCACCGACCTCACCGGGCTGACGGTGGAGGAGGCGAAGGCGCTGCTCGCGGCCGGCGCCGCGGCCACCCCTGCGGCGCTGGGGATGGCGCCCGCCTTCGCGTCCGCGATGCGGAAGGTGTCGGCCGCCATGCCCGACACGCATCGCTCGGCCGCCACACGAGTCGCGGAACGGGTGCTCGTGCGGCAGGGCGGTTGGCTCACCGACCCGTCCCACGAGGCGTATCTCGGCCTGATCCAGCAGGTGGTGTTCGCGGGGCGCCGGCTTCGGCTCCGGTACGCCGCCCGCGGCAGCGAATCACACTGGCGCACAGTTGATCCGATCGGCCTGGTCAATGCCGGCGGCAGGTGGTACCTGGTGGCAACGCATCGCGGTTCGGAGCGCACGTACCGGCTGTCCCGCATCCAGGACGCCGTGGAGCTCGACGAGCCGGCGCGGCGCGACCCCGTCGTCGACCTGGCCGGGATCTGGGACCGGCGGCGGTCCGAGTTCCGTGCGCTGCACGAGTCCGTGGCGGCCACCGTTCGGGTGCGGGCCGAGCGGCGGGAGGACCTTCTCGGCTCGGTGCTCTCCGCCGCCTCGGAGACTCGCGCGGACGGCTGGATCACGGCCGAGGTCGAGTTCGGCGACGCCGCTCACGCCGGGGGAGTGTTGTGGATGCTCGGCGAGGATGCGGAACTTCTCGGGCCCGAGAGTCTGCGCGAGGGGATCAGGCTCCGGGCGTCGGGCATGGCCGATCGGCACCGGGCCGCCCGTCCGGTGCCGGAACCGGGCTGACCCACTCAGGTGCAGGGGCCCGTCGACCCCGTCATCACCACGACGTGCGCGGCGCGGCGCGTCCGGTCCGGCCCGAACAACGCCACTTCCTGCCGGGCCCAGCGGTCCCAGTGCGGCCGGAATATGTCGCCGTCGCGCCGCAGGGCGCGACGCATCCGCTCGTCCGGGGAGGCGTCGACGAACACCCGGACCGCGAAGTACCCGCGCGCGATGCCACAGGTCGATCCGGCACCCTCGACGATCAGGTAGCGGTGGCGGCGGACCGCGCGCCACTCCGCGTATCCGCCGCGATACCAGTCGTAGCGCCGGTAGCGCGGGATCCGGCCGTGCTCGGCGGGAGAGAGGACCCACCGGACGAGTAGCGGCACGGACGCCGCAAGACCGTCCCAGCCGGGGTAGAGGTCGTCCATCCGGACGATCGGCGCGTCGCCCAGCGCCGCGGCGACCCGATCGGCGAGGGTCGATTTTCCGCCGCCCGCGGGACCGTCGATGCCTACCAGGATCGGCCGGCGTCCTCGACGCCGCCGTCGGTGGGCGGCACGGGCCAGAGCCGCGGTCCGAGCTGCCCCCTCGGCCTGCGCCCGGCCGGTCTGATCGTCGTCGGTGGTCACGATCAGCACGCTATGCCGATCGTCGCCCCGGTCGGTATTCGCCGAGGCGGTCGAGTGGGCTCCGGGGGGCTGCCGGGGGCCTGCCACCAGATCACCGCGGGGTTCGTCCCGGTCGTGTCGGCCTGTCGGTGAGCGGGACGGACCTCGATGGTGTGAACTGGCCGCATGACGTCCGCTGCGGTCGGGACACGCCCCGCCCGGGCCTCGTTGGTCCTGACGGCCCTGATCCTCGTCGCCGCCGTGGCGAACCTGAACCTGGCGGTGGCCAATGTCGCGCTGCCCGACATCGGTCGGGCCTTCGACGCGAGCCAGACGCAGCTGAACCTGATCGCCGTCGGGTACTCCGTCGGGCTCGCGGGTTCGGTGCTCTACCTCGGTGCCCTCGGTGACCGGTTCGGCCGCAAGATGATGCTGGTGCTCGGCATGGTGCTGTCGCTGCCCGCGTGCATCATCGCCGCGTTCGCGCCGACCGTCGAGGTGCTGATCCTCGCGCGCCTGCTCGGGGGTGTCGCGGCCGGGATGGCCTTCCCGACCACCCTCGCGCTGATCACCGCGCTCTGGTCGGGGGCCGGCCGGACCAAGGCGATCGCTCTGTGGTCCGCGATCGGGGGCGGCATCTCTTCGCTAGGCCCGCTCGTGTCCGGTGCCCTGTTGCAGTCGTTCGACTGGGGTTCGGTGTTCCTGGTGACGGTGCCGCTCGCGCTGGTCGCACTGGGGTTCGCCGTGTTCTTCGTGCCGAGCCACGTCAACGAGTCGACCGATCCGGTGGACCATCTGGGCGGGATCGTTTCCGTGGTCCTGGTGGCTGCACTGGTGTTGGGGATCAACTTCGCTCCCGTCGACGGTATGCGCATGACCGCGTTGTCGATGCTGCTGGTCGCGGCCGCCGCGGGCATTGCGTTCGGAATACGGCAGTTGCGGGCGAAGTACCCTCTGTTCGACCTGCGGGTGGCCCGCAGGCGGATCTTCTGGGTGGCGGCGGTCGCGGGCATCGTCGTGTTCGGCACGCTCATGGGGACGTTGTACATCGGTCAGCAGTTCATGCAGAACGTGCTCGGCTACTCCACGCTGGCCGCGGGCTCCGCGGGTCTGCCCGCGGCGGCCGTCATGGTGGTGGTGGCGCCGCAGTCGGCCAAGCTGGTCGAGTCGCACGGCGCGCGGTTCACCCTCTTGCTGGGATACACGGCGATCGTGCTGGGACTGTTGGTGGCCCTGCTGCTGTGGAAGGAGGACGCGCAGTACTGGAAGATCGCGCTCGGCTACATGTTCCTCGGCGCGGGCGTCGGACTCGCCGGCACGCCCGCCTCGCACTCGCTGACCGGGTCGGTGCCGGTGTGGCGGGCGGGAATGGCGTCGGGCACCGCGGACCTGCAGCGCGACCTGGGTGGCGCCATCGTGCAGTCGGTGCTCGGCGCGCTGCTCACCGCCGGATACGCGGCCTCGTTCGCTGCCTCGATCGCCGCCAGTCCGGACTCCGGCGCCGTCAGTGATCAGACCGAGGCCGCGTTGGAGAAGTCGTTCGCCGGTGCCGAGAACGTCGCGGAGCGGTACCCGCAGTACGCGGACGCGATCACCGCCGCCGCCCGTGCGGCCTTCCTCGACGGTGACACCCGCGCGTACAGCGCGGCGATCGTGATCGTCCTGGTCGGTGCGGCGCTCGTCTTCTTCGCCTACCCGCACCGCGATCGGGAACGGGAACTGTTCGCGCAGTATCACGAGACCGACGAGGCGACCGAGCGCGCCGACCGGTGATCCTGAGCAAATCGCGAGTACCGGACGAGGTGTCGGTGAACACTGGTGGATGTCACCCGCACACTCCGACGGAAGGACTCCCATGCCCACACGTACCGCACGCACCGCCTGGAAAGGGACGCTCGAAAAGGGTTCGGGCCAGGTCGAACTCACCAGTTCGGGGGCGGGCACCTTCGAGGTGTCGTTCCCGAAGCGGGCCGCCGAGGACGCCGGGGGCACCACCAGTCCGGAGGAACTGATCGCGGCCGCGCACTCGTCCTGCTACGCGATGCAGTTGTCCGCCCTGATCGGCGAGGCGGGTGGGGTCCCGCAGAGTCTCGACATCCGGGCCGACGTATCGCTCGGCCCCGACGATCCGGGCTTCAAGCTCACCGGGATCACGCTCACTGTCCGCGGTGAGGTGGACGGCCTGGACGCTGCGGGGTTCGCCCATGTGGCCCAGGCGGCCAAGGAGTCCTGCCCTGTGAGCAAGGCCCTCACCGGCGTCACGATCACGCTGGATGCCGCGCTCGAGTAGTCCGTATGGCGGGTGCTCGAACGTTACTGTGGCGGAATCGCTTCCGGTGACCTTGCGGTCAGGCTCGTTCGAGCCTCGCCCGGATCCGGTCCATCTTCGCATTCAGTTCGTCCTGCGTGACGATGCCGCGGTCGAGCAGCGTGTGCGCGGTGGTGATGGCGGACCGGGAGTGGACCGGGAACTCGCTGTAGATGGTTTCGCCCAGTTCGTCCTCGGTGTGCCGGCGCTCGAGGTTGTCCCACGCGCCGCGCCACGACAGGCATTCGACCGTGGCCTGCATTGCCGACTCCCACGGGTCCGGCTTGCGGTCGGTGTCGGGGAGGGCTCCGCCGCGCTCGGAGCCTTCTTTCAGTGTGCCGAGGATGATCTCGTATCCCTGTGCCGTGGTCACTTGCCACCTCCCGAAGACGGCGCGGACGGCGCCTCGGATGCGTCCCAGTCGGCGGACGGCAGTGCCACACCGATCATCGTGTCGCGGGTGACGATCTTCTCGAGCTGTTCCTCGGTCCAGCCCTCGGTGCCCCCGGGGCGCATCGGCATGACCATGAACCGCGACTTCTGGTTCGAATCATGCACGCGCACTTCCACATCGGACGGGAAGTGTAGTCCGAACTCGGCGAGAACCTCGCGGGGGCGCCGCACCATGCGTCGACGGTAGTTCGGCGTCCGGTACCAGTCCGGCGACATGCCGAGGACGGGGCGCGGGTAGCACGAGCACAGCGTGCACACGATCACGTTGTGCACCGTCGGGGTGTTCTCGAGGACGTAGAAGAAGGTGTAGTCACTCGGTGTGCCGGTGCCCGTCGGGTCGGTCCAGTCGATGCCCACCTCCTTGCAGGTCTCGGTCCCGTCCTCGAGCAGGCGCTTTTTGAACTCGGGATCGGTCCAAGCCTTGGCCACGAGTTTCGACCCGCCGGAGGGTCCGATCGACTCGGCCCACTCGGAAAAGCGGCGGTGATCCTCGGCGGAGAACAGACCCTTCTCGATCGCGAGTTCGCGCAGCGCGAGTTCCAGGACCTCGAACTCGCTGACCTCCTCGGAGGCCTGGATGGGCGCGTGTGCATCCTTGCCGGAATGGCTGTGTGAGTCGCTCACTTCTCCTCCTACTGGTCCTTCTCGGGAGCCCGGAGCCAGCCCTCCGCGCATTCGGTCTCGAGCGTGTCGATGTCGTACCCGGTGTAGCGGGGCCACAGATCGGTCTGCTTGAACGAGACGACGTAGAACGGTTCCTTGCGGCCGGTCTCGAGCTTGTCGAAGGCCTCGTCCTCCGGAATCACCCATTCGGGTCGGTGCGCGACGACGGTGCCGGTCTG
Source organism: Rhodococcus sp. BE178 (assembly GCF_050433545.1). Taxonomy (NCBI): domain Bacteria; kingdom Bacillati; phylum Actinomycetota; class Actinomycetes; order Mycobacteriales; family Nocardiaceae; genus Rhodococcus; species Rhodococcus sp. BE178. The sequence continues at coordinate 165,113 of NZ_JBNPXA010000008.1, read as the reverse complement.
GTTGCGCACGTAAGCCTGTGTACGCGTGTGGAAGAGGCTGGTCTGGTCCTTGACGACCACGCGGTCGCCGACTTTGAACTTCGGCATCACTTCCTGGCCTCCTGCAGCCGTGCCCGCACCTCGTCGATCTTGTCGGAGAGTTCGTCGAGGGAAATCAGCCCCTTGTCGACCATCACCTTCGCGGCGACGGTGATCCATCGTGCGTAGTACGGGAGCCCGAAGTACTGGGTCTCACCGAGGTCGACCTCGGCCCGACGGCGCATCTCGGAGTTCCACGAACCGCGCCACGCGAGGCATTCGCACGTGAGGTACGTGTTCATCTCCCAGTCCTCTTCCGGCTTCTCCTTGTACGCGACCGGGAGTGCCGGCTGCCCGCCGACGTCGTGCAGGACGTGCCGCAGGATGTCGTACTGCGCGTTGGTGATCGAGTACGGCGAGTCCTGCACGTCGTGGACTGCGGGGGTGATCTGTGCCAGACCGTCGGTGAGGGTCTGGAATTGTGCCTGGGTGGTGCTCACGGAGGTCTCCCTTCCAAGTGGGTCCGGTGGTTCGTGGTGCTCCGAATCCTCGTCAGGTCCCCTCCTACGGTCGTGAGGTGCCGGTCGGCGCCTGCCCCGGCGTGGATGCGGGTGCCGTGGTGGGGGAGGCCGGGCCGCGCTGTGCCCGTTCGGTGAGGTAGGCGTAGACCAGTCCCAGGCTCAGCCACAGCGTGGCCTGCGTCGCCAGCGACGACACCCGGAACTGCCACAGCAGAGTTGCGGGGAAGTCCTCTCCCACCTCGTTCACGGTCGGCAGCAGGAGATAGCCGACGGTGACGATCGCGAGGAAGGTGACGATCGCGGAGGCGGTCCGTACCGTCCAGTAGTGTTGCGGCGCAAGCACCTTGGCGACGTAGACGGCGGCCCCCACGGCCGCGAGCCCGAGTACGAGGGCGGCCAGCCACAGCAGCGCCCGCTCGTTGATGGTGTCCGGATCGCCGACTGCGGGTGGATTGGCCGGGTACTTGAAGAACGGAACAGCTTCGATGGCGAGCCACCCCGCCCCGGCCGTGCCGAGCGCGAGGAGCGGGCCGGACATCGCGGTGAACCGGCGCGCATAGTGTGCGGCGACGCCGAAGATCGCGCCGATCGCGACCCCCGCCAGCGTTGTCGCAAGGATCAGCCCGGCCCGTTGTCCGCCTCGCGAGACCAGAGGTTCGTCGCTGTCGGAGTGCGAGTGCGTGGCGGCGGTGTCCCCGTGATCGTGGGTGGCGGCCGCATCGCTCTCGGGCGCGGATTCCTCGACCGTGATGGCAGTCGTGACGTGCGGTTCACCGAGCGCGAAGGCGACTGCGCCGGTGAGGAGTCCGGCGATCAGCCCGGCGAGAAGGCCTCGCAGCAGCAGGCTCTTCAACGATCCTGCTAGTGGCACGGGAGCCCCAGGAGGTGGCGGCCGTCGTGCATCAGTTCGTGCATGTACATCCCGGTGCGGGAGATCGCGCCCTGGTCGAAGCCGACGAGATAGAGCGTGAGCAGGGCGAGGAGAACCACACCCACCGCTACGAGCGCGATGCCGAGTGATTCGATCGCCCGATTCGGGCTGTGGACGAGAGTCATGGCTCCTCCTGGGGTGCGTCCGAACACCGCTGGCTTGTCATGCGCTGCGATCGAAGCGGCCGGAGAACTCGATTCGGCTGGGCGGCCGAAGCCGTGGGCGACCGCCGACTGTGGGAGCGGCCGACGGCCGGGCGGAAGGCGTCACTGACGCTACGCGGCCGATGCGGTGGATCTCGCGGACTTGTGGACTTCACACAACTGCGGATGCATCGTCGGACGCGACGGAACGAGACGGGATGTCGGGCAAACGGGTACGACTCCGGAAACCGGACTTTCGGCCGATTCGCCGACGTGGTCTGTGCAGTACTCCGCCCACTGACGACGGGGAGCTGGTCATGCGTGGGGGCGGCTACGTAGTGGATCCGGGTGGCGACAACGCGCTCGCAATCGCATTCGGTCTGCTCGGCGACGAGTGGAATCTGTGGATCCTCGACCATGCCCTGCGCGCGGCGCGACGGTACAGCGACTGGGCGGGTAGGGGAAGATCTCGAACTCGGTCCTGACCGGACGGCTCGCCTGGCTGACCGACGCGGGCCTGCTCGACAAGGTCGTGTTCCCGATCGCTTCGGCGCGGCCCGAGTATCTGCTCACCGATCGCGGCCGCGCGGTGTGGCCGATCCTGGCGGCGATGTGGTCGTGGGAGCGTGAGTGGGCGCCGGACGGTCCGGCCGGTCTGTTGCGGGTGCGGCACGTCGACTGCGGGGCCGAGTTCACCCCGGTGATGGTGTGCGCGCGGTGCCGGGAGCCGGCCGGGTTGGACGACGTGACTGCGAGTCTCGGTCCGAGCGGTGGCGCATCGCGCAGCATCCCGGCGGCGGCGAGTCGCCGTCGCACCGGGGCGGCCCGTCGGCGCGCGCAGCTGCCGCACACGATGGAACTGGTCGGTAGCCGGTGGTCGGCCGCGTTGCTCGGTGCGGCTCGTTCGGGGCGACGAGGTTCGGGGTGTTCGCGGAGTGGACGGGCGCGCCGTCGGCCGTCCTGGCGGATCGTCTGCGGGTCTTCACCGAACTCGGCGTGCTGAGCGAGCGCCCCGCGCCGGAGTATCCGGGACGGGTCACCTACCACCTGACACGGAAGGGCAGGGCGTTCTTCCCGGTCCGGGCGCCCAGGTCGCGCGTGGATAACAGTCCGTGGTAAATCTAGTGACCTAGATCACACCGCTAACTGAAGTGACGACGGTCGGGGCGTCGGATCGACGGAAGGGAAGGCACATGGGGAGCCTGAAGATTCACCCTCAGATCCGGATCACCGAGTACACCGCTTCCGGCGCATGGACTCCGGAGACAGTCCTACAACTCTTCGCCGATCGGGTGCGGGACCGTGGATCCCAGCTTGCGGTGGTCGATCCCGTGAACAAGGCCGAGCAGGTCGACGCGCTGCCGCGTCGGGTCACCTGGGCCGAACTCGATGTCGAGGTCGACCGGTTGGCGGCGGTGCTGCTCGAGGCCGGGATCAGGGCCGGCGAGGTGATCGCCGTCCAGTTGCCGAACACCGTCGAACAGGTCGTCGTCTTCCTCGCATCCTGGCGGATCGGTGCGATCGTGTCGCCGCTGCCGGTGCATTCGACCGATGCGGAGATCGTCGAGACGTGCAACGAGTCGTGTGCCAGCGCCTTCGTCACCGCGGGTCGGATCGGATCGAGCCCCGTCGCCGGTCGGGTGATGTCCGTGCGGCCGCAGATCCCCACGCTTCGGGTCGTCCTCAGCTACGGGGTGGGTGTGCCCGACGGCGTCGTGCGGATCGGGCACACGGTGCCGACGGCAGCCGACATCGAAAGGGTTGCCGAGTACGCGACAACGCACGTCGTCGACCCCAACGACTGCATCGCCATCTGCTGGACGGCAGGAACGGAGGGCGAACCCAAGGGGGTGCCGCACGCCCACTACGAGTCGCTCGCCCAGGCTCGGGCCCTCGTCCGATACGCGTCGCTGACCGTCGACGACGTGATCCTCAACCCGTTCCAGATGATGACTGCCGCGGGGATCGTCGGAACGCTGCTGCCGTGGCTCTCCGTCGGATGTGTGCTGGTGCAGCATCAGCCGTCCGACCTCGATGTCTTTCTGCGTCAGATCGCGGAGGAGAAGGTCACCTACACCGCGGGGCGGCCGGCGGCACTCGCTGAGATCGAACGGCGTGAGGGGCCCACGGTCGACCTGTCGACCCTCACCCGGATCGGCGTAGGCGCCGGACCGATGTCGCCCGACACGGTGCGGAAGTGGAAGGAGAGCTACGGGGTCGAGTTGATCAACTTCTTCGGCACCGTCGAGGGCGTGAGCCTGCGCTCGGCGCCGACGGGCGTGGCGCGGGGACAGCGGACTCTGCTGTATCCGCGGGCAGGCGACGCCACGAGAGCCGAGGTCGATTTGGTGGACGGCCGCACCGGAGACGAGATCGTCGTCCCGGGCGTTCCCGGGGAACTCCGGGTCAAGGGGCCGACGGTGTTCGCGGGGTACCTCAACCCGGCGCGGGACCGGGATCCGTTCGACGAGGACGGCTTCCTCCGGACCGGCGACCTGTTCGTGATCGACGGTCCGGGCGACGGGTACCTCAGGTTCGTCGACCGGGCTGCCGACCTCATCGTGCGCGACGGCGTCCCGATCGGGTCGGCCGAGTTGGAGATGCTGATCGCGGAGCATCCCTCTGTCGCGGAGGTGGCGGTCGTCGGATGCCCCGACGGCGGGACGGGCGAACGCGTCGTCGCGGTCGTGGGATGTCGGCCCGGATCGATCCTCGATCTCGACGAGTTGGTCGAGCACCTCGAGAGCCGGGGTGTCGGCGCCGACGAGGCGCCGCAGCGCCTGGTCGTCTCCAAAGCCCTGCCGCGCAACCGGTCCGGCAAGATCCTCAAGCGGGAGTTACGGGAGCAGTTGAGTCGCGGCTGACCGCCCCCGGTGGGCGCGGAACAGGATGCGGGCGGCATGTGTTCGAATGGCTCGTGACCATCGAGAACAATGCCGCCGTATCCGAATCCGATCAGCCGACCGTTTTGGTCGAGGTGTGGTCGGACATCGCCTGCCCGTGGTGCTACATCGGTAAGCGCCGCTTCGCGGCGGCCCTCGCCGACTTCCCGCACCGCGACCGTGTCGAGGTGGTGTGGCGGTCGTACCAGCTCGCTCCCGACACCCCGGTGGGTGCCCGGCGCAGTCAGCTCGAGGTCGTCGCGGAGCGTCGGGGCGTGCCGGTCGAGCAGGCGCGGGAGTTGTACGAGCACGTCGCCCGTACGGCTGCAGTCGACGGTTTGGTGATGGATCTCGACACCCTGACCGCGTCCAACACGTTCGACGCCCATCGCCTGCTGCATCTGGCCGGCGATCGGCAGGACGAGCTGCTCGAGGCGTTGTTCCGGGGATACTTCACGGACGGCAAGGTGATCGACGACCGGACCGTGCTCGTCGAGCTCGCCGCGAGCGCCGGCCTGGACGCCGACGAGGTCACGGCGGCGCTCGACGGCGACGCCGGCGCCGACCTGGTGCGGGCCGACATCGAGACGGCCCGCCAGCTGCAGGTGTCGGGGGTGCCGTTCTTCGTGGCGAACCGGCGTCTCGCGGTGTCGGGCGCGCAGCCGGCGGACGTGTTCGCGGAGCTGCTCCGTCAGGCGTACGACCAGACGGCAGGCGAAACCAGTGCAGCCCCCGGCGGTGACGCCGAGGGCTGCACTGACGATACGTGCGCGATCTGATCTAGCGGGTCACGCGGCGGTGGGCGCGTTCCGTGAGGAACGCGAACGCCAGCCCCAGCGCGAGCCCCAGCATGGCCTGCGTTGCGAGCGAAGAGACCCGGAACTCCCACAGCAGCGTGGCCGGGAAGTCCTCGCCGACCTCGTTGATGCCGGGAAGCGCGATGTACCCGATTGCAGCCACGACGAGGAACGCGGCCACCTGGCCGATGACGCGCAGCGTCACCAGTTGCTGGTTGCGCAGTGCGCGCCCCACGTACACGGCCACGGCCACGGCGGCCAGTCCCAGGATCACCGACGCGAGCCACAGCAGGGTGCGCTCGTTGATGGTGTCCGGGTCGCCGACGGCCGGCGGATTCGCCGGGTACTTGAAGAACGGCACGGCTTCGATTGCGAGCCAACCGCATCCGGCGACGGCGATCGCCAGTAGCGGCCCGTTCACGGCGGTGAAACGGCGTGCGTAGTGCACGACGACCGCGAAGATCGCACCGAGCGCCAGCCCGGCCAGGGCGGTTGCGAGGAACAGGCCTGCGCGCTGGCCGGTGCGGCTGACGAGGGGTTCTTCGTCACCGTGGGAGTGTCCCGCGGACTCTTCCGCGGCGCCGGGATCCGTGGTGGCCTCGCCCGCGTGATGGTCCGCTGCAGGCGCCTCGGCGGCTGCTGCCGACTCCTCGATGTTGATCGCGGCCTGCACGTGCGGCTCGCCGAGCGTGAACGCGACGGCACCGGCGAGCAAGCCCGCGATCAGGCCGGCCAGCAGCCCGCGGAGGAGGAGGGTCTTGAAACTGTCCGTGAGCGTGGTCAGTGGCACGGCAGGCCCAGCAGGTGCCGACCGTCATGCATGAGCTCGTGCATGTACATGCCGCTGCGGGAGATTGCCCCCTGGTCGAATCCGACCAGGTAGAGGGCCAGCATTGCGAGGAGAACTACTGCGACGGTGATGGCTGCGATCGCTGCCGGTTCCGTCGATCCATCGCTCTGTCGAGCGCACTTTTGCACCCAGGGGGTCACGGTGTCAATCGAGCGATGGGCACCGTGACCGAACCGGACGATTTGTCCGATGTGGAGGGGGATTCGTCAGGAACCGGACGCCGCTGCGACGTCGAGCACCACGTCGAACTCGAGCAGCGACGCACCGCTGGCGACCGGCTTCGCGCGCTCGCCGGCATGGGCTTCGCGGGCCGGGCCGCTAGCCCACGCCTGGAACGCCTCGTCGGACTCCCACTGCGTGACGACGAAGTAGCGGTTCTCGCCCTTCACCGGACGCAGGAGCTGGAATCCGAGGAACCCGGGGGAGTTCTCGACGGCGTGGGCGCGAGCGGCGAACCGCTTCTCCAGCTCGGGGCCGGCGCCCTCGGGGATCTCGATTGCGTTGATCTTCACGACTGCCATGACGTGAGGGTACTCCGGACGTCGGTGGGTTACCGTCGGTCTTGTGTTGCACGACGAGGGTGGGACGGGCCGGCCGATACTGCTGCTCCACGGGCTGATGGGCAGCTCGCGGACGTGGGTGCGGCACGTGCCCTGGCTGCGGGACCACGGCCGTGTCTACACATTCGACGCCGCCGGGCACGGACGCCCCATCGCGTCGGCTCCCACGACCGAACTCTTCGTGGCCGACCTCGCGGACGCGCTCGACGCCGTCGACGAGCCGATCACCGTCATCGGCCATTCCATGGGCGCGCTGCACGCGTGGTGCTTCGCGGCCGCCCATCCCGGGCGGGTTCGCGCGCTGGTGCTCGAGGACATGGCGCCGGACTTCCGTGGTCGGACGGCAAACGATTGGGCGGCAATGGTTTCCGCGTGGCCGCAGCCGTTCCCCACCGAGGAGTCCGTCCTGGACTACTTCGGAGAGGTGGCCGGCCGCTACTTCCTCGAGTCGTTCGAGCGCCGCGCCGACGGTTGGTACCTGCACGGTGACGTCGAGACGTTCCGCGACATCTCCGAGGAGTGGGGCACCCGCGACTTCTGGGCGCAGTGGGAGTCCGTGACGGCCCCCACGCTGCTGATCGAGGGCGAGTTCACGATCACCCCGGAGGGACAGATGCGCCGCATGCTCGACGGCCACGACGACGCCCGCTACGTGTGGGTCGCCCAAGCCGGGCACCTCGTCCACGACGATCAGCCCCAGCGGTACCGTGACGCCGTCGAGGAGTTCCTGAAGACGTTGGACTGATCCTCAGCCGCCCTCGCCGGCGAGGGCGAACAGTCCGTCCTCGGTCTGCTCGATCAACCCGTCGACGAGGAGCGAATCGAGTGCGCGATCGCGCTGCCCGGGGTCGCTGAGCCACACGAGGTCGAGTCGCGCGCGCTCCACCGGGTGGGAGCTGTCGCGCAGCACGTCCATCAGCTTCCCGCGGACCTGGCGATCCGTTCCCGCGAACTTCTGCACCTTGCGGGGCTCGCCGACGTGCGCGGGCCGCCCGGCCTCCACCCATGCGCAGGTCGGCAGTGGGCAGCTCGCACAGTCGGGAGTCCGGGCGGTGCACACCGTGGCGCCGAGCTCCATCAGTGCGGCGGAGAACCGTGCGGCGCGGGCCCGGGTGCGCGGCAGGAGCGCATCGACGTCCGCCATGTCGCGCTTCGCGGACGGATTGCCCTGATCCGCCCGGCCGTGAACGGCACGCGCGACGACGCGTCGAACATTGGTGTCCACCACGGGAACTCGCTGCCCGTATGCGAAACATGCCACGGCACGGGCGGTGTAGTCGCCGATCCCCGGCAGGCCCAGCAGGACGTCGACGTCGGTGGGTACCTGGTCGCCGTGCCGGTCGGCCAGCACGCCCGCGCACTCGTGCAGGCGCAGTGCCCGGCGCGGGTAACCGAGCTTTCCCCACGCGCGCAGCACGTCCGCCTGGCTCGACGCGGCCATCAGCGACGGCACCGGCCAGCGCCGCACCCATTCCTCCCAGATCGGCGCGACGCGGACGACGGGGGTCTGCTGCAGCATGATCTCGCTCATCAGGATGTGCCAGGCCGTCACGCCGTCGCGACGCCACGGCAGGTCCCGGGCCTGCTCGTCGTACCAGCGCAGCAGTGCTGAACCGTCCACCGACATCGAAACTCTCACCCTTCTCCGCACACTGCCGGGCGCTCGTCGCGCCGTCGCCATCGGTCCAACCGAGACGGCGGCCACGCGAAGGTGCACAATTGCCGCATGCCCAATTCCAACCCGATCTCCGCTTGGAAAGCCCTCAAGCAGGGTAACGAGCGCTTCGTCAGTGGCACCCCGCTGCATCCGAGTCAGGGTATTGCCGACCGCGCGAAACTGGTCGACGCCCAGCACCCGACGGCAGTGCTCTTCGGTTGCGGCGACTCCCGCGTCGCCGCCGAGATCATCTTCGACGTCGGTCTCGGCGACATGTTCGTCGTCCGCACGGCCGGTCACGTCATCGACAGTTCGGTGCTCGGGTCCATCGAGTACGCCGTCGAGATCCTCAACGTGCCGCTCATCGTCGTGTTCGGCCACGACGGCTGCGGCGCGGTCAAGGCCACGCTCGACGCCCTCGACAAGGGCCGGATCCCCAACGGCTTCATCCGCGACGTCGTCGAACGCGTGGCTCCGTCGATCCTGATGGGTCGGCAGGAGGGCCTCACGACCGTCGACGAGCTCGAGGGCCGGCACGTGGTCGAGACCGGTTCGCTGCTGATGCAGCGTTCGCGCATCATCGCCGACCGGGTGGAGAAGGGCACGTGCGCCATCGTCGGCGTCACCTACAAGCTCTCCGACGGCGACATCAAACTGCAGGGTGTGGTGGGTGACATCGGCGAGTCGGTGGACTGAGGCCGAGCCGAACGTGTCCACTCGGCCACCGCGGCCGTGTTCGCAGACGCGACACGCCGGGACCGAAGAAGCGAGGGCAGGTCGTATGGAATTACGGTTGAGTCGTGCTTGAACCGAACGGACCGTTGCCCCCTGAGATCTACTGGCGTCGACGGGCGCTCGCCATCGGTGGTGTCGTCGTGGTCGTCGCGCTGCTGGTGTGGATCATCGCGTCGGTCCGTGGTGGCGGAGACGACCCGGAGTCGGCGGCCGCGGCGGGCACCTCCGAGCTCACCGAGGCGACCACCACCCCGGCGGCCGAGCCCTCGGACGGGTCGGGGTCCTCGACGGCCGATGCCTCGGGCACCAGCGTGTCCGGAACGACTGCGGCCTCCACGAGTGCCGGCCCCGAGGTGGCCCCGTGTGCCGACCAGTCGTTGGCGTTGAAGGTGTCGCCCGACCGTCCCCAGTACAAGGCGGGTGACGAGCCCAGCTTCTCGATCGCGATCACGAACATCGGTACCAGCAAGTGCGAGCGGGACCTGGGCTCGGGACTGCAGCAGGCGCTCGTCTACTCGCTCAACGGCAGCAACCGGCTGTGGTCCAACGTCGACTGCTACCCCGATGCGGATCCGGCGATGCAGGTCCTCGAGCCGGGTGGGCAGGCACGATTCACCGTCAAGTGGTCGGGCACCACCTCGGAGCCGGGATGCAAGGCCCCGCGCGTTCAGGTCGCGCCGGGCGCCTACACGGTGGTCGCGCAACTCGGCGAGCTGCGTAGCTCCCCGGAGCCGTTCAATTTCTCCTGACGCGGCGAACTAGTCGTACGGTCCGCTGATCGAGGCCTCCGCGAGCCGTGAGAGGCCCTCGCGGATGTGCCGGGCCCACAGGCCACCGATGCCGTCGACGGACTGCAGGTCCGCGGCCGTGGCCGCGAGCAGCCCCTGCAGGGTCCCGAACGAGCTCACCAGCCGGTGGATCTGCAGGAACTGCAGCCGGGGCACCCGGGTGAGCACCCGGTAACCGCGCGGGCTCATCGGCGCGTCGAGCGCCTCGATGGTGCCCGGGTAACCGAAGGCGCGGGCCAGGGTGGTGAGGTCGAGCAGATCCACGTCGGTGAGCTTGTCGAGCGCGGACAGCGTGCTCTCCACCGCCGTCGTCGAGGCGGGCTCGGATCCGGCCAGGTAGTCGCGCACCATGAGCTGGCGGACCGTGTCGTTGTCGCCGACCAGTTCCTCGAGCTGCAGCGCGAGCTGCCGGCCGTCGGTGCCCAGCTCGAGCACGTCCTGTTCGATCTCGACGGACACCCGGCGCACCATCTCGAGGCGCTGCACCACGGTCAGCGCGTCGCGCAGCGTGACGAAGTCCTCGATCTCGACCACCGACAGCTGACGGGTGACCCCGTCGAGCCGAGCCTTGTACCGCTCGAGGGTCGCGACGGCCTGGTTCGCGCGGGACAGGATGGTCGCCGACCCGTTGATGACGTGTCGGATTCCGCCGACGTACACGCTCACGATGCTCATCGACTGGCTCACCGACACGACGGGGTAGCCGGTCTCGATCGCGGTGCGCTCGGCCGCGCGGTGGCGCGTTCCGGACTCCACGGTGGGGATCTTGTGGTTCGGCACCAGTTGCACGTTGGCGCGGACGATGCGGGTGCCGTCGGTGGAGAGGACGACGGCACCGTCCATCTTCGACAGCTCGCGCAGGCGGGTGGGCGCGAACTCGACGTCGAGCTCGAATCCGCCGTCGCACAGCTCCTCGACCTGGTCGTCGTATCCGAGCACGATCAGGGCGCCGGTGCGGCCGCGCAGGATGCGCTCGAGTCCGTCGCGCAGCGCGGTTCCGGGGGCCAGGCGCGCGATCGTTTCGCGGAGCACCGCGGACGGCGTGGCATCGTTCATCGCGAAATCCCCCCTCGTGCGGTCGGCGCCTTCCGGTCGGCGCCTCGGGTCCGATCGGACGGAATCCCGAGTGCGTTCGACGTCACATCTGGCCGAGCCGCATTCCGGCCGCGGTCGGGCCGCCTCTACATTACCTAGTTGTGAGCAGTACTTGGACCTTGCCCGATGACCTTGTCCTTCCCGAGCTGCCGGATTTCTTCCCGGCGCCGGGAGAGCCGCTTCCCCAGCACTGGTCCAAGTGCTTCGGCTGCGGTGACGACCAGCCCGCCGGTATGGCGATGACCTTTCTCGCGGGAGAGAACCTGTCCGTCACCGGGCGCCTCGAGGTTGCCAAGCGTTACCAGGGTGGCCCCGGCGTGATCCACGGCGGCATCCTCTCCACCGCGTTCGACGAGGTGCAGGGCATGGCGTGCATGGTTCTCGGCGGCCCCGTCGTCACCGCGCACCTCGAGATCGACTTCGCGCGTCCGATCCCGCTGGGTTCGGTGCTCGAGTTCCGTGCCCGCATCGAGGGCACGGTCCGCCGCAAGGCGTACACGACCTCGGAGGCGTTCATCGTGGAGGGGCCCGGCGTCGACCCGGAGACGCCCGTCGCGACCTCGCGCGGCCTGTTCCTGACCGTCAACCCCGAGCACTTCGCTCCGACGGCGGCCTTCGTCGACGGCGAACCGATGTCGCCGTTCGGCACGTCGGCGGTCTGACCCTCACCGAAGATTCAAGGCCCGCAGGGCATCTCCGACGTTTCCCACTTCGACGGGACGGATGCCCTTCGGGAGTTCGCCGGAGTCGAGCGGAACGACGGCGCGGGTGAATCCCAGCCGGGCGGCTTCCGCGACGCGGCGGCTCACACCCGCCACGCGTCGGACCTCACCAGCCAGGCCGACCTCGCCGAGCACCACGGTGCCGGCGGGGATCGACCGGTCCTTGCCGGCCGACGCGACCGCGACCGCGAGCGCCAGATCGCACGACGGGTCGGTCATCCGCATGCCGCCGACCGTCGCGGCGTAGACCTCGCGGTCGGAGAGTTTGATGCCGTGGCGGCGTTCCAGGACGGCCAGCACCATCGACACCCGCGCCGAGTCGAGTCCGCTCACGGCGCGACGCGGCGACGGGTTGTTGGTGGGCGCGACCAGTGCCTGGACCTCGCCGAGCAGGGGACGCTTGCCGTCCATCGTGACCGTGACGGCGGTGCCCGGCACCTCCTCGGCCCGGTGGTGCAGGAACAGCCCGGACGGGTCGCTCACCCCGACGATGCCGTCCTCGCGCAGTTCGAAGCAGCCCACTTCGTCGGCCGCACCGAAACGGTTCTTGATGCCGCGGATCATCCGCAGCGTCGAGTGCTTGTCGCCCTCGAAGTGCAGGACCACGTCCACCAGGTGTTCGAGCGATCGGGGACCGGCCACCGCGCCGTCCTTGGTGACGTGGCCGATCAGCAGCACCGGAACCCCGCTGGCCTTCGCGAGCGACGTGAGCGCACTGGTGATGGCCCGCACCTGCGTGACGCCGCCGACGACGCCGTCGACGTCGGCGGCGAGCATCGTCTGCACGGAGTCGACGATCAGCAGCGTCGGGCGGACCTGCTCGACGTGTCCCAGTACTGTCGCGAGATCCGACTCGGCGGCCAGATACACCCGTTCGTGCACCGACCCGGTGCGATCTGCGCGCAGCCGGACCTGACCCGCGGATTCCTCGCCTGTGACGTACAGCGCGCGGTCGTCGGGTCCGCGGCACGCCCACCGGTGCACGACCTCGAGCAGCAGCGTCGACTTGCCGACGCCGGGCTCGCCGGCCAGCAGCACCACCGAGCCGGGGACGACGCCACCGCCGAGGACCCGATCGAGTTCGTCGACGCCCGTCGGCTTGGCGCGAGTGGCGGTGCCGTCGATCTGGGTGATGGGGGACGCCGGCGTGGTCGGCAGCAGCGCGGCGGCACCGGCGCGTGCCAGTGACGCGCCCGGGCGGGACGCGACCGCCGCGAGGACCGGAGCCTCGTCCATCGAGCCCCACGTGCCGCACTCCGGGCAGCGGCCGACCCACTTGGCCACAGTGTGCTGACACGACGAACACCGGAAGCTCGATTTAGCTTTTGCCACGCGCGCAGCCTAGTGGTCCCGACCGACAGAGGAGCCCGGGCGACGGTGTCGCCCGGGCTCCTCCGGAAGTACGTCCGATCCGACGGATCAGTGATGACCCTCGGCCACGTCGGGGGACTTCTCCGACTCGTGGCGCTCGGTCTTCGGGCCGGCGTCGACCGGCACCTGCACGACGACGTCGCCGGCGTTCTCGAAGGAGAAGGTGACCGGGAACGTCAGGCCGGGCCGGACGCCCTCGCGGATGTCCTCGAGCGTGACGTCGATCAGGCTGACGTGCTCGGGGGCCTGCTCGGGCACCGAGACATCGGGGTTGCCCGCACCGAGAGCGGCCTGCGGCTTGATGTCGCGGCCGCCCTCCTTGTCGTCGATGGTGACGGCGCCCGCGAAGTCGGTCTTGATGCCCTTCAGGCGGTCGGACTCGTGCTCGCTGAGGTTGATCGCGGTGAACGCGAGCTGCGCGTTGCCGCCCGGTTCGATGCTGAACTCCTCGGAGTTCGGGTACACGACGTGCACGTTGCGCAGTGCGATGTCGCCGCTGGTCGCCTTGTTGCCGTTCACCGCAGCAACCTGGGTGGCGGTCTGCGAGACCTGACCTGCGCCGCACGCGGACAGCACGAGCGTCGCGCCGGCAGCGAGAGCGACAGCGGCCATGACTCGGCGAGTCGGCGACGCATTGAGAGCAGTCACGGGTTGTCCTCCATGGGTCAGGTTCACAATCCACTAGGCAGAGTAGTAGTCGGCTCGGAGAGGCTGTGCGCTGGGTACTCGTTACGAGGTCGTGTCGGGCGCACAACGGTTGTCCGCGTGCAGGTTCGGTGGCGCCTCACGGGTCGCTCGGCAGGCGGTTCGCGCGGCCCGAAATGCACGGTTGGTGCGGCCTGTCAAGCCCTAAGATCAGGTAAGGACGCCCCTGACCTGCACCGTTGATGGGACGATCGATTGGTCACGTGTTAAACTCGAAAGATCGAAAGGGGCACGGGACAGATGATTTTTAAGGTCGGAGACACCGTCGTATACCCCCATCACGGAGCGGCGCTGATCGAGGCAATCGAAACCCGCACCATCAAGGGTGAACAGAAGGAATACCTCGTTCTGAAGGTCGCGCAGGGCGATCTCACCGTTCGCGTTCCCGCGGAGAACGCCGAGTACGTCGGCGTGCGTGACGTGGTCGGCCAGGAGGGTCTCGACAAGGTGTTCCAGGTGCTTCGTGCGCCGCACACCGAGGAGCCGACGAACTGGTCTCGCCGGTACAAGGCGAACCTCGAGAAGCTGGCCTCGGGTGATGTGAACAAGGTCGCAGAGGTCGTTCGTGACCTGTGGCGGCGTGAGCAGGACCGCGGCCTGTCCGCGGGTGAGAAGCGGATGCTGGCCAAGGCGCGGCAGATCCTCGTGGGTGAGCTCGCTCTGGCGGAAGGCACCGACGACGCCAAGGCCGAGATCATTCTCGACGAGGTCCTCGCCGCCGCGTCCTGACAGTGGGTGAGAACCGAGGACCGGTCGTAGCGCTGGTCCCTGCAGCCGGACGTGGAGTCCGGCTGGGCGAGTCCGTCCCGAAGGCGTTCGTCGAGTTGGGCGGGCGCAGCATGCTGCGCCGAGCCGTCGACGGACTCCTCGAGTCGGGCGTCGTGGACACGGTCGTCGTGATCGTGCCCGAGACGCTCGTGGACGAGGCGCGGGCGGATCTGCCCGACGGCGTCGTCGTGGTTGTCGGGGGCGAGGAGCGGACCGACTCGGTCCGCGCCGGACTCGCGGCAGCCACGGGCGCCGAATTGGTGCTGGTGCACGACGCGGCGCGCGCTCTGACGCCGCCGTCGCTGATCGCTCGAGTGGTCGCGGAACTTCAGGCGGGACGCAAAGCGGTCATTCCGGTGCTGCCCGTCAGCGACACCATCAAGACGGTCGACGTGCTCGGTGCCGTCACCGGCACACCGCCGCGCTCGGAGTTGCGCGCCGTCCAGACGCCTCAGGGTTTCGAGGCGTCGCTACTGCGCCGCGCCTACCTGGACGTCGACGGCGACGCGACGGATGACGCCGGCCTCGTCGAGCGACTTGGCGAGCGGGTGCGCACCATCGTCGGTGAGCCCGAAGCATTCAAGATCACCACACCGTGGGATCTCGCTCTGGCCCGGATTCTGCTGGGGCAGGCGGGACCGGCGGAGTCCGAGTAAGTCTGAGTAAGTCCGAGTTTTTTTCGAGCACAGGGAGCCCTACGCGTGCGAGTCGGAATCGGCACCGACGTCCATCCGATCGAGCCCGGCCGTCCGTGCTGGATGGCAGGGTTGCTGTTCGAGGACGCGGACGGATGCTCCGGGCATTCCGACGGCGACGTCGCGTCGCACGCGCTGTGCGACGCGTTGTTGTCGGCCGCGGGCCTGGGCGATCTCGGTTCGGTGTTCGGCACCGGTCGTCCGGAGTGGGACGGCGTGAGCGGTGTGCGGATGCTCACCGAGGTCCGGAGCCTGCTGTCCGACGCCGGATACGTCGTCGGGAATGCGTCGGTGCAGGTCATCGGCAATCGGCCCAAGATCGGTCCGCGTCGGGAGGAGGCGCAGCGCGTCCTCGGGGACGTGCTCGGCGCACCGGTGTCGGTGTCGGCGACGACGACCGACGGACTGGGTCTCACGGGTCGCGGAGAGGGCATCGCTGCCGTCGCGACCGCGCTGATCATCCCCGCTGATCGCGACCGGTAGAATCGCACGTCGTGACCTTGCGCCTATACGACACCGTGACACGGGCTCCGCGTGACTTCGTTCCGCTGACCCCCGGACATGCCTCGGTGTACCTGTGTGGCGCCACCGTTCAGGGCGACCCCCACATCGGGCACGTGCGCAGTGGCGTCGCATTCGACGTGCTGCGCCGCTGGCTGCTCGCGCACGACTACGACGTCGCGTTCGTGCGGAATGTCACCGACATCGACGACAAGATCCTGAACAAGGCCGCCGAGGCGGGCCGCCCCTGGTGGGAGTGGGCCGCGACGTACGAGCGGTCGTTCGACTGGGCGTACCAGCAGCTCGGTGTGCTGCCGCCGTCCGTGGAGCCGCGGGCGACCGGGCACATGACGCAGATGGTCGAGATGATGCAGCGCCTCATCGACAACGGCCACGCGTACGCGTCCGCCGGCGACGTCTACTTCGACGTGGTCAGCTACCCCGACTACGGCAAGCTGTCCGGTCACAAGCTCGACGACGTCCACCAGGGCGAGAGCGTGGCCGAGGGCAAGCGCGATCCGCGGGACTTCACGCTGTGGAAGGCCGCGAAGCCGGGCGAGCCGTCGTGGCCGACGCCGTGGGGCCCGGGACGACCGGGCTGGCACCTCGAGTGCTCGGCGATGGCCGAGTTCTACCTCGGTAAGGCGTTCGACATCCATTGCGGTGGAATGGATCTGGTGTTCCCGCACCACGAGAACGAGATCGCGCAGGCGAAGTGCGCGGGCGACGACTTCGCCCAGTACTGGTTGCACAACGGCTGGGTCACCATGGGTGGCGAGAAGATGTCGAAGTCGCTCGGGAACGTGCTGTCGGTGCCGAACGTGCTCAAGCAGGTTCGCCCGCAGGAACTGCGGTATTACCTCGGCAGTGCCCACTACCGGTCGATGCTCGAGTACTCCGAGACCGCGCTGCACGAGGGTGCGGCCGCCTACCGTCGCTGCGAGTCGTTCGTGACGCGCGTCGTAGAGCGGGCCGGTGAGGTCCCGGTGGGCAAGTGGACGGCGGAGTTCGCCGCCGCACTCGACGACGACCTGGGTGTGCCGTCGGCGCTGGCCGAGATCCACGGCCGGGTCCGCGAAGGCAACATCGCGCTCGAGTCCGGTGATCTCGACGGTGCTCGCGCGCTGGCGTCGCAGGTGCGGGCGATGCTCGGCATCCTCGGTGTCGATCCGCTGGATCCGCAGTGGGTGTCCGCGACTGACAACTCGACGGCGCTCGATGCCCTCGACGTCCTGGTTCGGGCCGAGCTCGACCGGCGTCAGCAGGCCCGGGCCGACAAGAACTGGGCAGTGGCCGACGAGGTCCGGGACCGGCTGGCCGAGGCCGGTATCGAGGTCACGGACACCGCGAACGGGGCCGAATGGTCCCTCAAGCAAGCTTCTAACGAATCGGGACAGTGATGGCTGGAAATTCGAGCAGGCGCGGCGCGATCCGCAAGGACGGCACCAAGAAGGGGCAGGTCAGCGGGTCCGGCGGCAAGCATCGCCGGGGTCTCGAGGGCCGCGGCGCGACGCCTCCGGCGGAGGCCCGCACCAAGCATCCCGCCGCGAAGCGGGCCCGGGCCGCGGCGAAGGCGGCGCAGCAGCGTCCCACCGGCGGCGGCCGCCCCGGCGCGGGTCGTCTGCCGGCCGGCCGCAAGGCCGAGGACGGTCCGGAGATGGTGCTGGGCCGCAACCCGGTCGTCGAGTGCCTGCGCGCGGGTGTCCCCGCGACGGCGCTGTACGTCGCGGTGGGCGCCGAGAGTGACGATCGCCTCAAGGAATCCGTGCAGCGTGCGGCCGACATGGGGATCTCGATCCTCGAGGTGCCGCGCACCGACCTGGACCGCATGAGTGCCAACGGACTGCACCAGGGCATCGGCCTGCAGGTGCCGCCGTACAAGTACGCGCACCCGGACGATCTGCTGGCGTCGGCCCGCACCAACCAGGAGCCCGCGCTGCTGGTGGCCCTGGACAACATCACCGACCCGCGCAACCTCGGCGCCGTCGTTCGTTCGGTTGCCGCGTTCGGCGGTCACGGTGTGGTGATCCCGCAGCGTCGCAGCGCCAGCGTCTCCGCTGTCGCCTGGCGCACCAGTGCCGGTGCCGCGGCTCGCCTGCCTGTCGCGCGGGCCACGAATCTCACTCGCACACTGAAGGATTGGCAGTCCAAGGGGGTCCAGGTCGTCGGCCTGGACGCCGGCGGCGACACCACCCTCGACACCTACGATGGCACCGGCCCGGTGGTCATCGTGGTCGGTTCGGAGGGCAAGGGACTGTCGCGGCTCGTGCGCGAGACGTGCGACGCCGTCCTGAGCATCCCGATGGCCGGACCGGTGGAGTCGCTCAACGCGTCCGTCGCCGCGGGCGTCGTGCTGTCCGAGATCGCGCGTCAGCGTCGTAGCTGACGGAACTTGATCCGACATCCCGGTCGCAGCTGAGCTGCGGCCGGGATGTCTTCTTCCACGACCACGGCGATCACGGGATAGCCCCCCGTGACCGGATGGTCGGCGAGGAACAGCACCGGCATGCCGTTCGGCGGCACCTGTAGCGCGCCGGTCACCATGCCCTCGCTCGGCAGTTCGCCGTGACGGGAGCGGTGCAGCGGTCCCGGCCCGTCGAGGCGTGCGCCCACACGGTCGGTGTCGGTGCTGACCGTCCACGTCCGGTGCACCAGGGCGGCCAGGGATGCAGGGGTGAACCAGTCGTCGCGCGGACCGGTGCGAACGCGTAGTTCGACGGGATCTCCGGGCGGCGCGGGTGGCGGGATCAGTTCCTCGATCGGCAGCTCGCCGTGGAGGCTTCCCACCGGCAGGCGGTCGCCGTCCCGGATCGGTTCGGGGCCGATGCCGGAGAGGGTGTCGGTGGCGCGGCTGCCCAGGATCGGCGTGACGTCGATGCCGCCGCGCACCGCAAGGTAGGTGCGTAGTCCCGCCGTGGCCAGCCCCAGCACCACCTCGTCGCCGTCGCGCACGTGCAGGGTGGAGTAGTGCGGGCGGGGTTCCCCGTTCACCGTGAGCGGTGCCCGCGCGCCGGTGACGGCGAGGGTGGCCGGCCCGACCGCCCGCACCCGCAGACCACCGAGGGTCACCTCGAGCGTCGCGGCGCGGGGATCGTTGCCGACGAGGCGGTTCGCGCCGTCGTGCGCGACGATGTCGGCGGCCCCCGAGACGCCGACGCCGAGACGCGCATACCCGGGCCGTCCCCGATCCTGGACGGTGGTGCGTGCGCCGGCGCGCAGGACTTCGAGCCATGCCATGGGTCGATTGTCCTCGATCCCGGCAGGAGGTCGCAGTGCTTACTACGATCGATCGATGCTGACAGCTGCGCTGTACGGTCTCGGGACGGCTCTACCGTTGCTCTTCGGTGCGTGGGTGGGCCTGCGCTACAGCCTGCCGCGGCCACTGCTGGCCGCGCTCATGGCCTTCGGCGCCGGCACGATGGTGGCGGCGGTGTCGTCCGAGCTCTTCGCGCCGGCGTTCGCGATCGAGGGCGTGTGGGTCGCCGGGACGGCGCTGCTGGCCGGCGCCCTCGTGTATGTGGTGGCCGATCACCTCATCGAGAACAAGCTCGGTCCCGCGGCGCTGGGGTGGGCGCTGATGCTCGGGGCCCTGCTCGACGGCATCCCCGAGAACACCGCCCTGGGCGTCTCGCTCATGGAGGGCGGGGGAGTGGTGCTGTTGGTCGCGGTCGCGGTCGGCAACGTGCCCGAGGCCGTCGCCGGCGCCGCGTCGATGCGCGAGCAGCCCGGCTTCAACTCGCGGCGGGCGTTCGGGGTGTGGGCCGCCACTGCCGCGGTCCTGGTGCTGGTCGTCGTCGCGGCCAACGCCGTCTCCGACACCATCCCGGACAGTCGAATTGCCGTCATCCAGGCCTTCGCCGGTGGGGCAACCATTGCGGTGCTTGCGGATTCGTTGATGCCGGAGGCGTACCGCGAGGGCGGTTGGTGGGTGGGGATCTCCACCGCACTCGGGTTCCTCGTGGCGTTCGCGCTGGGCGCCTAGGAGTGCGAACGCCACGAGCCACTCAGTCCGTGCGGAAGACGGTCCTGTGCCACGCCTTCCGGGCGTCGCGCGAGAGGTCGAACATCACGTGCTTGACGGTGGTGTATTCCTCGAACGAGTAGGTCGACATGTCCTTGCCGAATCCGGACTGCTTGACCCCGCCGTGCGGCATCTCGCTGATGATCGGGATGTGGTCGTTGACCCAGACGCAGCCGGCGACGATCTCACGGGTTGCGCGCAGCGCGCGGTGCAGGTCGGTGGTCCACGCCGATGCGGCGAGCCCGTACGGGGTGTCGTTGGCGAGGGCGATGGCCTCGTCGTCGTCGCGGAACGGTGTCACCGTCAGCACCGGGCCGAACACCTCGTCGCGGTAGATCTCGCTGTCGACCGAGGCTCCGGTGATCAGCGTCGGACGGTAGTACGCGCCCGTGGCGAGGGGTCCGTCACCGGCGCTGCCGCCGGTGACGATCGTTGCGTAATCGCGTGCGCGCGAGACCATTGCAGCGACGCGGTCGCGGTGTGCGTACGAGCTCAGGGGGCCCATGTCCGTCGTCTCGTCGCCGGTCGGACCCAGCGTGACCGACTCGTACAGCTCGGCCACGCCCGCGACGAATGCGTCGATCACCGACTCGTGCACGATCGCGCGGGTTGCGGCCGTGCAGTCCTGTCCGCCGTTGATCAGGCTCGCGGCCACGGCCCCGTGGACGGCGGCTTCCAGATCGGCGTCGTCGAACACGACGAACGGTGCCTTGCCGCCCAATTCGAGGTGGACGCGCTTGGCATTGGTGGCGGCGCCCTCGAGGATCGAGCGCCCCACCGCGGTCGATCCGGTGAACGAGATCATGTCGACGCCGACGTGGCGTGCCAGCGCCGCGCCGGCCTCCTGGCCGCTGCCGACGACGATGTTGACGACGCCGTCGGGGACGCCGGCCTCGGTGATCGCCTCGGCCAGCAGCAGCGCGGTCAGGGGTGTGATCTCGGCGGGCTTGAGGACGACGGTGTTCCCGGCGGCGATCGCGGGGAAGATCTTCCACACCGCCATCTGCAGCGGGTAGTTCCACGGCGCGATCGCCCCCACGACGCCGAGCGGCTCGCGGCGGATGCTCGAGGTGTGCGTCGGCGAGTACTCGCCCGTCGCCTTTCCCTCGAGGATGCGCGCGGCGCCCGCGAAGAATTCGATGTTGTCGATCGAGCCGGGGACGTCGAACTCCCGTGCCAGCCGGATCGGCTTACCGCACTGCCGGCTCTCGAGCGCCGCGAGTTCGTCCGAGCGGCCGCGCAGGATGTCGGCGACGCGGAGCAGGAGCGCCGAGCGTTCGGCCGGGGTGGTCCGCGACCACGATCCGAAGGCGCGGCGCGCGGCTGCGACCGCGCGGTCGACGTCGTCGCTGCTCGCGAGGGTGACGGTGACGATCGTCTCGCCGGTCGAGGGGTCGATCACGTCCTGGGTGCAACCGGAGGCCCCTTCGCACCGGATCCCGTCGATGTACTGGTGCATCGTGTCCATGCTTTCGTCGTCGGAGTCTGAGAGCCGGGTGGTCAGGAGATGTAGATCTTGCGGAGCGTCTCGCGCACGGTCCACACGGTGCGCTGTCCGGCGTGCAGGCGGACGAGGGTGCCGGGGCGGAGATCGACTGCGGGAGAATCGTCCTCGAACTCGAGGGTGCCCTGGCCGTCGACGACGAAGAACACCTCGTCCGCCTCCACGTCGCGCGAGGTTCCCTGGGTGTGCTCCCATACCCCGATCGTCAACCCCGACAGCGACGACAGGGCCTGGTGGGCGGTGGTCGGCGATCCGTCGACGACGAGTTCGTCCGGGAGGGCCTTGTGGTCCAGAGTGACGTCGGGAACGACGACGCTGTCCTGGTGCGGGTCGGGCTGTGGTTGCGTGGAAGTCATTGGTGGGCCTGTCGAGTCGTGTTTCGAGTAGTGAGGGTCGGACCCGGGCGAGGCCTGGCACGGCGCCCCCGAACGGGTGCGCCCATGCCGCGGTCACTCGTCGAGCTCGACCGGTGCGGTGTCCGCCGAGACGACGTCGTGGAGCATCGGCGGGTTGCCGACTCCCCAGCCGTACGCCAGCTTGCCCACCTCGAGCACGAAGAACGACTCGGTGGAGAGCACCCCGTCGATGGCGTGCAACTGGTCGTGCATCAGGCGGGTGAAGTCCTCGGTGTCCTTGCAGATCACCTCGACGATGACGTCGTACCGCCCCGACGTGACGATCACGTAGCTCGTCTGGGGCAGCGCCGCCACCGCCTGGCACACCGAGCGTGCGGTGCCGGCGCGGGTGTGGATGCCGACCATCGCCATACGGTCGAAGCCGATTCGCATCGGGTTGGCGATCCCGACGATCTGCAGGATCCCGGCCTCCTCGAGTCGCTGCACGCGGTATCGCGCCGACGAGGCGGGGATGTCGAGCGCCTCCGCGATCTGCCGGTACGGGAGGCGACCGTCCTTCTGCAGGAGCTCGATGATCTTTGCGTCGATCGTGTCGATGCTCGGTGTGTTCAAGATGACCTCCGAACCGGTTCGGTACGACTAGGAATCGAATCCCAGTCCTATGCTGTCGAGGAGTCGCAACCACAGGTTGCGGCGACCGTGGTCGTCCTCCCTGGCCAGCGACCATCTGGTCGCCTGGACACCAAAGTAACGCACCGGTTCCGGGGGAAACGGAACGGCGGGGCGCCGGATCATCGCCAGTTCCGTCCGTTCCGTCTTGCGTCCGGCCAGACGGTCGAGCATCACCTGCGCACCGAAGCGGGTCGCGGTGACGCCCAGGCCGGTGAAGCCCGTCGCGTAGGCGACCCGTCCGCCGTACGCCGTTCCGGCGGTGAGGCAGAACCGTGTCGACGAGTCGATGATGCCGCCCCACGCGTGGGTGAACTGCACGTGGGCCAGTTGGGGATACGTCGTGGCGAAGTTCGTTGCGAGCCGCGCATACGTCTCCGGTCGGTCGAGGAGATCCTCGTCGCGACGGGAGCCGTAGTGGTAGATCGCGTCGTAGCCACCCCACAGGATCCGATTGTCCGCTGTCTTGCGGTAGTAGTGGAACTGGTTGGAGGCGTCGGTGAGACCGAGGTCCCCGGTCCACTTGATCGACTCGAAATCGGCGTCGCTCAGCGGTTCGGTGACGAGCGAGTAGTCGTAGACCGGGATGGTCGTGTTCGTGAGCCGGCGCAGAAGGGGCTTGAATACGTTGGTGGCCAGCGCAACTCGCTGGGCTTCGACCCGTCCTCCCCGCGTGGTCGCGGCGATGCGCCCGTCGGGCGTCTTGTCGATCGACGTGACGGGTGTGTTCTCGTGGATCTCGACACCGAGGTCGAGGCATGCCCGCCGGAGCCCGAGCACGAGCTTGTACGGATCGACCAGCGAGTAGTCGGGCAGGTACAGGCCGCCGACGTACGCGGGCGACGCGGTCCAGTCGCCCACCTCGGACGGCGGGATGAACTGCGACGGCTCGCCGTAGCCGCCGCTCATCTCGGAGTAGGCGCGCAGACCTTCGAGTTCCCAAGTGGTGCGGGCGAAGCTGACCTTGCCCGGCCGCCGGTAGTCGGCGTCGATGCCGTAGCGCTCGAGGGTCTGCTCGATCCCCGCGAGGTTGTCGAGCCCCATCCGGTGCATGGACGCGGCCTCGGACGGCCAGCGGTTCACGCCGTTCATGAGGCCGTGCGTGATGCTGGGGGAGCAGAAGCCGCCGTTGCGGCCGCTCGCGGCGTGCCCGACGGTGTGGCCCTCGAGGAGTACCACGCGCTGGTCGGGGTCCGATTCTTTGGCCATCAGTGCGGTCCACAGGCCGGTATAGCCTCCGCCCACCACCAGCAGATCGGCGGACAGCGTCGTCGCGAGCGCCGGGAGGGGCGTCGGGGCGGGCGTCACGTCGAACCAGTACGGGGAGCGGCGCACCCCGTCGATCGTCGACGGGCTGGTGGTGGGCATGCGGAGACCTTTCATTGGAGAGCGTGTTCGTCGCGAATCAGCGGTTCAGGTGCATGACACCGGTGCGCAGGTCGGACATGTCGATCAGCGTGTGCTTGCCGCCGATCCGGCCCCAGCCGGTGCCCTTGCCGCCGGCGCCACCGAACGGCATGTTGATGTCCCAGAATCCGGTGCTGTCGTTGACGATCACCTGTCCGGTCTCGACCTCCTCGACGAATCGGTAAGCCTTGGAAAGGCTTTCGGTGAACACCGCTGCCTGGAGGCCGAGCGCGTCGCTGTTGGCCAGGCGGAGCAGTTCGTCGTCGTCGCGGCCGGTGATGACCGGCACGACCGGGCCGAACGACTCCTCCTTGCTGAGGAGGCCGTCGGGCGTGACGCCGTCCACGACGGTGAAGTCGTAGTACAGGTCGGTCGGGAAACCTGCGCGTCGACCGCCGCCGACGAGGATGTCGAACCCGCGCTCGCGGGCGTCGGCCAGGTGGCGATCCATCTTCGCGGCGACGCCCTCGTTGTTGAGCGGGCCGAGGTTGACCGCGGAGTCGAACGGGTCGCCGAGGCGGACCGTGTCGGAGTAGGCGACGAGCGCCTCGACGAAGGCGTCGTGCACGTCGGCATGCACGAGGGCACGCTCGGTGGCGCAGCAGACCTGGCCCGCGCAGTAGTACGCGGCGTCGGCGGCGGCCTTGGCGGCGGCCTCGACGTTGGCGTCGGCGAGCACGATGAGGGGGCCGTTGCCGGAGCACTCCATGATGGACCGCTTCAGGCCGGCGGTCGCCTGGATCTTCGCGCCGGTCTGCGACGAACCGATGAAGCCGATGGCGTCGATGCCCGGATGCGAGACGAGGGCGGAGCCGAAGTCGCCTTCTCCGGGAAGGACGTTCACGAGACCGGCCGGCAGACCGGCGGCCTCGAACGCCTCCATCGCAGCCAACACGGTCAGCGAGGTGTGGGTCGGCGGCTTGACTACGTGAGCGTTGCCGGTGGCCAGGCCCGGTGCGACGAACTCGGTGAGCATCAGCAGCGGGAAGTTCCAGGGCGTGATGATGCCCCAGACGCCGACCGGCCGGTAGAAGGTCCACATCCGCTTCTGCGGATCGTTCGACGGCAGGGTCTCGCCGTGCAGGCGGACGGCGTCCTCGGCGTGCAGGTGGAACAGCTGTGCCGCCTCGGTCACGTCGGCGATGGACTCGGCGAGCGGCTTGCCCTGCTCGAGAGTCTGCAGGCGGGCGAGGACGTCGATGCGCTTCTCGAGCTCGTCACCGATGCGGTGGCAGATCTCGGCGCGCTGCCAGACCCCCACCTTGCGCCATTCGGCCTGGGCTCGATGGGCGGCGTCGACGGCCTTGTCGAGATCCGAGGTGGAGGGGACCGGGATGGTTCCGATGTGGCCACCGGTGACCGGGCTGATCACCTCGACGGACTCGCCGGTGCTGCCGTCGGTGTACGCGCCGTCCACGTAGAGCTGCTGGCGCGGGGCGGTCGGGATGGATGTCGTCATGAGAAACCCTCTTGGTGTGGGGTAGGGCTGCCGATGCCCTCGGAGTCTGTGCTGGGGATCACTCGTTCCGTGCGAGTGTGGTCACGATAACTGCAATCGGGGTCGATGTCACCCCCGATGGGCAAATAATGCGTCTTAAAGTTGTTCAAAGAGCAAATTTGAAGCTGATCTTCAGCTCAATGTGCGGTGCTGTCGAATGAGCTGTCCGATGCGCCAGGGGACAGTCGTTCGCCGGTCAGTGCCTCGATCACACGCGCGAGATCGTTCGAGGACAGGCCGCCCTCGGACCGACCGGCACGGCGTTCTACCTGCGGATGGCGCTGATTCTTCATGGCGCGAAGTCCTTTCGGGTGCCAGGGGTGTCGGTGGTCGAGCCGAGTTACAGGGCGCCCAGCGCTGCGGTCCCCGCGGCGCGACCCGAGTCGAGGGACGAGCTGACGGTGCTGGTGACCATGCCGGCCCAGAACACGGTCCGGTCGATCGGTTCGTACAGCCCGTCGCGGCGCGAGGTGGGCCCCGGGTAGGCGCCCCGGGCGTATTCGTCGAGGGACCAGTCGTAGGTCGATGCGGCCACGGTCTGCAGACCGGCATCACCGGCCATCGACCTGACCGCGTCCACCGACTGGGCCAGGCGCTCGGCTTCCGGCAGGGAGAGTAGTTCCCGCGCCTCGTCTCCGGTAGCCCAGGCGACGACGACCTGTCCCGAGTAGCCGGGTGCCGCGGCGGACCCGTTCCACAGGGTCGGCGGGTTCACCAGGTAGTCCTCCGCGAGGTCCCAGCCGTCCGGCAGGACCGGTGCGGAGAACTCCAGCAGGCCCTTGTAGACCGGCAGATAGACCACCTCGGAGATCCCCGAACGCTGGGTCGACGGCAACGGTGGGTCGAATGCGATCGCCTCTCGCTGTAGCACGCCCGCGGGCAGCGCGATCACGAGCTTGCGGGCGGTGAACCGGGTGCCTCCGGCGAGCACCTCCACGCCGTGGGAGGTGTAGGCCACCCGGGTGACCTCGTGATTCATTCGTACGTCGATTCCCTCGGCGAGAATCCGGACGATCTGGTCGTAGCCGCCGACGACTCGGAAATCCCCGTAGCCGTCACTGGGAATCTCGCCGCTGTCCGGTGCCGTGAGCGCGGTCTCGAGGTCCTCGACGACGTATCTGGCGGGGAGCTTGTCGAACTGCTCGCTGTCCACCTCGATGACCAGGAAGGCGAGCGGGTAGTTCGACCGGGTGATCCCCAGCCGTGCGAGGTAGTTCTCGGCGGTCTCGCCGGGATTCGGGGCGGGAGGCGGTGACGGCAGATCCGGCTTTCCCTGCGGGAAGTTGTAGAACTCCCACGTGTTCTGGTCCACCCAGGGCGAGCTCGGATCGAATCGGGACATCTCGGTTCCCCAGCGATGTGTCGAGATGTTCGCCGGCCCGACGATGTCCCATGTGGAGACGTCGGCGCCGTGGATGAGCTCGGCGCCCCGTTCCACCGGGATGCCCATGGTCGTTCGATCCGTCCACAGGCGCCCGCCGATGCGGTCGCGGGCCTCGAGGACGATTGCCGATCTGCCCGCGTCCACGACCGTTCGCGCCGCGCCCAGACCGGACACGCCGGCGCCGAGCACGATGACATCCGCGTCGTTCGAGGCGAGCGATCCGAGCGATCCGGTCTGCGCTCGGGCCTGCGGGGTGCGGGCGAAGAGGACCGCGGAGAGGCCGACGGCGCCGCCGTATCCGAGCAGTCGGCGTCGCGTCAGTTGGATATCTGGACCGTTGACTGGTTTCACCTGGGTTCTCCTGTGACGGCGTGCTGTGTGATGTGGCGCTGCCGACGCCATGAATGTGTGCTGAGTCACTCGTTCCGTCGAGTGCGGCCACGATAGCGACTCGGGAGGCGCCTGTCACTTCGATGAGCAAAAACAGCGGGTTCGTACTGTCAATTGAGCAAGTTCGATGCCGGAATTCTTCCGGCATCGGCAAGGATTACGAGGCGGTTCTGTCCAACGCCTACGGGCGTGAGTGAAGCTGTCGGGGCTTGTCATCGCTCGCGGCGTGATCCATACTTCGTCCGCCGCATCGACGTCGTCGGGTTCCGGGTTTCCGGGTCGATGGGTTCGATCCCCTTGCCGCGGGGGTCGATTCCGCACTGTTCCGTCCGAGTCACCGTCATATCCGGGTGCCCCTGTGGCGCCCCCAACGGGACTTAGGAATGCCATGGCCGAAACAACGTCCACCGAACAGACCTCCACCGAACTGCACAAGACGATGCGCTGGTACGACGGCTTCGCGATGTCGCTGACGATGCCTGCCGCGTTGATCGCCTCGCTCGGCGCCTCGATCGTCGGCCTCGGCGGATGGGGTGCAGTGCTCCTGTGGAGCGTCTCGATGCTCCTCGCAACCGGGGCGAACTGGATCTACACCGAACTCGCCGCGATGTTCCCGGAGTCGTCGGGAGGTATCGCGGCGTACGCCGCCGAGGCGTGGAAGAAGCGTGCGCCGATCGTCGGACCGCTCGCCGCCATCGGGTACTGGTTCCCGTGGACCACATCGTTATCCGTCTACGCCGGCATCATCGGCGCCCTCGTCCAATCACAGTGGTTCCCAGATCAGGACTGGTCGTGGGAGGTGGGGCCGATCGAGCTGAACTTCCCGATCGTGGTCGGCCTGAGTGTGATCGGAATCCTCTACCTGCTCAACGTCGTCGGCGTTCGCATCACCATGACGTTCGTGTACATCACGGGCGGCATCCTGCTCATCCCGCTCGCGGTGTTCATCGTCGGACCACTGCTGGCCAACGGCTTCGACGTTTCCGGTCTGACCTGGAACCTGCACGGCGTCGAAGGCCTGCGCACGGCTCTCGTCTGGCTCTACGTCATGGCATGGACGTCGTTCGGCGTCGAGGTCTGCGCGACGTTCGCGCCGGAGTACCGGAACACCGTCTCCGACACGGCCAAGGCCCTCAAGGCGGGAGTCCTGTTCTCGCTCGGCGTCTTCGTGCTGCTGCCGCTTATCCTGACCGGGTACGTCGGCGAGGGCGCGATTGCGGACGCGCCCACCACGTTCTACGTCGAGGCCTTCCAGAACCTGGTCGGCGGCGCGGCTGACATCATGGTTCTGTTCCTGATCTGCTCGCTGCTGCTGATCATGGTGACCGGTCTCGCCGACGGCTCGCGCGTTCTCTACAACATGGGCAAGGAGGGAACGAGCCTCCGGCAGCTCGGCGTGCTGAACAAGCGCGGTGTTCCCGTCCGGGCGCTCACCGTGGCGCTGGTGGTCAACGTGCTGGTCCTGACCGTGCTCAAGACGCCGCTCGCGATCATCGTCACGGGCAACCTGGGCTACATCCTGACTCACATCTTCGCGCTGTCGGGTTTCTTCCTGCTGCGCAAGGACCGCCCCGACCTGGCCCGTCCGATTCGCCTGCCGGCGGTCTTCGTTCCGCTGTCGCTGGTGCTCTCGGCACTCCTTGCTGTCATTCTCGTCGTAGGAGCCACGGGATTCGAGGTCACGGGGTACGGCGGCTTCAAGGAGCTGTCGGTGGCGTTCGGCGTGCTGGCAGTGGCGGTCGCGCTGTGGCTGTACCGACGCAACGTGCAGGATCGGCGTTCCGTCCCCGAACAGGTGCAGTCGTGAGCGCTTACGGACTGCTCGCCGGCGCGATCGCATGCGAGGTCGTCGCGACGCTCTCGCTCAAGGCCGCCGACGGCTTCAGCAGGCTCGCACCGTCCGTGATCGTCGTGATCGGCTATGCGATGGCGTTCGCGCTGCTGGGGTTCGCCCTGCAGCGCGGCCTGGACGTCGGTGTCGGCTACGCGATCTGGTCGGCCGTCGGAACGACGGTCGTCGCCCTGCTCGGCGTTCTCGTGTTCCGGGAATCGCTGTCCCTCACGGCAATCGCGGGGATCGCGCTGATCATCGCCGGCGTCGTGCTCGTCGACCTGGGCCACCGCACGCAGGCGCCGTCGCCAGAGGGACCGGAAAGTGCTGCCGCCGTCGTGGAGGGCCACTGACGGTGCGATGACGGAAGGCCCCCGGTACCCGACTTGGGTACCGGGGGCCTTTCTCCGTGTCCGGGTCTCAGGCGTCGCGCGACGTGCGCGCGGCCCGTGTCGGCGCGCTGGCATGACTGTCGAGGATCAGTACGGCGGCGTGCAGCGACGTTCGGGACTCGGCGTCGTCGAGGTCTACGCCGAGGAGTCGTTCGACGGTCGCGAGCTTGGCGTACAGGGTGGGACGCGAAATCCGCAGTCGCTTGGCGAGTTCGGCCTTGTTGCCGCCGAGTTCGAGGTAGGCGCGCAACACGTCCAACAGGTCGTCGTCGTGCCGTGCGCGGTGCTCGAGCAGTCCGCGCAGTTCGGCCTCGGCGAAGGCCTGCACGCGCTGATCCGTGCGGATCA
This sequence comes from Rhodococcus sp. BE178, assembly GCF_050433545.1. NCBI lineage: Bacteria > Bacillati > Actinomycetota > Actinomycetes > Mycobacteriales > Nocardiaceae > Rhodococcus > Rhodococcus sp. BE178. The sequence goes on along the minus strand of NZ_JBNPXA010000008.1, from coordinate 135,574 downwards.
GGGCGATCAGCCCGCGTAGTCGGATGTCCGCGGAGCGGTGACAGACCTTGCCGTCCTGCGGCAGCGACTGCGCGACGTCGGCGATGTGCGCCGACTCGGCGAGGCCCCCTGCCGCGTCCAGCAGGCGCGTCGAGTCCGGGCCGACGCCGACGGTGCACCGCACGACGCCGTCGATCCGGCCGAGCGCGGCGTGGATCTCGGTGCACAAGGAGTGCAGGGCGTCGGGGCCGGAGCCGCTCGGGGGTTGCGAGACCAGGAGGTCGAACCATCCGGTCCGGGGATTGGTCGTGAGCGCCGTCAGCCGTGACGTCCGCACGGCGTGACGGATGGCGTCGAGCATCCGAACCCGCCGGCGCTGTGTGAAAACCTGGTCGGCGCTGGGTGTTTCACTGACGCGGATGGTCACGGGCAGATATGTCAGCGCGGGGCGCAGCCCCAGGGCATGCGCGCGGGCGGTGGCCTCGGCTTCGTCCTGGATGCGACCGCGGCGCAGTTCGTCGACCAGGCCGCTCTGCGCCTGCTGCTCGAGTGCGGTGCCCTCGCGTTCGACCATCCGGCCGAGTGCGAGTGCCTGCGCCGCGCGTTCGAGGGTCATCCGGGTGCGTGCGTCGTTCCCGATCGGGCGGGGAGCGACCAGTCGGCCCCACTCCTGGCGATGGGCGCCCACCGGGGTGGTGATCCAGGATTCCGGACCGCAGACCTCGGTCTCGTGCGAGACGGGCGTCAGTCGCGACCGGCGTTCCCAATCCGACAGCAGTTCCGCGGTCTCGACGTCCTGCGCGGCGAAGGCGAGGACTTGCCGTGCGAGGTCCTCGAGGACAACCGGTGCATCGAGGATGTCGGCGGCGGCATCGACGATCTCGCCGGGCGACGCCCGCTTCATGCTCAGGTCGGTGAACGCCTCGTGCGTGTTGCGGGCGAAGGCCACCTCCGCGTACTGGTCGGCCACGATCGAGCGATGCACCTCCTCGGTGACCTCGACGAATCGGACCTCCCGGTGCAGTGCGACGACGGGCAGAGCGAGTCGGTCGGCGGCCTCGGCGGCCTCCGGCGGGATCGCGTCGACGTGCAGACCGAGCTCGACGACCAGGCCGATCGCGTTGGCGGCGGCCAGGCCTTCGAGGTAACCGACGGGGTCGTCGACGAGCGCGCGCCCCGTGGTGAGGACCAGTTCACCGCCCTGGAGCAGGTTCGAAAGGTCGTACAGATCGCTGACGTGTACCCATCGGACCCGGCGGTCGAGGGAGCCGCCCCCGACCACCTCCGGTTCGCCCCGCTGGAGGACGGGGAGGTCGAGAATGTCGCGGACCGTCGGCTGCATTTACGAAGTGTAAAGCGCAAGTCGGATTCTCTTACAGAGTGCAGGCCTGCGGGAGGCGGTGAAGCGCAGACAGTGGAAGCAGCACGCGTGATCGCGCGTGTCGATCCACTCAGACAGGACTCCATTCATGACCCACAGCGACGGCGCGGCACGGACGATCGCGCACTGGTCCGACGGCAAGAGCTTCGCCGGCACGAGCGGCGACACCGCCCCGGTCACGAATCCGGCGACCGGCGCCGTGACGGGCCGGGTCGCGCTCGCGAGCGTGGCGGACGCCCGCACGGTGATCGCGGCGGCGTCGGCGGCGTTCCCGGCGTGGCGGGACAGTTCGCTCGCCAAGCGCACCGCTGTGCTGTTCAGGTTCCGGGAGCTGCTCAACGAGCGCAAGCACGAGCTCGCCGAGATCATCACGGCCGAGCACGGCAAGGTGGTCTCCGACGCGCTGGGTGAGGTGACTCGCGGCCAGGAGGTCGTCGAATTCGCCTGCGGCATTGCGCATCTTCTCAAGGGCGGGATGACCGAGAACGCGTCCACGTCGGTGGACGTGGCGTCGATCCGTCAGCCGGTGGGCCCGGTCGCGATCATCTCCCCGTTCAACTTCCCGGCGATGGTCCCGATGTGGTTCTTCCCGATCGCCGTCGCGACCGGCAACACTGTGGTCCTCAAGCCGTCCGAGAAGGATCCGACCGCATCGATCTGGATGGCCGAGCTGTGGGCCGAGGCAGGTCTGCCCGCCGGTGTCTTCAACGTCCTGCAGGGCGACAAGACCGCGGTCGACGAGCTGCTCACCTCCCCGGACATCAAGGCGATCTCGTTCGTCGGCTCGACCCCGATCGCGCAGTACGTCTACGCCACCGGAACCGCGCACGGCAAGCGGGTGCAGGCGCTGGGCGGTGCGAAGAACCACGCGATCGTGCTGCCCGACGCCGACCTCGACCTGGCGGCGGACGCGATGGTGAACGCCGGCTTCGGGTCTGCCGGTGAGCGCTGCATGGCCATCTCCGTGATGGTCGCGGTCGGTGACGTAGCCGACGAGTTGGTCGGCAAGATCGCCGAGCGCACGCGGGCCCTCCAGACCGGTGACGGCACCCGTGCGGTGGACATGGGTCCCCTGGTGACCAAGGCGCACCGCGACCGCGTCGCGTCGTACGTCGACGCCGGGGAAGCGGCCGGCGCGGCCGTCGTCGTGGACGGTCGCGGCATCGAGGCGAACGGGGGAGCGGACGGCTTCTGGCTCGGCCCCACGCTGCTCGACCACGTCACCCCCGACATGAGCGTCTACACCGACGAGATCTTCGGCCCGGTGCTCTCGGTGGTCCGCGTCGAGTCTTACGACGAGGCCCTCGCTCTGGTGAACTCGAACCAGTACGGCAACGGCACCGCGATCTTCACCAACGACGGTGGTGCGGCACGCCGCTTCCAGAACGAGGTCGAGGTCGGCATGGTCGGCATCAACGTCCCGATCCCGGTTCCGATGGCGTACTACAGCTTCGGCGGCTGGAAGAGTTCGCTGTTCGGCGACACCCATGCCCACGGCGCCGAAGGCGTCCACTTCTTCACTCGCGGCAAGGTCGTCACCACCCGTTGGCTCGACCCGAGCCACGGTGGCATCAACCTCGGCTTCCCGCAGAACAACTGAGCCGGAAAGGGACACCCGACATGACGATGACAACCGACGGCCCCGTCGTTCTTCCGACCGGCCAGGATCTGTCCGCCGCGCGCGCCGACGGCGAGCGTGCCTACGCGCTCGACCGCGCGCATGTCTTCCACTCGTGGTCCGCGCAGGCGCAGATCGCGCCGATGACCATCCTCGCCGCCGAGGGCTCGTACGTGTGGGACGGCGCCGGAAACCGACTGCTGGACTTCTCCTCCCAGTTGGTCAACACCAACATCGGGCATCAGCACCCCCGGGTGGTCGAGGCGGTGCAGCGGCAGGCTGCGAAGCTGTGCACCATCGCTCCGCAGTACGTCAACGACGCGCGTTCGGAGGCCGCCCGGTTGATCGCCGAGCGCACCCCCGGCGACCTGGACAAGGTGTTCTTCACCAACGGCGGCGCCGATGCGAACGAGCACGCGGTGCGGATGGCGCGGCTGCACACCGGCCGCTACAAGGTGCTGTCGCGGTACCGCTCGTACCACGGCGGCACCGACACCGCGATCAACCTCACCGGAGATCCCCGCCGCTGGCCCAACGACTACGGCAACAGCGGTGTCGTGCACTTCGACGGCCCGTTCCTCTACCGGTCGGCGTTCCACTCGGAGAACGAGGCGCAGGAGACCGAGCGCGCCCTCGAGCACCTCGATCGTGTCGTCCGACTGGAGGGCCCCGACACGATCGCGGCGATCGTCCTCGAGTCGGTCCCCGGCACGGCAGGGATCATGGTCCCGCCGCCGGGCTACATGGCCGGGGTCCGGGAGATCTGTGACCGCTACGGGATCGTCTTCATCGCGGACGAGGTGATGGCCGGATTCGGGCGGACCGGAAAGTGGTTCGCCATCGATCATTTCGACGTGGTTCCGGACCTCATCACCTTCGCCAAGGGTGTCAACTCGGGGTACGTCCCGCTCGGTGGCGTGGCGATCAGCGCGAAGATCGCCGCCACGTTCGCCGATCGTGCGTACCCCGGCGGCCTGACGTACTCGGGTCACCCGCTGGCGACGGCAGCGGCCGTCGCGACGATCGAGGCGATGGAGGACGAGGGCGTCGTCGACAACGCCGCCCGGATCGGCGCCGAGATCCTCGGCCCGGGTCTGCGCGCACTCGCGGAGCGCCACCCGTCGATCGGTGAGGTGCGCGGGCTCGGTGTGTTCTGGGCGATCGAACTGGTCGCCGACCGCGCCACCAGGGAACCGCTGGCACCGTACGGCGGGTCGAGTCCGGCGATGAACGAGGTCATCGCGGCGTGCAAGTCCGGCGGACTGCTGCCGTTCGCCAACTTCAACCGGATCCACGCGGTACCACCGTGCACCGTCACCGAGACCGAGGTGCGCGAGGGGCTCGCGATCCTCGATGGCGCGTTCGATATCGCGGACAACCACGCCGGTCGGTGATCCGACCGGATCAGTGATCCAGCCGATCCGCCCCTGGAGTCCATGGCGTCTCCAGGGGCGGATCGGCCTGTCGCCCGGGCTATCCGGTGGAAGGAGGAAGGCAGACACGGCACATCGGTGCACGGCAGCCTGCCGGGCTGCCCCAGGAAGTTCTGAACAAGATCGAAGACAGAAGGAGTAATTCCATGGGTTCGTCCACCACTCAGCTCGGTCAGATCGGCGCTGTCGCCGGCCTCGTCTCGGCGTTCGCTGCCCTCGTGGGAGCTGCCATCGGCGCCGCGACTCTGTTCATGTAGTCCGGGCACACAACGAAGAAGGCCGGAGGCAGAGCCTCCGGCCTTCTTCGTTGCGTTGTCGGGTCAGGCCGTGAACCCGATGTACTTGGTGTCGAGGTACTCGTCGATGCCTTCGACGCCACCCTCGCTGCCCAGCCCGGACTGCTTGACTCCGCCGAACGGTGCGGCGACGTCGGAGACGACGCCGCGGTTGACTCCCACCATGCCCGACTCGAGCGCGTCGGCCACCCGCAGGGCCCGGTCGAGGTTCTGCGTGAAAATGTATGCGGCGAGACCGTATTCGGTGTCGTTGGCCGCGGCGATCGCCTCCTCTTCGGTGTCGAACCCGGTGATCGCGGCGACCGGACCGAAGATCTCGTCGCGGACGATGCGCGAGTCGGTCGGCACCTGGTCGAGGACGGTCGGCTCGAAGAAGAAGCCGGGGCCGTCGACGGTCCGGCCGCCGGTGCGCACCCGGGCGCCCGCCGCGACCGCCTCGTCGACGAGTGCCGCCACGCTCGCGCGCTGCTTGGCGCTCACGAGCGGTCCGACGTCGACGTCGGGCTCGTGCCCGGGGCCGAGCTTCAGTGCGGCGATCCGCTCGGTGAGCCTCGCGGTGAACTCCTCACGGACCGAGTTGGCCACCATGATTCGGTTCGCCGCGGTGCACGCCTCACCGCCGTTGCGCATCTTGGCGGCCATCGCCCCGTCGAGCGCCGCGTCCAGGTCCGCGTCGTCGAACACGATGAACGGCGCGTTCCCGCCCAGCTCCATCGACGTGCGCAGGACGTTGCGGGCGGACTGCTCGATGAGCACGCGGCCCACGGGGGTGGAACCGGTGAAGGTGACCTTGCGCAGGCGGGGATCGGCGAGCAGCGGCCCGGACACCGCGGCGGCGTCCGACGTCGGCAGCACCGAGACCACACCGGCCGGCAGACCCGCTTCGGCGAGGATCTCCGCGAACGCCAGCATCGTCAGCGGCGTCTCCGCGGCGGGCTTGACGATCATCGTGCAGCCCGCGGCGAGCGCGGGGCCGATCTTGCGGGTGCCCATGGCGAGCGGGAAGTTCCACGGGGTGATCGCCAGGCAGGGGCCCACCGGCACCTTGTTGACGAGGATTCGGCCGGCGCCGCCCGGCGATCGCGTCGAGCGACCCTGGATTCGAACCGCCTCCTCGCTGAACCAGCGCAGGAACTCGGCCCCGTACGCGACCTCACTGCGGCTCTCCTGCAGGGCCTTTCCCATCTCGGCCGTCATCAGCAGTGCCAGTTCCTCGGTCCGCTCGACGACGAGTTCCCAGGCCCGGCGGAGGATCACGGATCGCTCGCGCGGGGAGGTGGCCGCCCACTCGGCCTGGACGCGGCACGCCACGTCGAGTGCGCGGATGGCGTCGTCGGCGCCGGCATCGGCAACCGTCGTCAGTGCCTCACCGGTGGCCGGATCGAACACCGGGAACGTGCCGCCGCCGACCGGCGCGGTGGACTCGCCGTCGATCCACAGCCCGGTCGGGACGCGGGAGACGAGGGTGGAGACATCAATCATCGTTCTGCTTCCGGTAGGTCCAAAGTGGAGTGAGCGTCAATGACGTTCGGTGATCACACCGAGGCGCGGACGGCGTCCTCGATCACGTCGAGCGCGTCGGTGAGCAGATCGTCGCCGATGACGAGCGGCGGCAGCAGGCGCACCACGTTGCCGTACGTGCCGCAGGTCAGCAGGATGACGCCCTGTTCGAGCGCGTACGCGACGACCTTGCGCGTCAACTCGGCATCCGGCTCGGTGGTGCCCGGCACCACGAACTCCATCGCCAGCATGGCGCCGCGGCCGCGGACCTCGCCGATCGCGGGGATCTCCTCGGCCAGCTTCCGCAGGCGGGTCGTCACGACCTCCTCGATGTGGCGGGCCCGCGCGGGAAGGTCGAGTTCGCGCATCGTGTCGATCGCCGCGAGCGCCGCGGCACACGCGATCGGGTTGCCGCCGTAGGTGCCACCGAGGCCGCCGGCGTGCACCTTGTCGAGCAGTTCGGCGCGGCCCGTGATCGCGGACAGCGGAAGTCCGCCGGCGATGCCCTTGGCCATGGTGATGATGTCCGGCACCACCTCTTCGTGGTCGCACGCGAACCACGACCCCGTGCGGGCGAACCCGGTCTGGACCTCGTCGGCGATGAAGACGACTCCGTTGGCGCGCGCCCACGTGGCGAGCGTCGGCAGGAATCCCTCTGCGGGAACGATGAACCCGCCCTCGCCCTGGATCGGTTCGATGATGATCGCGGCGAGCGAATCAGCACCGATCTGCTTCTCGATTTGGGTGATCGCACGCTGCGCCGCCTCCGGGCCCGTCAGTCCGCGCTCGTCCCGGAACGGGTACGACATCGGCATCCGGTACACCTCGGGGGCGAACGGACCGAAGTGAGCCTTGTACGGCATCGACTTCGCGGTCAGCGCCATCGTCAGGTTGGTGCGGCCGTGGTAGGCGTGGTCGAACGCGACGACGGCGGTGCGCCCGGTCGCCAGACGCGCGACCTTGATCGCGTTCTCCACGGCCTCGGCGCCGGAGTTGAACAGCACGGTGCGCTTCTCGTGGTCGCCCGGCGTGAGCGCCGCAAGCTCCTCGGCAACCTGCACGTATCCCTCGTAGGGCGTGACCATGAAGCACGTGTGGGTGAAGCGTCCGGCCTGGTCGCGCACGGCATCGACGACGGCGGGATTCGACGCGCCGACATTGGTGACCGCGATGCCCGAGCCCAGATCGACGAGCGAGTTTCCGTCGACGTCGACGATCACACCGCCGTCGGCGTCGGCGGTGTAGACCGGGACGCTGGACCCGACCCCTGCCGCGACGCTGGCGCGGCGGCGCTCCGTGAGTGCTCGCGAGTTCGGACCGGGCAGTTCGGTGACGAGGTTGCGCTTCTGCGGAAGCCGGTAAGCGATGGTGGTGGTGTTCATATCGTGGAGGACCCCTGTCGTGAAGATCTGACTGGTTCTATTCTGGGTCGCCGTGGAGCGCGGATCACCTGCCAGAATGGAGTGGGGGACTGCCCACGATTCACCATTCCGGACCGCACTCGGGCCGGGTCAGGAGTTGAGATGAGCGTGACCGTCCGGTGGGTGCTGGCGCAGCCGGAGTTGTCCCTGCGCCTGCGCGGTGGTGCTTCCGGACTCGACCGCGACATCGAGTTCGCGATCACGACCGAACTGTCGGACCCGTCGCCGTGGCTCTCGGGTGGCGAATTGCTGCTGACGACGGGGCTCGGGGCTCCGTCGGCGGTGGACGGCTACCGGGACTACCTGCGCCGTCTGTTCGACGCCGGGGTCGCGGCGGTCGGCTTCGGGGTGGGACTGACTCACTCCGAGATCCCGGAGGCGCTGATCGCGGCGGCCGACGAGACCGGACTGCCGCTGCTGGAGGTGCCGCTGCCCACCCCGTTCGCGGCCGTCACGAAGCGGGTCATGGACTGCCTGGCCGAGCAGCGTTACGACGCACTCCTGCGAGCGTCCCGCGCCCAGCCGCGGATGACGCGGGCCGTGGTCCAGGGCGGCGCCCGTGCCATCGTGCGGGAGCTCGCCGTGGCGACCGATGCGACGGTCCTGCTCTTCGACCGCCGCGGTCGGCTCCTAGAGCGCCATCCGACGAACGTAGACGGTGAGACGGTGACGGAGGTGTCCGACCTGATCGACTCGGTGTCGGAGGCTGCGTCGAGCATTGTCGCCCAAGCACATTCGGGCCACTCGATGACCGTTCAACGGATCGGGCTGGGCAACAGCCTCCACGGCTGTCTCGCGGTGGTGAGCCCCAAGCCGCTCGGCTCCGTCGACCAGGTTCTGCTGGGCCACGCCAACTCGTTGCTGGCGCTCGACTTCGAGAAGCCGGTGCGGCTGCGGGCTGCCCAGAACCAGCTCAACAGTCAGATCCTCGGGCTGCTGCTCTCGGAGGACATCGATCTGGAGCCGGCCCGTGAACAACTCGCGCCGGCCGCGGACGACCGTGGCTTCGTCCGCGCCCTGGCCGGGGTCTGCCCGTCGTCGGGGGACGCCGAGGCGGTCGCGTCCTCGATCGCCTCGGCCATGAACGAGGCGGGTCGACCGCTGTTCCTGCGGCGGACCGAGGGACGAATGACGGTGCTGCTGCGCGGAACCGACGACGTCGCATTCGCGAGGACTCTGCTCGCCGGCGCGGGGGAGTCCGTCCGCCGGTCCGCGCGGATCGGTCTGAGCGGTCCGCTGCCCGTCGAGCGCTTCGCGGAGGCGATCGACCAGGCGCAGCTGGCGGCATCGGCGGCCGGAGCCGGCGCCGCACCGCTCGAGTTCTCGGCACTGACGGGCAGCGCGCTGCTCACGTTCGACTCGACCCGTCAGGTACTGCGGTCGGTCGCCGACACGATGATCACTCCGCTCGCCGACCACGATCGTGACCACGGAACCGAACTGGTCGCCTCGCTGCGTGCGTTCCTCGAGGCGAACGGGCACTGGGAGTCGGCGGCAAACGTGCTGGGCGTCCATCGGCACACCCTGCGGAGCCGGATCGCGAAGATCGAGTCCCTGCTGGACTGCCGACTCGACGTCGCCCGGGTGCGCGCGGAGTTGCTCCTGGCGATCATCGCGTCCCAGGCGTAGCGCCCGGACCGAGGTTCCGGGCGCCACGCGGGCAGTGGACTACTGCGCTACCGCGGCGAGCGCGGTCGCGAGCTCCGCGCTGATCGTGCACGCCCGCGCCAGGTCGATGTCGCCGTCGGCCCGGGCCTCGATCACGATCCGGCGCAGCCGGGCGACCACCGGCTCGTGCTGTGCGCGCCACCGCGCCGTCCGGTCGCCGGGGGACTCGCCGTCGCATCCGTGCGTCGCGACGGAGCCGGCCAGTGCGTGCAGTCGCCCGGAGATCTCGTCCCGCAGCGCCGCCGTTGCGAGCGTGTCCCAGTACGCCCGCCGGGGCCAGTGCTCCAGGCGATCGACGACACGGAAGATGCCCAGGTCGTCTCCCAGCGTCAGGTAGGCGTCTGCCACCCGGTCGATCGGAACCCTCAGTGCGAGAGAGCTCTCCGCGAACGGGAGCGCCTCGGCGAGCAGCGGCAGCGAGGTGCCGGCGATCGTGCCGTCGACGACGGTCGCGGGCAGGGACTTCGCGAGCAGTTGACGGACGCCCTCGCGGTACCGCCGTACCTCCGACTGCGGGTCGAGAGGCACGGGCCGGTTGCGCAGCAGCCACGAACACGCGCGCTCGATGAGCGCCTGCACCGCGTGCAGCGGACCCCACGCGTCGCGGTCGGCGGGGTCGACGACAGAGGTGGCGCGGGCCCACATCGCGTCCACCTCGAACAGCTCCGCCACCACCGCGTACGCCAGCGCGACCTGGGGTGTGCTCACCCCGAGTCGCTCCTCGAGCCGGTAGATCAGACCCGGCCCGACGTGATTGATCAACTGGTCCGCGATCTGCGTCGCGATGATCTCTCGGCGCAATCGGTGCTCGTGGATGTGACCGGGAACCCGGTCACGGAACGACGGCGGGAAGTAGTCGACGAGCAGGTGGGCGAAGATCGGTTCGTCGGGGACCTCGGAGCGGAGCAGGTCGTCGCGCACGGTGTTCTTCGAATGTGCCAGCAACGTAGCGATTTCGGGTCGGGTCAGGCCGAGTCCGGCTTCGGTGCGCAGCCGCAGTTCCTGCTTGCTCGGCAGCACCGCGCGGGTTCGGTCCAGCCCGCCGACCGCCTCCAGGTTGACGATCAGGCGATCGTGCCGTCCGAGCAGCGACACGGCCTGCGACTCGGCGAGGCTGATCGCCAGTGTCTGGCTCGCGCAGTCGCCGAGGACGGCGCCCGCCACGTCGGCGGAGCACTCGGCCAGCAGTGCGTGGCGCTCGTCCTCGCTCACCTCACCCGCCGCGACGGCGCCGTCCAGCGCGATCTTGAGATTCACCTCCCGGTCGGAAGTGGCCACGCCGGCGGCGTTGTCGATGAAGTCCGCGTTGATGCGGCCGCCGTGGACGGCGAACTCGATCCGAGCCCGCTGGGTGAAGCCGAGGTTGCCTCCTTCGCCCACCACCCGGCAGCGCATGTCGGCTGCATCGACGCGGACGGTGTCGTTCGCGGGATCGGCTGCATCCCCATCGGTTTCGGTCGAACACTTGACGTATGTTCCGACCCCGCCGTTCCACAGCAGATCCACCGGCGCTCGGAGGATCGCCCGGATCAGCTCGGCCGGCGCGAGTGCGTCAGCGTCGATGCCGAGTCGCGCCCGAACGGCCGGCGAAAGCGGTACCTGCTTGGCGGATCTCGGCCAGACGCCGCCGCCCTCGGAGATGGCGTCGCGCGGGTAGTCGTCCCAACTCGAGCCCGGCGTCTCGAAAAGTGTGCGGCGCTGCTCGAATGAGGCGCCCGGGTCCGGATCGGGGTCCAGGAAGATGTGCCGGTGGTCGAAGGCCGCGACCAGCCGCAGTGTGCGCGAGAGCAACATCCCGTTGCCGAACACGTCGCCGGACATGTCGCCGATGCCCGCGACGGTGACCGGGTCCGTCTGGGTGTCGACACCCAGTTCGGCGAAGTGCCGACGGACCGACAGCCAGGCGCCCCGGGCGGTGATGCCCATCGCCTTGTGGTCGTAGCCGCGGGAGCCGCCGGAGGCGAACGCGTCACCCAGCCAGAAGTCGTACTCGGCGGCAACCGCATTCGCGACGTCCGAGAACCGGGCCGTGCCCTTGTCGGCCGCGACCACCAGGTAGGGGTCGGCGTCGTCGTACACGACGGTATCGGCGGGCGGGACGACGCGGCCGTCCACCAGGTTGTCCGTGACGTCCATCAGCCCGCGGATGAACGCGGCGTACCCCTCGGCGGGTGCGACGCCGCCGAGCAGCACGTACGAGCCCTTGGCGCCGGTCGGGACGATCGGCGAGTTCTTCACGGTCTGGGTGGTCATCAGCCCCAACACCTCGGTGCGGTAGCTCTCCGGTCGGTCCGACCAGCGCAGTCCACCGCGGGCGACCTCACCGGCCCGGACGTGGACACCCTCGACGCCACCGCCGCGGACGAAGATCTCGCGGTGCGGAACGATGCGACCGGGCTGCGTCAGCCGCGACGGGTCGAGCTTGAACGAGGCGTGCTCCTTCACCCGGCCGTCCGCGGTGCGCTGGTACCAGTTGGTCCGCAGCACCGCCCCGACGAAACCCGTCAGCGCGCGCAGGATCCGGTCCTCGTCGAGGGTCGCCGCCTCCTCGACGAGCGTGCCCAGTCGTGTCCGCAACTCGGTGACCCCGCGGTCGCGGTCGGCCAGTGCGGGGTCGAACCGGGCGTGGAACAGTGCCACGACACTGTGGGTGAAGGCGTTGTGGCGCAGCAGGGTGTCGACGAGGTAGGTGTCGGAGAACCCGAGACCGACCTGCTGGAGGTAGCGGACCATGCAGCGAACCAGCACGACGTCGCGCCAGCTGAGGCCGGCGACGGGGGTGAGCATGCAGAACCGGTCGATCTCGAGGCCGTCGGCGGTCGCGGTCTCGAACGCGTCGACGAGCAGTGCGGTGGCGTCGACCGCCCACGTCCGGTCGGGGCTGCTGAAACGGAATCGGTCCGCGGGGGCATGTTCGCCGCTCGGCCGCGGGGCGGCGATGGGTTCGTGTTCTTCGATGCGAAGGCCGAAGCACTCGAAGTCCCTCGCGACGTCGGACAACGGCGGTCGCGCGCCCGGCCACACCACGATCGCGTCCATGGTGTCGGGGGTTTCGGGGGCGTCGGGAGCGTCGCGGGGAGCGACCAGTTTCATGCGGGGGCGGTTGTCGGCGTTCGGAGCGGAGGGGAGCGTCATCGATCCCTTGCTGATGGTCATCACACACCTTGTTCGGTCGGCGGAGTCTGAGTCGTCGGGCCTGGACGCTCTGAGTGTGCCGTGCTCGCAAGGATTTTCGACTGGACAGTTTGTCGAGGCGGGAGGCTGCGATCCACCGAAACGCACATCCGCGTTCCGATGGTTCGGCAGGTACGGCCGGTCCCGGACGCGCCGTCCGGCCACCGGAGATAAACAAGCATGAGTGCTTGCTTTCTCGCGTGTCGAGTGAAATGCTGGCCCGCAGCCCATCGGAAGTGATCTACCTCACGTCCCTGTTCGGTGTCGTGGATCGGGTCGTTTGTTCGTGGGTTTGCTCGGGTCCGCTTCTGTCCAAGAAAGGTCGCGTCAGTGAAATCCAATCTGTCCGGTATCGATTCGTTGGAGTTGAATCTCGCAGCCCGGGTATGTGTGGGGGATGCGTTGACGCGGGTCGCGCGCGTGCTCGGAAGCCGTGAGGCGGTCATCGATCGTGGGCGGCCGGTCACCTACCGCGAACTCGACGATGCCGCGGAGGCCCTGGGACACGCGTTTCTCGACGCCGGGATCGAACGGCAGCAGCCGGTGGCGATGCTGATGGCCGACGGCTGGAAGCTCCTGGCCACGTATTTCGCGTGCGCGAAGTCGGCGCTGGTCGCGATGCCCGTGAGCATCGCACTGACGGCCGAGGACATCGAATGGATCCTGCGCGACGCGGGCGCCGCCGTCGTCGTGGCCGACGCCGCGTTCGTTCCGCTGCTCGAAGCGGCGCTGCCCCGACTCGACTCGGTGCGCATGGTGGTGGTCGTCGATGCGGCGGTCGACGAGATCGCGGGCCGCGCCGTCCAGCGTTGGGAAACACTGGTCGACCGCGGTGCCGACGGCCGCCTCGAGGTGATCGTCGAGGATCGGGACCTGGTCCAGTGCCTCTACACGTCCGGTACCACATCCCATCCGAAAGGTGTTCTCACCAGCCATGTCTCGGTGATGGTTGCCGGCCTGACGAACGCGCTGATGCAGGGTAGTTCGTGGGGGAACTCGCCGTCGACCCTGCTGAACGTGCTGCCGCTGTTCCACACCACCGGACTCAACACCCTCGTGCTCCCGATGCTCATGACCGGCGGGCGGGTCGTTCTCCCCGGACGGTTCGATCCAGCCGTGGTACTCGACGCGATCGAGAAGCACGATGTCACGCACGCGATGCTGCTACCGATCATGTGGAAGGCGCTGGTCGACGTGAACGCCGCCGCTCCGAGGAACCTCGAGTCGGTCCGGCTGTGCATCTACGCGATGGCGCAGATGCCGGCCGAGGTCCTCGATCGAGTGGACGCCGCCTTCCCGAACGCGGCGGTGATCCTCGGGTCGGGGCAGACCGAGGTGGTGCCGGCGACGGCGCTGCAGTGGCCCGAACATCGGACCACCAAGCCCGGCTCGTGGGGGCCGCCGGTACCGACGGTAGAGGTGGCGATCATGGACGTCGACGGAACCCTGCTGGCGTCCGGGGAGACCGGCGAGATCGTCTACCGCGGACCGCACGTGTGCAGCGGCTACTGGAACAACATGGAGGCGAACACGAAGGCATTCGCGCACGGGTGGTTCCACAGCGGCGACATAGGCCATATCGACGAGGAGGGCGTCGTGTGGTTCACCGACCGACTCAAGGACATCATCAAGTCCGGCGGCGAGAACGTCTCGTCGATCGAGGTCGAACGCGTCGTCGCCAATGTGCCCGGAGTGCTGGAATGTTCGGTGATCGGGGTGCCGGACGAGCGGTGGGGAGAGGCGGTGTGTGTGGCCGTAGTCCCGGTGCCCGATACCGGCGAGGACGGACTCGAGGCCCGCATCCTCGACCACGCGCGGCAGCAGTTGGCGGGCTTCCAGGTACCGAAGCGCGTCATCGTCGTCGAGGCGCTGCCCAAGACCGCGACCGGCAAGACCCGCAAGCACGAACTACGGACCGCGGTGCAGTCCCGGGTGTGACATCAGACCGCGACGAAGCGGACCGCGGTACCCGGCTGCAGCAGTGCGGGCGGGTCGCGGTCCACGTCCCACATCCGTTCGGGGGTGGTTCCGATCAGTTGCCAGCCACCCGGTGACGAACGCGGATAGATCCCCGTGAACTCGCCGGCCAACCCGACGGCGCCGGCGGGGACCTCGGTGCGGGGCGACGAGCGGCGGGGGACGTGCAGGCCGGTGTCCTCGCCGCCGACGAGATAGCCGAAGCCGGGGCTGAAACCGACGAAGGCCACCGTCCAGGTCCGCTCGGTGTGGGCGGCGATCACCCCGTCGACACTGAGACCGGTGCGATCGCCGACCTCGGCCAGGTCGGGCCCGTCGTAGCAGACGGGGACCGCGACTGGATCGGCCGCGGACATCGCGTCATCCGCGATCGGCGCGGTCGAGCGCACCCAGGTCGCGATGCTGTCGGGGCGCGCATCGCGGAACCGCACCAGGATCGTGCGGGCCGCCGGAACCAGATCGGTGACTGCGGGGTGGCGGTGCGCCTCGAGCCCACAGAAGTGCGCGACCGCCGCGTCGAGTCCGTCGTACTCGACCAGCAGCGCCCGGTCGCCCATGCCGAGGATCCGCATCAGATGAACGGTTTCACATGGATCTGTTCGGTATCGAGGCGGGCGCGGATGGCCGCTGCCATCGCGACTGCCTCCGGTGTGTCGCCGTGCACGCACACGGTTTCCGCCGCGATCGACACCTGCGAGCCGTCGACGGCGTGCACCCTGCCGCTCGTGACGAGCTGGACCACTCGGTCGGCCACAACATCCGGGTCGTGCAGCACGGCACCGGCCTCGGTCCGGGGAACCAGGATGCCGGCGGGCGTGTAGGCGCGGTCGGCGAAAGCCTCGGTGACGGTGCGCAGCCCGGCCTTCTCGGCCTCCTCCAGGAAGACGGAGCCGGGCAGTCCGAGTACCGGCAACGACGCATCGACCGCGCGGACTGCAGCCACCACGGCACGCGCCTGTTCGCGGTGGTGGACGATCGCGTTGTACAGCGCGCCGTGCGGTTTGACATAGGTGACCGACGAGCCGACAGTACGGGCCAACGCGTCGAGAGCCCCGATCTGGTAGATCACCTCGGCGGTGAGGTCGACGGGTGCGATGTCGATGAAGCGGCGTCCGAAGCCGGCGAGGTCACGGTAGCCCACCTGCGCGCCGATCCTCACACCCTGCGCGACGGCCTCGCGGCATGTGCGGAGCAGCGTCGCGGGATCGCCGGCGTGGAACCCGCTCGCGATGTTGGCGCTCGTGACGAGGCCCAGCATCGCCGCGTCGTCGCCGAGCGTCCACGCGCCGTAACTCTCGCCGAGATCGCTGTTGAGGTCGATGTATGCCACAACTCGATCCTAGTTCCGCGGCCGACGCGCGGCGGACCTGCTTCTACCGTGCGGTCGGCCGGACGGTGAGGATCTGCGACGACGTCCCGATCGGGCCGCGGACGTCACTGACGACGCTGTGCGTGAGTCCGATGCCGGTTGCGCCGAAGCTCACGTTCGTGTCGAAACCGACCCATTCCCCGTGTGGTTCGGCGAACAGGTGGAAGGTGAGGTCCAGATTGGGGAAGGCCACGTCGGTCGGGCTGATACGCGTGGTCATCCCGTTGGCGATGTCGAGCAGGCCGGCGGTCCGCGCGACGGAACTGACCTGCTCGTTCGCAACGAGGTCCGCCGGGGTCCGCACCCAGAACGACGCGCGACCGGGTTCGATCTGGTCCCGCCGTACGTCCGCGGACTCGATGAATCCTCCCGGCCAGACCGTCGTCGCGTCCCACGACGGCATGTCCTCGGGCGCGGCGATGACGGGGAACGGAGTCGCGTGGAACGGCTGCGTCTCGAAGGCCTGCATCAGCCACGCCCGAGCGACGACGGCGGCGCGGCCGTCGTGGCTGAGCGTCGCCTCGACCAGTTCGATCGTGCGCCCGGCACGGATCGTGCGGACGGATGTCTCCACGACGCCGATCGGGAGGGTGCCGAGGATGTCGTAGGACAGTCGGCCGATGGCAGGGCGGTCGTCGCGGCGCCGATCGCGGTCGGTCTCGATTGCGTGCGCCAGCAACCCCAGGGCAGGTGCGATGTGCTGTTCCTCGGTGTTCCAGGCGCCGCCGGTGTGGCTGGTTGCGAGGAAGGCCGTCTCGGACAGTCGCTCGAAGTAGTGAATCGGTCTCTCCCTACGGGTTCGGGGTCGCGGCGGATCGGTACTGAATCTAGGACTGCAGTACCGATCCGGGCACCCCCGATCGGGGGTGAGGTGGAGAACGTCGCGTCGGCCCGGCCGGATCCGACTACCCGGGTCGGGCTCAGGGGCGGAACGCAGCCGGGTTGTCGTGCCAGACGAGGTCGAGACTAGTTCCAGTTGTCGATCTTGACGTCCCGAGGATCTGGTGCGCCCGTTCCGGTTTCGACCATCGCCTTCAGGCTCATCAGGAAGAGTGCCCATTTGGTGCTGCAATGGTGCATGAACTCCACGGGTTCCTTCCACCTTTCGTGTGTGAAGAGGACGACCGTGTAGTCGCCGTCGCGTCGGAGGTCCCACACCACTCGGGTGCCGACCCATTCCTCGGGCCCTTCGATCACCTCCCACAGCACTCGCTTCGCGGGCTGGAGCTCGATCACCTTCATATCGAAACCGTCTGCTCCGAAGCGGAACTGGAGTGTCCCTCCGACGTTCGCGTCTCCGTCTGTGTCGCTGGCCCACCAGCCGGCAAGCCCGTCGACCGTCGTCAACGCCGCATAGACATCGTCGACGGAAGGCGTCTTGATCCCGACCCTGTGCAGAATGTCAACCATCTCGAGTCCCTCTCTCTTCTCACTTTTGTCTGTTGCGTTGGATTGCTTCTGCGATCCGCTTGATGCGCTGCAGCCTGGCGTCCCATGTCGACCCGACGGCATTGAGCTGCTCTACGGCGCGGGCGAGTTGTGCGTCATCGACCCGGTAGAGCCGCTCCCGGCCCGCGGGCGTCACATGCACCAAACCGACGCGGTCGAGAACTCCGAGGTGTTTCGCGACAGCTTGACGGGTCACGGGTAGCTGCTCACTGAGACTGGTCGCCGTCCCCTCGCCGTCTGCCAGCAGCAGGTCGAGCATTCGTCGCCGTGTCGGGTCCCCGATCGCGGACCAGAGCCCGTCGTCGACAACGGAGTTCATCGGCTCGCACCCAGACGGCTGATGTACTCGACGAGGCGCGGCAGATGCCGGTCCCATCCCTCGATGTGCGAGTTGTACTGCTCCTCGAGAACAGCGATCTCCCAACCCATCTCACGGAAGCCGGTTTCCGTCATGCGGACCGTCGTGCCCTCTCCCGAGGGGACGAGCTCGAACGTCACCAACAGGGAGTTGCCGGGGGCCGCTGCCTCATCGGCCGGGTGAACCCAGCGGAAGGAGAACAGTCGGGGTGGCTGAGCGTCGATCACCGTGATCGGGGCGACATGTCCGTCGGGGGAGGTCCTGTCGCCCCACACGAGTTCGCCGACGGAGCCCGGGACCGGTTCCAGGTCGACGACCTCGTCGGGCCACCACTCCTTCAGGTGCTCGGGACTGCTGATGACCTCGTAGACCACGTCGGGCTCGGCTTCGACGTATATCGAGCGCTCGATTCGTCCGTACTCCATGCCGTCTCCTCTATCGCAACGTTTGGTTGCACATGAGGGTATCCGGCCGCGGGCCGTATGCGCAACCAATCATTGCGCTTTGTTCTGGTGGTCGGATGGTTTACCGCAGGGCCGGATCGCCGAGGTGGAGTACACGTGCCCCGGATGACTTGGCCATCCGGGGCAACTGCAACACCCGGCACTACGGGAACGTCGCACCCGCGATCACGCAGTAACGTCGCACCCGCGATCACGCAGTGACGAGTACCCGCCCGGCGGATCGGCGCCGTGACGCACCGATCGCCCGGCACACCAGGTAGATCACGAACGAGATCGCGGTGACGAACGTCGAGACGGGCACGCCGGGTGCGAGCGAGAGCAGGATGCCGCCGACTGCGGCCAGTTCGGCGAACAGGACCGCCAGCACCGTGGCCCGCAGTGGGCTCGCCGTGACGTGCCCGGCCGCGGCGGCCGGGGTGATCAGCAGCGCCATGACGAGCAGTGCGCCGACGATCTGGACACCGAGGGCGGCGGTGATGCCGACCAGGACGGCGAACACGATCGACAGGCCGCGCACCGGGACACCGCGCGCGGCGGCCACATCGGGGTCGGTGCTCGCGAACAGCAGTGGGCGGTAGATCACGGCGAGCGTGCCGATCACCACGACGGCGCAGCCCAGCAGTAGCGCCAGGCCGGAGTTGCCGGGGGCCACGATCTGTCCGACGAGCAGTGAGAAGCTGGTGCCGGTGCGGCCATCGTATGCCCACAGGAACAGCACCGACAGGCCCAGTCCGAAGGCCATGATGACGCCGATCACCGAATCGCGTTCACGCGCTTTGGTTCCCAACAACCCGAACAGCACTGCGGCGACGACGGATCCGACGACGGCGCCGATACCGACACCGACTCCGATCAGGAGGGCGGCCGACGCGCCGGTCAGCGACAGTTCCGACGTCCCGTGCACCGCGAACGACATCTGCCGGCTCACGATCAGCGGACCGATCACGCCGGCGAGCAGGCCGAGGATCGCGCCCGCGATGAGCGCCTGCTGGACGAAGTCGTACCGCAGCAGATCCGCGGTGGCGGAGAAGTCGAACATGTGCGACATCGCCTCAGTGAACTTGTTGCTCATGCGTGGTCCTCGGTGTGGTGGACGCCCTCGCCGGGGCGGGGTCCGCCGCCGCTGCCGAGCGCGTCGATCGCGTCGCCGGTGCCGACGACCACCAGGCGGCCGCGCACGTGCAGCACCTCGACGTCGGTGCGGTACAACTCGGACAGGACCTCGGAGGTCATGACCTCGGCGGGGGTGCCGATCCGGAACTGGCCGTCGACGAGGTACAGCACGCGGTCGACGAGGGGCAGGATCGGGTTGATCTCGTGGGTCACGAACAGCACCGCGGTGTCGTGTTCGCGGCGACGCCGATCGATCAGTTCGGAGACGCGGTGCTGGTTGGCGAGGTCCAGGCTCAGCAACGGTTCGTCGCACAGCAGCACCTTGGGGTCGCCGACGAGGGCCTGCGCGATCCGCAGCCGCTGCTGCTCGCCGCCGGACATCGACCCGATCGGGGCGTCCGCATAGGACTGGGCACCCACCTGCGCGATCGCGGAGTCCACGACCTTGCGCCGCTCGGCCCGGCCGAACAGCCCGGTACCCCAGCGGTGCCCGTCGTAGCCGAGGCCGACGAGGTCGCGACCGCGCAGGGGCAGTCCCTCGTCGAGCGACTTCTGCTGCGGGACGTAGCCGACGTGCGAGTTACCGGTCCTCGCCGGGGTCCCGGCGATCCGCACGGTGCCGGAGGTGGGTGCGAGCTGGCCGAGCAGGATCTTCATGAGCGAGGTCTTGCCGGAGCCGTTGGGGCCGAGGACAGCGACGAACTCGCCCTGCTCGATCGTCAGGTCCAGGCCCGACCACAGCGTGCGCTCACCAAACGACAACCGCGCGTCGCGCAGTTCGACGGCGGGTGCGGCGACCGCGCCGGTCGCGGTGCTCACCGTGCTCATGATCCGGAGTTCAGGGCGTCGGCCAGCGACTGCGCGGTCTGTGCCTGCCACTGCACGAAGTCCGTGCCCTCGGGCAGGGTCTCGGTGATCTCGACGACGGGGATGCCGGCGCTCTCGGCTGTCTCGCGCATGTTGCGGGTGACCTTGTCCTCGGTCTGCGAGTTGTAGACCAGCACGCGGACCTTCTTGTCGGTGAACAGCTGCCGTGTCTCGGCGATCGCGGCCGGCGCCGGATCGGTGCCGTTCTCGACGGCGCTCGTGAAGGCCTCCGGCGTGAGGTCCTTCAGTTCGGCGGCCTGCAGCAGGTAGTGGGCGATCGGCTCGGTCTGCGCGACGGGAGCGTCGCGGTGTGCGGCCGCGATGCCGGCGGACGTCTCGGACACCTGGCGCAGCTGCGCACGGAACGCCTCGGCGTTGCCGGTGTAGACGTCGGCGCCCTCGGGATCGAGCTTGCCCAACTCCGCGGCGATCGCGTTGGCGGTCGCGGAGACCGTGGGGATGTCGTACCAGACGTGCTCGTTGACCGAGCCGTGCGAATGGCCCGCGTGCTCGGAGTCGGACTCGGTCGCGTGCGGGCCGGTGCGCTCCTCGTAGAGGTCGAACGCGTCGACGGTGGGCTTGGAGCCGGTGGACTCGATGATGTCCTCGACGAACTGGTCGTAGCCGCCGCCGTTGAGGATCACCAGCGACGCATCGCTGATCTTGGCGGCGTCGGCCGGGCTGGCCTCGTACGAGTGCGGATCGGCCGACGGTTCGGTGACGATCGAGGTGACCTCGAGGCGGTCGCCGGCGACGGCCTGCGCCACGCTGCCCCACACGTTGGTGGAGGCGACGACGCGGATCTGGCCGTCGGACCCGGGGGAGCTGCCGCACGCCGTCAGTGTCACCGCGGCGAGGGTCACCCCGATGGCCGCCGCGGCGGAACGTAAGGCATTGGACATGCCGGACATGCGCACAACTACTCCTGGTCACGAATCGGATGATCGGGTGGCCCGGTCGCGGGCCCTTAACGTTATTGGTAACCGTTTCCGTTTACACTTTAGCGGAAGTTTGCAGGTCGCGTCCCTCCAGGTGGTATGTGAGGTGCGTCCGAGTTCGCCGTGCGGCCTCCGAACCGCTACCGTCCCGTTATGCCAAGGTCTCGACAGCCACGCCGCCAAGCCACTCTGGCGTCGCTCGCCGCCGAGCTGAAGGTCTCGCGGACGACCGTCTCCAATGCCTACAACCGTCCCGACCAGCTTTCGGCCGAACTCCGCGAACGTGTGCTGCTCGCGGCCAAGCGTCGCGGATACCCGGGCCCCGACCCGGTGGCCCGCTCGCTGCGGACCCGCCGCGCCGGCGCTGTCGGCCTCCTTCTCACCGAGGCGCTCAGCTACTCCTTCCGGGATCCTGCGGCGATGAGCTTCCTCGCGGGACTCACCGAGTCGTGCGAGGAGGCGGGCTACGGCCTGCTGCTCATCCCGGCCGGCCCCGGCCGCGACGAGGTGGAAGCCGCGGCGGTGGTCCAGCAGGCCGGCGTGGACGGATTCGTCGTGTACTCGGTCGCCGCCGACGACCCCTACCTGGCAGCGGTGCGGGAACGGCACCTGCCCACCGTCATCTGTGATCAGCCGCGCGAGATGCCGGGCGCATCGCTCATCGGCATCGACGACCGTGGTGCCATGCGTAAGGTCGCTGATTATCTGATCTCATTGGGCCACAAGGAGATCGGTGTGCTCTGCATGCGTCTGGGGCGGGACCGCTCGGACGAGGTCGTGGACAGCGGACGCCTGCAGGCGTCGAACTTCCACGTCCAGCGCGAGCGCATCCTCGGCATCCACGACGCCATGCAGGCGGCGGGACTCGATCCGGAGGCGCTCACGGTCGTCGAACGCTACGAGCACACGGCTCAGGACGGATATTCCGCTGCCGCACAGGCTTTGGCGGTCAATCCGCGCATCACCGCGCTGGTGTGCACCACCGACGTCCTCGCCCTCGGCGCACTCGACTGGGCGCGCTGCGAGGGTGTGGACGTCCCCGGACGCCTGTCGATCACCGGATTCGACGGTGTCGAGGATGCACTCCGGGAGGGTCTGACGACGGTGCGCCAGCCGGGTGAGGACAAGGGCAGGCGCGCGGGAGCGCTGCTGCTGTCCGGCTCGGACTCGGGCGTCACCACGGTCGAGATGCTCGAGACGGAGCTGTTGCGCGGCCACACCGCGGCCTCCCCGCCCGAGCCCTGACCGGTGCTCAGCCCGTGATGTCCGCGCTGAGCAGCTGCGCGCACCGCAGCAGCCCCAGGTGGCTGTACGCCTGCGGATGGTTGCCCAGTGAGCGTTCGGCGACGGGGTCGTACTCCTCGGCCAGCAGTCCGGTCGGTCCCGCGGCGTTCACCAACTGCTTGAACAGGGCCTCGGCGTCCGACCGCTGACCGATCAGCAGGTACGCCTCCACCAGCCACGCGGCGCACAGGTGGAAGCCGCCCTCGGTGCCGGGCAGCCCGTCGTCGTGGTGGTAGCGGTACACGGTCGAGCCGCTGCGCAGTTCGGCCTCCGTCGCGACGACCGTCGCGGCGAACCGCTCGTCCTTCGGGTCGATCAGCCCGGACAGTCCGATGAACAACGTGGCCGCATCCAGGTCGGTGCCGTCGTAGGCGGCGGTGTACGACTCGACGTCCGCGTTCCACCCCTTCTCGGTCACTTCCTCACAGATCTCGCTGCGCAGCGCCACCCAGTTCTTGCCGGGTTCCCGGCCGAAGTTCTCGGCCAGCGTGAGCGCGCGGTCGATGGTGAGCCAGCCCATCACCTTCGAGTACACGTGGTGCCGGGGGTTGTCGCGGATCTCCCAGATGCCGTGGTCGGGTTCGCTCCAGCGCCGCTCGACCGCCTCGACCATCGCGGACACGAGTTCCCAGTCGCGGTCGGTGAGTGCGTCGTCCCCGGTGATGCCCTTCCTCTGCCTGGCCAGCGCCAGGTTGGAGACCAGATCGACGATCGGGCCGAACACGTCCAGTTGCACTTGCTGATTCGCGGCGTTGCCGACGCGCACCGGACGGGATCCGGCATAGCCGGGCAGTGAGTCGATGACCGCCTCCGGCGGCAGGCCGGTTCCGTACAGCGTGTAGAGCGGGTGCAGCCGCTCCGGGCCGTGCAGCGTCTCGAGCACTCCGTGCACCCACTCGAGATAGTTCTCGGCCTCCTCGAGCGACCCGAGGCTCACCAGCGCAGACGCGGTCAGCGCCGCGTCGCGCAGCCAGCAGTAGCGGTAGTCCCAGTTGCGGACGCCGCCGATCTCCTCGGGCAACGACGTTGTCGCGGCGGCGAGGATCGACCCGCTCGGCGCGTGCACCAGCCCGCGGAGGGTGAGCGCCGATCGCTTCATCAGATCCGGCTTGAGCGGCGGCAGGTCGAGCGTGTTCACCCAGTCTCGCCAGTACGATTCGGCGATCTCCCGGCGCTCCGGCTCCGACAGCAGTGAGGGTCCCAGATCTTCGGTGCCGCAACGTAGTTCGAGAACGATGGGGCCCTGCGACGGGTCGACGACCGCGAGCGCGGTCTGCTGGGTGCCGTCGGTGGTGATGTCCCAGTGCACGCCGGGGGAGCGCAGCACCATCGGCTCGCTCGTGCCGGAGACCCGGAGCCCGTCGGCGTCCGGCTCCAGCTGCACGGGAACCTGACCGAACTCCGGCCGGGGTGCGAAGCTGACGACCGCCTTCGCGCGGCCCGTGATGACGCGGGTGAGGTCGGTGCGGCTCGGCTGGACGTCGTGCGGCAGGTAGTCGGTGACCGTGAGGCTGGCCCAGCGGGTCTGCACGGTCATGGTGCCGTCGAGGTACTGCTGGCTCAGCGGCAGCGCCTCGCGCTGGGGGCCCACGCTGAAGTGGCCGGCCTCGGTGCCGCCGAGCAGGTGTGCGAACACCGCGGCCGAATCCGGTTCGGGGTGGCACAGCCACGTCATGTTGGCGTCGGGCGTGATGAGCGCGACCGAGCGGGGGCTCGCCAGCATCGTCAGCCGCTCGATGGGCGGCGCGTCCGCGCCCGACAGCCACGTCCGGCGCTCCTCGAGCAGGAACGCCAGCGCCGCGGCCACGTCCTCGGTGGAGTCGACGCGGTATTCGGCGAGCGTGTCGCCCTCGCCGACCTTGATGCCGATGTCGGGACCCTGCAGGCGGTCGAACGCCTTCTCGTCGGTGACGTCGTCGCCGAAGAACACGGCGGCCGTCGCCGCCTCCTGGTGACGCAGGATGTCGAGCGCGTTGCCCTTGTCGGTCGCGACGACGGCGAGTTCGATGACGGCTTTGCCCTCGGTGACCTGTACGCCGGTCCACAGGGCGGCCTCGGCGTGCACGGCCGCGAGCGCCTTGGCGCCCGCCTCGGGGCTGGCGTTGCGTACGTGCAGGGCGGCGCTGGCCGGCTTGGTCTCGATGGTGACGCCGGGGTGCAGGTCCGCGATGCGGGACAGCTCGGACGTGACCTCGCCCAGGAGCTTGCGGGCATTCGCGTCGATCGCGTGCACGAACCCGACGTCGAACTCGGAGCCGTGGCTGCCGACCAGCTGGACCTCGGCGGGCAGCCGGGACAGCGTCGCGAGGTCCTTGAGCGCGCGACCCGAGATCACGGCGGCCGTGGTGGCGGCCAGTCCGGCCAGCGCACGCAGGGCCCGGACGGACTCGGCGTGGGGGTACGCCTTCTCCGGATCCGAGACGATGGGCGCCATCGTGCCGTCGTAGTCGGACGCCACCAACAGGCGGGGTGTCCGTGCCACGGTGGCCAGGGCTCGGCGGAGTTCGATCGGCAGATCCAGAGCGCTCACAGGTTCAAACCTAAGCGATTACGGGCGCGCTGGCGCGCCGCCCTCGAAGTGCCGGCTGCCACACCGGGTCACACGGGTGTCCGGGACCCGTCGCCGAGGAGCAGTTCGACGGTCAGTTCCAGGCGCTTCGCGACGTCGGTGGCCGACGAGCGACGGGTGAGCCAGGCCACCAGATTCGACAGCCACACGTCGCTTATGACGCGGGAGATCGCCAGCTCGTCCTCGGTGGGTTCGCCGTCGGTCATGGCCCGCGCGAACAGCGTGTCCATGAGCTTGCCGACCTGGTCCACCTCGGCGGCCGCCGACGCGTCGGCGAACATGAACGCCCGGGTCATGGCCTCGGTGAGGAGGGGGTCGCGCTGCATCGCCTTGGTGATCTGGCCGAGAATGAGCTGCATCCGCTCGAGCGGGCTGCGGCCCGGGGGGATCTTGCCCTTGGACTCGATCCGCTCGAACTCACGCGCGAGGGCGGACACCAGCAGGTGCACCTTCGACGGGAAGTATCGGTAAAGGGTGCCCACCGCGACGTCGGCGCGTTCGGCGACGGCACGCATCTGCACGGCCTCGTAGCCGCCCTTGGAGGCGAGTGCGAGGGTCGCATCGAGGATCCTCTTGCGGCGCTCGCGCTGAGCGTTGGAGCTGAGATCGTCCTCGCTGAGGGTCGTGACCGTGCCCCCTGTAGAACGGGATCGGGATGAGGTGGTCATCGACAGTTTCCTTCACGCCTTGACTCTTGACGGCCGAGCATATTAGAACACGTTCTAGATGAAAATGTCATCTATGAGAGGCGGGTAGACGTTGTGACAATCGCCACCACCGACGAGCAGAGGGCCGTCCAGGAGTCGATTCAGGCGTGGGCCCGCTCCGCGGCCCCACTGACCATTTTACGTGAAGGACCTGCGGATTTCTGGCGTCGTACGTGGCCCTCGGTGGCATCCCTGGGGCTGTTCGCCGTGGGCGTTCCGGAGTCCGTCGGTGGGGTCGGCGGACAGGTGGTCGACCTGGCCGCGATGTTGGAGCAGGCGGCCACGGAACTGGTGGGCGGTCCTGTTCTACCGACCGCGCTCGCGGGGCTGGTCCTCGGGCGCGCCGACGGCGCCGTGGCGAAGCAGTGGGCCGCGCAGATCGCCGAGGGCGAGTTGCCGTGTGCGGTCGTCGTCGACGGTCCCGCGGTCTCCGCGGTCCCGGACGCCGACGGCGGTCTGGTCCTGACCGGCGACGCCGGGAACGCGCTGGGCGGCGAGCCGGGTGTCGCGGTGCTGGTGTCGGCGCGTTCCGGCGACTCCGCCGACGGCACCGTGTGGTGCCTCGTCGACGGCGAGGCACCGGGGCTGACCGTCGAGCCGCTCGACATCCTCGACAAGAGCCGCGGCACCGCCCGGGTCCGTTGTGAGGGTGTGGCTGTCTCCGCCGATCGCATCGTCAGCGGTGTCGCTCCGGGACTGGTGCGCGACCTCGCCGCGACCCTCGCGGCCGCCGAGGCCGCCGGCGTCGCGGGCTGGAGCCTGCGGACCGCGGTCGACTACGCGAAGATCCGCGAACAGTTCGGCAAGCCGATCGGCTCGTTCCAGGCGATCAAGCACCTGTGCGCCGAGATGCTGTGCCGTGTCGAGCAAGCGCGCGCGGTCGCGTGGGACGCGGCCGTCGCCGCCGAGGACGCCCTGCCGGACCCGGACACGGGCGGCGCCGGAACCTCGGAACTGCCGATCGCGGCCGCGGTCGCGGCGTCGATCGCGCTCGACGCCGCGGTGCAGACGGCCAAGGACTGCATCCAGGTCCTCGGCGGCATCGGGTTCACGTGGGAGCACGACGCGCACTTCTACCTGCGGCGTGCGGTCTCGCTCAAGCAGATCCTCGGCGGCAGCAACGTGTGGCGCGCGCGGGTCGCGGACCTGACGCGGGAGGGCGCCCGCCGGCACCTCACGATCGACCTGTCCGAGCTCGATCCGCAGGCCGAGTCGGGGCGCGCCGCGATCCGCGACGAGGTGACCGCGCTGGCCGCCGTCCCGGAGTCGGAGCGTCGGGTGGCGCTCGCCGAGTCGGGCTACGCGGCACCGCACTGGCCGCGCCCGTACGGACGCGGCGCGTCGGCGGCCCAGCAGATCCTCATCGGCGAGGAGATGGCCGCGGCCGGCATCGAACGCCCCGACCTCGTGATCGGCTGGTGGGCCGTGCCGACGGTTCTCGAGCACGGGAGCCCCGAGCAGATCGAGCGGTTCGCACTGCCGACGTTGCGCGGTGAGATCACGTGGTGCCAGCTGTTCAGCGAGCCCGGTGCGGGATCGGACCTGGCGTCACTGCGGACGACGGCCGAGAAGGTCGACGGCGGCTGGAAGCTCAACGGCCAGAAGGTGTGGACGTCGTTGGCCCGCGAGGCGGACTGGGCGATCTGCCTGGCCCGAACCGACAAGGACGCGCCCAAGCACAAGGGCATCACGTACTTCGTGCTCGACATGCGTACCGCCGGGATCAACATCTCGCCGTTGCGAGAGATCACCGGTGACGCGCTGTTCAACGAGGTGTTCCTCGACGACGTCTTCGTCCCGGACGACTGCGTCGTGGGGCAGGTGAACGGCGGTTGGAAGCTGGCCCGCACGACGCTCGCGAACGAGCGGGTCGCGATGAGTGGTGGGTCGTCGCTCGGCAAGGCCGTCGAGGAACTGCTCGAGCTGGCCGGCGATCCCGATCCGGTGACCGTCGACCATCTGGGGGCGCTGATCGCCGAGGCGCTCGTCGGGTCCCTGCTGGAGCTGCGTACCACGCTGCGCCAGCTCGACGGCCAGGATCCGGGGCCCGCGTCGAGCGTCCGCAAGCTCGTCGGTGTCCGCAACCGTCAGGCGGTCGCGGAGTTCGCCGTCGAGCTCGCCGGTGAGGCGGGGTGGGTCGAGGGGCCGCTCACCCGCGAGTTCCTGAACACACGGTGCCTGTCCATTGCGGGCGGGACGACGCAGATCCTGCTCACGGTGGCTGCCGAACGCCTGCTGGGGCTGCCGCGCGACTGACGGTTCCCCGTCCGGGCCCGGCGTGGCGAGAACGTGATGAACGTGTTCTCGCCACGCCGGGCCTTTCGTCATTCACCTGCAGGTGATAGAACAGGAACACGTTCTAGATCACAGGCGGGATTGGCAGCGTGGACTTCTCTCAGGATCAGACTCAGGAAACGGTGGCGGAGATAGTCGTGGGCCTGTTGGCTCGCGAGCACTCCGATCCCGCCGACACCGGTGGTTTCAACGCCGAGTTGTGGCAGGCGCTCGCGAAGGCGGACCTGCTTTCGCTCGCGGTGCCGGAACGGCTCGGCGGTGACGGGTTGGGCGTCGCCGAGGTGGCGACCATGCTCACCGAGATCGGCCGCGGCGCGGCGCCGGTTCCGGCGCTCGCCACGTTGGGCTTCGGCCTCCTCCCGGTTCTCGCATTGGGGACCACCGAGCAGCAGGACGCCCTGCTCGACGGAATCGCGGGCGGACGGATCCTCACCGCGGCCGTCGCGGAACAGGGTTCGGCGTTCCCTGCGAAGCCGTCCACCACCGCGGTCGCGGACGGCGATCACGTCGTCGTGACCGGGCACAAGGTCGCGGTGCCGTTCGCGGACATCGCATACCGGATCCTGGTGCCCACCGACGCCGGCGTTGTCGTGGTGGCCCCGGACGCTCCCGGCGTCACGCTCACCAAGAGCGCGACTTCCGCGGGCGGACCGGAGTTCTCGGTCCGGCTCGACGGGGTGCGGGTGCCGTCCGCCGACGTCCTCGGTGACGGACTCGACGGTGTCGCGACCCTCAACCGGATCGCGCTCGCGAGCCTCGGCGCGTACGCCGACGGACTCCTCGCCGGCGCCACCGGCCTGGCGGCCGACCACCTGACCACCCGCGAGCAGTTCGGCAAGCCGCTCGCCGCGTTCCAGGCGGTGGCCCAGCAGATCGCCGATGTGTACGTCACGTCCCGTACGCTGCACGTCTCGGCGCTGGCGTCCACGTGGCGGGTGTCCGAGGACCTGGACTCCGAGGACGATCTCGACGTGATGGCGTACTGGATCGCGGCCGAGGTGCCCGCCGCGATGCGCACGTTGCACCACCTGCACGGTGGGCTCGGTGTCGACGTCACCTATCCCATGCACCGCTACTTCTCCATTGCCAAGGATCTGG
The DNA here is from genome assembly GCF_050433545.1 of Rhodococcus sp. BE178. Classification (NCBI taxonomy): domain Bacteria; kingdom Bacillati; phylum Actinomycetota; class Actinomycetes; order Mycobacteriales; family Nocardiaceae; genus Rhodococcus; species Rhodococcus sp. BE178. The sequence continues at coordinate 106,616 of NZ_JBNPXA010000008.1, read as the reverse complement.
CCCGTCTCGTCGGCGGCGCCTCGTACCGACTCGACCTCGTGGGGGCCCGGTGTTCATCGATCTGACACCCGAACAGCGTGAGCTGCAGGCGGAACTGCGCCGCTACTTCTCCGGACTGATCTCGCCGGCCGAGGCCGAGATCATGCTCACCGAACGCCACGGCCCCACCTACCGGGACGTGATCCGCCGCATGGGCAAGGACGGCTGGCTGGGCGTCGGCTGGCCCGTGGAGTTCGGCGGCCGCGGCTTCGGTGAGATCGAGCAGCAGATCTTCGTCAATGAGGCTGTGCGAGCAGATGTTCCGTTGCCGTCGGTGACGTTGCAGACCGTCGGCCCGACGCTGATGACGTACGGCACCGAGGAGCAGAAGCGCAAGTTCCTGCCGGCGATCCTGGCCGGCGAGGTGCACTTCGCGATCGGCTACTCGGAGCCCGACGCCGGCACCGACCTTGCGGCCCTGCGCACCACCGCCGTCCGCGACGGCGACGACTATGTCGTCAACGGGCAGAAGATCTTCACGACCGGTGGCCACGACGCCGACTACATCTGGCTCGCGGTCCGCACCGGCGACGCCGAATCGCGGCACCGGGGTATCTCGATCCTCATCGTGGACACCAAGGACCCCGGGTTCACCTGGACGCCGATCATCACCGCCGACGGCGCGCACCACGTCAACGCCACGTACTACTCCGACGTCCGGGTGCCGGCGAGCATGCTTGTCGGCGAGGAGAACAAGGGCTGGAAGCTCATCACGACCCAGCTCAATCACGAGCGCGTCATGCTCGGGCCGGCCGGCCGCGTCGCCGGGCTGTACGAGAAGGTGTACGAGTGGGCCGCGAAGCGGGATCTGTTGTCGCTGCCGGACGTCCGACGTGGGCTCGGCGAGATCCACGCGACGTACCGCCTCAACGAGCTGCTGAACTGGCAGGTCGCTGCCGCGACCGGTGACGTCGACATCGCCGACGCGTCGGCCACCAAGGTCTTCGCCACCGAGCGCATTCAGCGGGTGGGTCGGATCGCCGACGAGATCGTCGGCGCGCACGGCGACCCGGGTGATCCCGAGACCGCCGCGCTGATGCGCTGGCTGGACGTCCAGATCAAGCGCAATGTCGTCATCACGTTCGGTGGCGGTGTCAACGAGGTCATGCGCGAGTTGATCGCGGTGGCCGGTCTGGGACTGCCGAGGGTGCCGCGATGACCGATACGACAGATTCGACCGCACAGATTCTGGCCGGGGCCGAGCAGGTCAAGGCCGGGGGTGCCAGTAAGCCCCGCGCCGGGCGCGATCCGGTGAACATGCCGATGATCCGCAACTGGCTCGAGGCGATCGGCGACGAGAACCCGATCTATGTCGACGAGAATGCGGCTGTCGCAGCGGGTTACGACGGAATCGTCGCGCCTCCGGCGATGGCGCAGGTATGGACCATGCGCGGCCTCGGAGCGGTGCGCGAGGAGGACGACCCGCTGGGTCGGATGACGCAGATCCTCGACGACGCCGGTTTCACGTCGGTGGTCGCGACCAACTGTGATCAGATCTACCACCGCTATCTCCGTCCCGGCGAGGAGGTGACGATCGAGTCGACCCTCGAGGACGTGGTCGGGCCCAAGAAGACCGGGCTCGGCGAGGGCTGGTTCTTCACCACCCGCAACTTCTGGAAGGTCGGCGACGAGATCGTCGCCGAGATGCTCTTCCGCATCCTCAAGTTCGCGCCGCCCGCCAAGGCGCCGCAGGTGCCGGAATCATCTTCCGTTCCCGAGGATCTCGATCCCTCGCGGATGCTGCGCCCGACGCCGTCGCGCGACACCCAGTTCTTCTGGGACGGTGTCGCCGCGCACGAGTTGAGGATCCAGCAGCGCCCCGACGGCAGTCTGCAGCATCCGCCGGTGCCGGCGCTGTGGAAGGACAAGACCGAGACCACCGACTATGTCGTCGCGTCCGGCCGCGGAACCGTGTTCAGCTTCGTCGTCCACCACGCGCCCAAGGTGCCCGGTCGGTCGCTGCCGTTCGTGGTGGCCCTGGTCGAACTCGACGAGGGCGTGCGCATGCTCGGTGAGCTGCGCGACGTCGACCCGTCGGAGGTCGCGGTCGGCATGCCGGTGCAGGCCCAGTTCCTCGACTTCCCGGGCGATGGCGAGACCGGGAACGAACCCTGGACGCTGTACGCGTGGCGTCCAGTGAAGGAGTCGTAAATGACCAGCGCACTCGACATCTCCGTCGGCGACACGCTGCCGGGTCTCTCGATCCACGGTGATCCCACGTTCATCGTCTCGACGGCGTTGGCCACCAGGGACTTCCAGGACGTCCACCACGACCGGGACAAGGCGCAGCAGCGCGGGTCGAAGGACATCTTCGTCAACATCCTCACCGACACCGGCTTGGTGCAGCGCTTCGTCACGGACTGGGCCGGTCCGCGGGCGCGGATCACGTCGATCAAGCTGCGACTCGGGGTGCCGTGGTACGCGTACGACACGCTGAATCTCTCGGGTGAGGTGGTGGCCGCCGAGGACGGGCTGATCACCGTCAAGGTGGTCGGCAAGGACAGCCTCGGCGACCACATCACGTCCACGGTCACCCTGGTGATGAACGACGACTCGGATGGAGCACGAGCATGAGCGGGTTGTCCGGGAAGGCCGCGATTGTCGGCATCGGCGCCACCGACTTCTCCAAGGACTCGGGCCGCAGCGAGCTCCGGCTTGCGGCGGAGGCGGTGCAGGCCGCACTCGACGACGCGGGTCTGAAGCCGTCCGACGTGGACGGTCTGACTTCGTTCACAATGGACACCAACACCGAAGCGGCGGTGGCCCGTTCGGTCGGTATCCCGAACCTGAAGTTCTTCAGCCGCATCCACTACGGCGGCGGCGCGGCGTGCGCCACCATCCAGCAGGCGGCCATGGCCGTCGCCACCGGTGTCGCCGACGTCGTGGTGGCGTACCGCGCGTTCAACGAGCGCTCGGGCGCACGCTTCGGGCAGGTCAACGCCGGCCTGGTGCAGCAGGTGAACTCGTCGGGCACCGACAACGCCTTCTCGTACCCGCACGGGCTGGGGACGCCGGCGTCGTTCGTCGCGATGGTCGCGCAGCGGTACATGCACGTGTACGGCGCCACCAGTGAGGATTTCGGCCGTATCGCGGTCGCGGACCGCAAGCACGCGGCGGTCAACCCCGCCGCGTTCTTCTACGGCAAGCCGATCACGCTCGAGGACCATCAGAACTCGCGGTTCATTGCGGAGCCGCTGCACCTGCTGGACTGCTGCCAGGAGACCGACGGCGGTATCGCGGTCGTCGTGACGTCGCCCGAGCGAGCGAAGGACCTGCCGAACAAGCCGGCGATCGTCGCGGCGGCCGCACAGGGCAGTGGGCCGGACCAGTACATCATGACCAGCTACTACCGCGACGGGCTGACGGGTCTGCCCGAGATGGGCCTGGTCGCCGACCAGTTGTGGGAGCAGTCCGGGCTGCGGCCGTCGGACATGCAGACCGCGGTGCTGTACGACCACTTCACGCCGTACGTGCTGATGCAGCTCGAGGAACTCGGCTTCTGCGGTCGCGGCGAGGCCCGGGACTTCATCGCCGACGGCGCGATCGAGCTGGGCGGGCGCCTGCCGATCAACACCCATGGCGGCCAGCTGGGTGAGGCGTACATCCACGGTATGAACGGCATCGCGGAGGGCGTGCGGCAGATCCGCGGTACCTCGGTGAACCAGGTTCCAGACGTCGAGAACGTGCTCGTCACCGCCGGCACCGGTGTTCCCACCTCGGGACTCGTGCTCACGGCGTAGGCGCCTGCGGCGCCCGTGCGCCCTTCCGGCAGTCGGAACTACCGGAAGGGCGCACGGCGCGAAGAGACTAGTGGGTCGCGAGGGCGACGCGGCGCTGTTCCTCCGCTGTCTCCGGTCGGCCCTCACCGGGCAGGTCGACGCGGACGTGGTGGAGGCGTCCGCTGAATGCGAACCGGCCGGCGACCTCGTCGCACACCGGGCTGCCGCGGTTGACGCCGATGTCGAGCTGCTCGTTCATGCTGAAGATCGCGCGGGTGGTCTTCTCGATCCGTCCGGTACCGACGACGACACCGTCGACGGAAAGCGTTGCCGTTCCGCCCTTCCCGATCCCACCGCCGTCGTATTCGAACGCGACGGACACCTCGCGGTTCTCGGCGGTCAGGGGTATCTCGCCGCGCACGAACGTCAGGCCGCCGCCGCTGAAGTTGTAGCAGAACACGGGCTTCGAATCGAGAACGTAGAGGGCCAGGCCGCCGAACCGGCCGCCCACGCTCGCCAGCGTTCCCTCGCACGGGTTTCCGCCGGTCTCGAGCGTGGCCGTGATCGTGTACGAGCGGTTGAAGAACGGCGGTGCCGCCTTCTCCGGCAGGCCGTTCATGTGCGGGTACAACGTGATGCTCGTCCGTCCGCGCAGCGGATGCGGCGGGCGGTCCTTGGGTGCAGCGTTCCTCGTGACGGTGCGGTCGTCGAGGGGGAGCACCTGGTAGCGCGCCGCCTCGACGAGGAACTTCTGCTTGAGTTCCTCGAGCTTCTCCGGGTACTCGGCCGCCAGGTCGCGGGCCTGCGACCAGTCGACGGTGGTGTCATACAGCTCCCATCGATCCTCGTCGAACGCAGGGAGCTGCAGTCCGTGCGTCGCCATCAGCCACGGTGCCCGGTGCAGCGTCACGGCCGTCCACCCGTGGTCGTAGATGCCGCGGTTGCCGTAGATCTCGAAGTACTGCGTGGTGTGCCGGTCCTCGGCGTCGGCGTCGGCGAACGTGTAGTTCATCGCGACACCCTCCATGGGCTTCTGCGGCACGCGGTCGACGGTGTCCGGCGCCGGCACGCCCACCGCCTCGAGGATCGTCGGGGTGATGTCCACGCAGTGATGCCACTGGTCGCGGATGCCGGACTCGGCGATCCCCTCGGGCCAGTGCGCGATCAGCCCGTTGCGGGTGCCGCCGTAGTGGGAAGCGGCCTGCTTGGTCCACTGGTACGGGGTGTCGAGCGCCATCGCCCACGACGCCGGGTAGTGCGGGTAGCTCGTCGGGGTGCCCAGTTCGTCGAACTTCTCGAGCACCTCGGCGGTGGTCTGCTTGTAGCCGTTGAGCCCGGCGAGGTAGTTGAACGAGCCCTCCATGCCGCCCTCGGCGGACGCGCCGTTGTCGCCGAGCATGTACAGCACCAGGGTGTTGTCGAGTGCACCCGTCTCCTGCAGCCGGTCGACGAGCCGGCCGACCTGGTCGTCGGTGTGCTCGAGGAAGGCCGCGTACAGCTCCATCAGCCGGGCCGAGACCTTCTTCTGGTCGGCGTCCAGATCGTCCCAGTGCGGCAGGTCCGGCGCCCACGGGGCGAGCTCCGTGTCCGGCGCGACCACCCCGAGCTGCTTCTGCCGCTCGAGGGTGATCTCCCGCTGGCGGTCCCAGCCGTGGTCGAACTCGCCGCGGTACTTGTCGAGATAGCTGTCCGGCACCTGCAGTGGGGCGTGGCACGCGCCGAACGGCAGGTAGCAGAACCACGGCTTGTCCGGGTCCATCGTGCCGACCGACTCGATCCACTCCATCGCGCGGTCCACCAGGTCCTCCGACATGTGGTAGCCCTCTTCGGGCGAGCACGGCGGATCGACGACGGTGAAGTCGCGGTACAGAACCGGGGAGAACTGGTCGGATTCGGCGCCGAGGAAGCCGTAGAAGCGATCGAAACCCTCACGGGTGGGCCATCGGTCGAACGGCCCCGCCTCACTGATCTCCCACGTCGGCGTCTGGTGCATCTTGCCGAAGGCGCCGGTCGCGTACCCGTTGCCCTGCAGGATTCGCGCCACCGTCGCCGCCGAGGCCGGACGGGTCCCGTTGTAACCCGGTGCCGCCGTGGCCTGTTCGGCGATCACGCCGAAGCCGACGCTGTGGTGGTTGCGTCCGGTGAGCGTCGCCGCGCGGGTCGGCGAGCACAGCGCCGTGGTGTGGAAGCGGGTGTACTTGACGCCGTCCGCGGCCAGTCGATCGGCGGTGGGCGTGCGGCACGGACCGCCGAATGCCGACGCGGTACCGAAACCGACGTCGTCGAGCATGATCAGCAGGACGTTGGGTGCGCCCTCCGGTGGGCGCACCGGTTGCGGACGTGTGAACGGTTCCTGCTGATCGCGGTAGTCGACCGCGGCGGAGATATGCGGGTCGGTGCGGACGATAGGAATCGAATGCCGATTCATGGTGCGCCTCTCTGGATGATGGAACGGGGAAACGCGTTCGGTTTCGTTGCGGCGAAGCTGGTTTCGTCTCGAGTGTGTGGGCAGCAGGTTGAGCAGCGGTTCTCCGTCGTGCCGGAGATGCGGGGGAGCGTACCCGCCACGCCTTGACCGTTAAAGCGCCGACTTACTAGTCTCGCGGCGTGTCGAATCCCGGAAATGCGAAGAGCGCGATGATCGAGGTCGCCGAGCGGATGTTCGCCGAGCGTGGCATCGACGGCGTGTCGATGCGCGACGTCGCCGCCGCTGCCGGCCAGAAGAACAACTCGGCCGTGCAGTACCACTTCGGCGGGCGGGACGGTCTCGTTCTCGAGGTCTTCCGTAGGCGCATGCGGGAAATCAATCTCAGTCGCGCGGCCTTCCTGGCGAAACTGGACGAGGAGGGACTCGGGCACGACGTGCGTGGACTCGTCGAGGCCGTCGTCGTGCCGCTCGCCGACTATCTCCGGACCTCCGGGACCGATTCGTACTACGCACAGTTCATCGCTCGCGTATCCCCGTCGGTGGACATCGCGAACACGGAACTGTCCGACGTCACGGAGGTCAGCCGCGAGGTGTCCACCAGGCTGATGCGAGCACTCGGTCACCTGCCGCGCCGTGTCGCGGTCGTTCGTGTGGACCTGATGCTCAACATGGCGGTGTCGGCGCTCGCGGTGTTCGAGCAGCGGCGCAACAGCGGGAACCCGGTCGTGGACACCGACTTCGACGAGACCGTGCGTCATCTGATCGACATGTCGGTGGGGGCGTTGGAGGCTCCGGAATCGGCCTCGGCCTGAAGTCCGGCGGGGGCCGGGGTCGCCAGTCCACCGGTGGCAGGCTTGCGACCGTGCTTCATCACGAGCGCGACGGCGATGCCCACGAGCCCGACGGCTCCCGCGTACAGGAAGCCGCGTGAGAGCGCCGTGTCCGCGTAGAGGACGGCGTGGATCGCCATGAACCAGAAGATCCCGTGGAAACCGAACCCGTCGATCAACCAGCCGGCGATGAACGGTCCTGCGACGGCGGACATGCCGATACCCGTCGCGACCATGCCCAGAGCGACAGGGACGAAGTCGCGGGGCATGATGTCGCGCACGAGGCTGTACGAGAGCGCGACGATCCCGACGAGAACTCCCTGCAGTGCGCGACCGGCGAGCAGGACGGCAAACGAGTCTGCAGTTGCACAGACAACGCTGCCGAGCACGAAGACGCCGGCCAGGCCGAGGATCACCCGCTTCTTGCCGATCTTGTCCGACGCCTTCCCGATGAGCGGCATGAGCGTTGCCCCGGTGAGCGTGACGATCGAGACATTCGGGCTCGAGGAACATTGCCTCGAACTGAAGTGAGAGCGAGCGCCATCGTTGTCCTTTGGGTCGGTAGAGATCGACGACGCATGCGCTCGGTGATATTGGGGCGCAGATAGTTTCGTCGTCGAGTGATAGTGCCAGGCGGCGGCGCGTTCAATGAGGAATGGGGCGGGCGGGTGGGCGCCCCAGGGGGGGCTTAGTCACAGTGTCGGGACGCGTGTGATCGCGGTCCCGCTCAGTGGAAACGGGAGGATCGCCTTCGTGGTACGGGTTCGAGTGGCCACTCAATAGTGTTCCTGTGCAGCTAGTTTAAAGAATTAAGTCAGTGTCTTGACGAGTTAAGTCACTGACTGATAGTTTGCCGAGGATGTCCCTCGTCGGATCGACCGGGCGGCGGACGTCGGCGGTGGTGTGTTCAGGGCGGGAACCCTCAGTAACAGGAGTCTTGTATGACAGCGCTGACGAGTAGTCGCACGGTGGCGATCGGTGGCCATTCGATCGAATTCGGACCTCGCGGAATGCGTAGGTGTGCAGATGGATTCGAGTCATTACCGTATGAGCGATTCGAGTTGCGGCCTGTGACGCCATACATCGGCGCGGAGATTCGCGGCGTGGATCTGCGCGATCCGAGTATCGACGTCATCGAGGATTTGCGGCGCGCGCTGCTCGAGTGGAAGGTCGTGTTCTTCCGGGGTCAGCAGATCACGGGCGCGCAGCACCGAGACTTCGCTCGCCACTGGGGCGACCTCGAGATCCACCCGCTTCTCCCGCAGGGTGAGGTCCCCGAGGTGGTTCATTTCGAGCGCGGTGAGGACAACCCCGGCACCGAGAACATCTGGCACGTGGACGTGACGTGGCAGAAGCGTCCCCCGCTCGGTTCGGTTCTGCGCGCGCTCGAGGTCCCGCCCGCCGGCGGCGACACCCTGTGGGCCGACATGGGCAACGCGTACGACTGCCTGTCCGACGAGGTCAAGGCGAAGATCGAGGGCCGGGTCGCGATTCACGATTTCGTGCCGTCCTTCGGCCGCTCGATGGGTCCCGAGAAACTTGCACAGATGAAGGAGGCGTATCCGCCGGTCGCACACCCGATCGTGCGGATCCATCCCGAGACCGGGCGCAGGACCCTGTTCGTCAACAGCCTGTTCACGACGCACATCCCGGACATGGATCCGGCCGAGGGTGAGGCGCTGTTGCGGCACCTCTTCGACCAGGCCAAGGTCCCCGACTTCCAGTGCCGATTCAAGTGGCAGCCCAACTCGATCGCCTTCTGGGACAACCGCGCAACGCAGCACTATGCGGCCAGCGACTACTTCCCGCACCGCCGGGTCATGGAACGCGTGGCCATTCTCGGAGATGTTCCCGCCTGATCTCGAGTCCTCCGACGAACGCCAGGAGTGTGGATATGGTTCGACCTCTCGACGAGCTGGGCCGCCGGCTACCGCTACCTGCTCAACCTTCTCAATGCAGGACTCGAGCAGGTCGTCTTCAGTGCGGATCCGGAGTATCCGGAAGTTGTTCACCTGCAGGACAATACGAAGCGGTAGGCGACCGAGTCGCCGGACTGTCTCTTCGGCCATGCCGTCCTCGACCCCGAGGGGACCTACCGGCTCACCGGGACCGGCGGCCGGGTCCGGTACATCGGGCTGACGCTGTACGACACCCACGATCTCTACGAGAAGGCGCAGTCCGGCGACGGCGGGCCGAAGGACTACCGGGCGGCGTTCAAGGCGGCCACCGGATCCGGGCTGGGTGCGACGTCGAACCCGGGTGGAATCACGTTGCAGGACAACGGCGATTTCGAGGTCGTCATCAGCGCGCAGCCGCACGAGGGTAACTGGCTGCCGATGGATCCGCGGACCCTGCGCGACGCCGAACGCAACGTCCTGCGGACGCAGTCGACGGTCAGTTCGACGTATGCGAGCGACGGTGGCGATATCGCTTACGGTGGTGGATCTTTCGAGATCGGTCCCGACGAGGCCCTGATTCTCGAGGTGACGCCGCCGGACTGCCACTTCTGGAACATCCACCTCGGGGACTACTGGGGTCAGTCTCTCGACTACACGTATCGGCAGACCTCGCTCAACGGCCATCAAGCCGTGCTCGACGAGGACGGGGTGTTCAGGGCCGTCGTGGCGCATCGCGATCCCGGCGTCGCGAACTGGCTCGACACGGCGGGTAACACCTTCACCCGCTGCGTGTACCGGTGGTGGCTCGCGTCCACCCAGGATCTGCCGGCGCCGACGGTGCGTAAGGTGATGTTCGACGACGTGCTCGCAGCACTGCCCGCCACGACCGCGCGTGTCGGGGTGGGGGAGCGCCGCGAGGTACTCGGTCGGCGGCGTGCAGCGGTGCTGAAACGCTACTTTCGTTGAACCACAGAGTGAGTGAGAAGGGACCGTCACGTGACACTGCGCGGCTGGCGTCCGAGAGCGTTCCGGGACGGGGATGATCCCGATCCGCGGTTCACATTGGCCAACGAACGCACGTTCCTGGCCTGGGTTCGCACCGCGCTCGGACTGATTGCGGCGGCAGTCGGTCTCGAGGCGTTCGGAGCCGACGTCGTCGGCCCGAACGTCCACACGGTGCTGGTGGTGGGCCTGCTCGTCGGCGCGATCCTGCTCGTGGTGTTCGCGTTCCTACGCTGGATGGGTGTCGAGGCGGCGATGCGGATGGGCCGGAGCCTGCCGGTGCCGGCCCTCGCGGCGCTCCTGGTGGGGTTGATCGCGGGTGCCGGTGTCACGCTGCTCGTCGTGTTGGTGAGCAGGTGATGTCCGCGGCCGCCGCACACCGGGATCCGGGACTTCAGCCGGAACGGACAACGCTCGCGTGGGTACGCACCGCGGCGAGCCTGGCGGCGGTCGCGTTCCTCTGTCTGCGCTATGTACCCGGATCCTCCGTCGTCGTCCAGGTGGTCGGAACGTGGGCCATCGTGTCGTCGTCGGTGGTGGTGGTGACCGCTCGGCGCCGCTACGAGCGCATGAGTACCGCGTTCGGGGACGAGCGGGCGGTCTATCCGTTCGCGCTGATGGCGGGGCTGGCGGTCACGGTCGTCGTGCTTGCGGCGGCGTCGGCGGTCGTGATCCTCGTCGTCGGTCGGTGACGATCCCGTCGCATCCCGCTGTCACACGCGGTGGCCGGTGGTTGTGTGGACGGGGACGTCTGCGCCTCCCACTGGCCGGGATCTGTGCGCGTCGTCACAGCGGTAGCAGGTAGGGATAGTTTCGGACTTGCGTGATTCGCGGTCCCCGATCTCGAGGAGAGCAGCAATGGAGGAGTTCGAAGGCTTCGAAGGCCGAGTCGCACTGATCACGGGCGCCGCCCGGGGACAGGGGCGCTCGCACGCCGTGGCGTTCGCCGAGCGCGGCGCCGACGTGGTCATCTGCGACCGCTGCGAGGACAGCGATTCGGTGTTCTACCCCCTCGGGACCGAGGAGGACCTGGCCGAGACCGTGCGCCTCGTCGAGGCCACCGGCCGCCGCGTCATCGCGGTCAAGGCGGACACCGCCGACCGCGACGCGATGGACGCCCTCGTCGCCCGCGCCGAGTCCGAGTTCGGCCGCGTGGACATCGCGGTCGCCAACGCAGGCGTGTCCGTGGCGGCGCCGATCCAGTCGATGACCTCGGCCCAGTGGAACGAGGCCATCAACTCCAATCTCACCGGCGTCTTCAACACCCTCGGCGCCGTCTCGCCCGGCATGATCGAACGCGGCTACGGCCGGATCGTGACGATCTCGTCGATGCTCGGACGCGCGGGCAACACCAACATGGCCGCCTACGCGGCCTCCAAGTGGGGCGTCATCGGCATGACGAAGAGTGCCGCGCTCGATCTGGCGCAGAACGGCATCACCGTCAATGCGATCGCACCCGGCAACATCTCGACCGGGATGATCCACAACAAGGCGCTCTACTCGATGATGCGACCGGACCTCGCAGAGCCGACGATGGACGACGTCGCGCCCGTGTTCCAGAGTCTGCACGCGCAGCCGGTGCCGTGGCTCGACCCGTTCGAGATCACCCGGGCCGTCCTCTTCTTCGCCGCCGAGGCCAGCGCGCACATCAGCGGCACCGTCCTTCCGATCGACGCCGGTAACGCAGCACGCGTCACCGGGTGATCGCGGTACCGACACCCGCTCCGAGTACTGCCCGGAGCGGGGTCGTCATCGCGGCCCTGAGCCTGAGCGGGATCCTGGTCGCGCTCCTGCAGACGCTGGTGGTGCCGGTTCTGCCGGCGTTCGCCGTCGATCTCGGCGTGCCGCCCACCAGCGCGTCGTGGCTGGTCACGATCACGTTGCTGACCGGTGCCGTCGGCACGCCGCTGATCGGTCGGCTGGCCGACATGTTCGGCAAGCGCGCGATGATGCTGGTGTGTCTCGGGCTGATGGTGGCGGGCTCGGTGCTCGCCGCCGTGGGACCGGGCTTCGCGACGGTGGTCGCCGGGCGTGGGCTGCAGGGTTTCGCGATGGCGTTGCTGCCGGTCGGGATCAGCATGATGCGCGACGTGCTTCCGCCGGAACGACTCGGCAGCGGTGTCGCGTTGATGAGCGCGACGATCGGCGTCGGCAGTGTGCTCGGAATGCCGCTGTCCGGTGTCCTCTACGAGCACGCCGGCTGGCAGTCGCTGTTCTGGCTTCCGGCAGGGTTCGCGGTGGTGATGGCGGCGCTGTTGCCGTTCGTGGTCCCGGAGTCGACCACCCGCGCGTCCGGACGGTTCGACTATCGGGGCGCGGTGCTGTTGACCGCAGCATTGACCGCGGTGCTGCTCGCGATCTCCAAGGGCGGCACGTGGGGATGGGGGAGCTGGCCGATCGTCGGCCTGGCCGTCGGCGGCATCGTCGGGATGGCGGTATGGGTTCCGTTGGAGCTGAGGATGTCCCACCCGCTCGTCGATCTCCGGACGTCGATGCTGCGCCCCGTGTTGGTGGCCAACATGTGCGCGCTGCTGCTCGGATTCGCGATGTTCCTCAGTTCGTATGCCTCCACGCAGGAACTGCAGGTGCCCGCGTCGACCGGGCACGGCCTCGGCCTGAGCGCGGCGACGGCCGGGCTGGTGATGCTGCCGGGCGGCCTGGTGATGATCGTCCTGGCCCCGGTGTCGGCGGCGATGATCCGCGGTTGGGGTGCCCGGGTGACGCTCGCCGTCGGCGGCGGGGCCATCGCTCTCGGGTTCGTCGAACGTGGTGTGTTCGGCACCGGCGTCCTCGTCATCGGCGTCAGTGCCTTCGTCGTGTCGGTGGGCGTGGCTTTCGCGCTCGCGGCGATGCCGGTGCTCATCACGACGGCGGTGCCCCGCGACCAGACGGCGTCGGCGAACAGCGTCAACAGCCTGATTCGGGCCGTCGGAACCTCCGCCGCGAGTGCGGTGGGCGCGGCGGTGCTCGCCGCGTCGACCGTGATGGCGGGGGCCGTCGTGGTTCCGGCTCAGATCGGGTTGGACCGGCTGTTCTGGCTCGGAGCGGCGGTGGCGGCGGTGGCGCTGCTCGTCGTCACCTGCGTGCCGATCCGGACCGACCGCACTACCGCCCGGGTGGGCGTCGTCGTGGATTCGGACGGTGACGCTGTCCGGGTGCGGTGAGCGGCTACCAGTCCATCCGGCCGCGGTGCCAGTTGTCGTCGTATCCGCCGTGCGAGATCCACACCGCCGCCATCACGATGTAGGCGATGGCGATCAGCACGAGGATTCCGGCGAGGATCCACAGCGAGAGTTGGCCGAGCTTGCGGACGCGGTCCGATGCGTACTGGGCTCCGGCGAAGTCGCCCCGGGCCCAACGCGGATACACCTCGAACGCGTTGTTGAACGCGGCGAACGCGAGCGGCCAGAACGCGACGAGCGCCGCGACGGCCCAGCCGGCATTGGTCGGGGGCGGCGGGGGCGGCGGGGGCGGCGCGGGCGGCGCGGGCGGCTGTGCGGGGGCCGACGGCACGGGAGGAGTCGGCTCCGGCGGGGGCGGAGTGGGATCCGGCGTGGATGCGGTCATGACAGCGCTCCCTAGGCTCAGGTCACCATCGGTTGTCGTGCATCACCTTCGACGGTACTCCGAATGCGGGTTCGGCCCCGCCCACGAGAACGCCGGTGGTGCCTGGCAGCTGGCCAGGCACCACCGGCGTCGGTGGATCGGGATCCGGCAACCTTACGGCAGCAGCTGATCCATGAAGTCGTTGCTGAAGACGCGGTGCGGGTCGATCTCGTTGTACCGCGCCCGGGCCGTGTCCCAGTTCTCGTCGGCCGGCACGCCGTCCATGTAGGTGGCCCGCATCTTGTTCTTGACGATGTCCTCGTCGGTGTACGGGTCCGGGCCGAACGCCCAGCCCTTCGACCACTCGGGACGGAACGTGGCGGCGTTGTTGTTGTAGTGCGACCGCATCCACTGCTCCATCTCCTGATAGAACTCGAACATGCCGGGGGTGCCCGGAACGCCGAGAACGTTCAGCCAGATGGCGACGTCCCAGTCGGGATGATCGGGACGCTCACGAGTCGCCGAGATGGTCGGCGGGCCCGCCGAATCGACCTTGACGTCCTCCGGCCGATCGAGGCCGCAGCAGCGGATCTCGACCGGACCGTTCAGCGGATACTGACCCTTCGCGCGGTAGAACTCGATGCGCTCGTTGAACCACTGGGTGAAGTCGTGGATCACGGTCGCGATGTTGGCGCGGCTCGTGACGACGGCGCCGCCGCCCTCGGTGAGCCGCAGCGTCGTGGCCTTGATGTAGAACTGGACATCCTTCGACCAGCCCCAGATGTCGGACGAGTTCGTCGCGGCCAGCCCGAGCTTGGTGATCTCGTACATCGCCGGACCGAACTGCGCCGCAATCGAGGGGTTTCCGGCGTTGATCGCGCCGATCATGTCGGTGAGCGGCTCCGGCAGGTTGTCCGAGAAGACGTAGTTGTACGGGCCGGTGACCTCACGCGACTGCGGGGGCTTGCCCGCGAGCGAGCCGAGCGAGCCGAGCGAGCCGAGGCTGCCGGACGCCCCGTCCGGCTTGGTCGGCGAGTTCGACCAGACCTTCATCCACGGCTTCTCGGTGAAGGGATACCAGATCGCCTCCGCGCGACCGGATGCGGCAACGAAACTCTCGAACGTCCGGCCCGAGGTGCCCTTCGGTGCGAACAGCTCCTGCCAGGTGATGTCGGTGAAGCTCTGGCACCGCTGCCGCACGTTCGGGCCGGCCTGCATCGTGACCGAGGTGAGGAAACAACGCCCGAGGTTGGTGAGCATCGGGGTGATCTTGGGGTCGTTGCGCCGGTACGTCTTCAGCGCGTACTTGCTGCCGTCCCACACGACCGCGGTGAGTTCGGTGACGAGGTTGCTCAGCGAACCGAATGTGTGGCCGGGCAGCGTCTCTTCGCCTTCAGCGGGAAGGGCCGCGCCGTGGGCGTTCACCGCGAGGGCGCCGCCGATGGACAGCACGCCGGGAGCCGGCAGGTTGGCCCAACCGAGGCCGTGCTCCTGCAGCTCGGTCACGATCGCCTCGATGCTGGCGCCCGCACCAGCGGTGACGGTCGCAGGAGACCCGTCCGGGTGCACCGTGACGTCGTTCAGGTGCGTCATCGTGTCGGCGAGGATCACCTTCTCGACGTTGGAGCCCTTCACCACGGTCAGCGGGGTCCAGCCGTGCATCGCGCCGCGGGGACGGACCTTGTAGCCGTTCTCGTGCGCCCAATTGACGAGGGTGACCACGTCGTCCGCCGACTTCGGCGAGCAGACCCAGGTGGCGTCCAGCATGATCTCCTTGGACCAGTTCTGGTACGCCTGCTGGAACAGTGCGATGCCCGGCGGGAAGTTCGGCGGCGTCGGGAGCGGTGCGACGGGGCCGGAGGATCCCAGGGACCCGAGGGATCCCAGGGACCCGGAGGATCCGGCGGGAACCGCGAAGGCGGGCGTCCAGCCGCCGACCACGGCACCGGCGGCAAGGGCACCGGCGCCCGCCGCGAGGAATCCTCGCCGCGACAGCCGGGGCTGCTCGTCGTTGAGCGTCATTCGTGTACTCCAAGGTGTGTGAGGGGGAATGAAGTCCGGGTGCAGATATGCCCGGCCGGGTCGACGAGCACATCGACCCGACCGGTACAGCTTCGTGTTCGCTACGCGACGGTGAGCACGACGTCCGCCAGCGCCGGCGAGTCGTCCCGCTCGGGAACAGTTGCAGAGATGAGTAGCCTGTCGGCCTCTCGCCAGACTCGTGTCCGAAGCGTTTCGCCGGGAAAGACTACCCCCGCGAAACGGGCCCGGAATCCCTTGACACGATCGGCATTTCCGTCAAGGACGGTGTCGGTCGCAGCCTTGCAAATAGTCCCGTATGTGCACAGTCCATGCAGGATAGGCGCAGGAAAGCCCGCAGCGGAGGCAAATTCGGGATCCGAATGGAGCGGATTGCGGTCCCCGCACATCCGATACAGCAGGGCCTGCTGCGGTAGGACCTGCGAGACAACCTCGGCGTCGGGGGCCCGATCGGGTAGCGCGACCGACTCCGACGGGCCACGTTCACCCCCGAAATCACCCTCACCACGCGCGAAGATCGACGATCGGGCCGTCCAGAGCGGAGAGCCGTCGAGTGCGACGGTCGACGACTCCTGGACGATCACCGCAGCCTTGCCCTTGTCCCACACCTCGGTGATCCGAGTGGTGGTCCGAGCCGAGCCGCTCGCCGGAATCGGCTGGTGGACGGTCACTTCCTGGCTGCCGTGCACGACCTTGGCCAGGTCGATCTCGACGCCCGGGAACGACACGCGCGGCGCCTCGGTCGCATGGATGTTCGCGACCACCGTCGCGAACGTCGGCAGGACCTGAGGCTTGGCGTCGTCGAGGTACCTCAGTTCGCGGGGATCGAGCGGACGCGCGCCCGCGCCGATACCCAGGTGGTACAGCTGGACATCCGACGGGGTCCAGGAGAACTCCTGTGCGGGGAGCTCGGCTCCGATCGCGATCGACGGATCGATGGGCACTGGCTTCTCCTGTCAGTTCGTCACGGACTGCGCTGCGGCACGGGCGCGGTCGGCGATATCGAGCACGGCCAGGTACGCGAACGTCATCGCGGGGCCGATGGTTGCGCCGGGGCCGGCGTAGGTGTGGCCCATGACGGGGGAGCTGCAGTTGCCCGCGGCGTACAGGCCCTCGATCACCGAGCCGTCCTCACGGACGGCACGTCCGTTGACGTCGGTGACGATGCCGCCCTTGGTGCCCAGGTCGCCCGGGACCATCTTGATGGCGTAGAACGGCGCCTTGTCGATCTCGGCGAGGCTCGGGTTCTTCAGACGCGGATCACCGTAGTAGTGGTCGTAACCGCTGTCGCCGCGACCGAAGTCCTCGTCCTTGCCGTTGCGCGCGAACCCGTTGAAGCGTTCCACCGTCTCGGTGAGGGCCTCGACCGGCAGGCCGGTCTTCTCGGCGAGTTCGGCAATCGTGTTCGCCTTGACGACGACTCCGGCCTTGAGCCAGCGGCCCGGGAAGGGCGAGCGCGGCGTGATGCCGGCGAACGTGTACCGGTTGCGGTAGCGCTGGTCGAGGATCATCCAGGTGGGGATGTTCTCGCCCGGGCCCTCGCCCTGACCGTATTCGCCGCCGTACATCATGTGGGTGGCCTCGACGTACGGCGCGGCCTCGTTGCCGAACCGCTTGCCGCGGGTGTTGACCATCATCGAACCGGGCAGCGTCCGCTCGGACAGCGCGAACCACGGTCCACCGGTGAGCGGGATCGACGGACCCCACCACGCGTCGTCCATGAAGTCGACTGCCGCGCCCAGCTTCTGGCCGGCGACGATGCCATCGCCGGTGTTGGCCTTGGCGCCGACGGTCCACTCGGTGCCGATCGGGCCGCGCTGGTACTTCTTGCGCATCTCGTCGTTGTGCTCGAAACCGCCCGAGCCCAGGACGACACCGTGGCGGGCGTGGATGATCTGCTCGGTGGCTCCGTCGGGGCCGTCGACGAGAACCTTCACGCCGCGCACGACGCCGTCCTCGGTGTAGAGATCGGTGAGCGGGGTGTTCAGCAGGATCGGGACCCCGGCGTCGCGCAGGCCCAGACGCAGTCCGGCCATGAGGGCCTGTCCGCGCACCAGCAGGTCCTTGCCCCGCAACTTGGCGGCGAGGAACCGGGTGCCGACCTTCATCGCCCGCAGCGGTCCGCGGCGGTTGCGCATCAGCAGATTGAGCCAGCGGTAGTCGGCCTGTGTGATGACGAAGTTCTTGGGGGCCTTGACGTAATCGGGCTCGAGGTTGTCGCGGTCGTCGCCGAGGCGGTTGCCGTCGAACGGCACGGGCTCGACCGAACGCCCACCGAGGCGTCCACCCGGCGCCTCCGGGTAGTAGTCCGAGTACTCCGGAACCCACTGCAGTTCCAGCGCACTGTTCTTCAAGACGAACGACAGCATCTCGGGGCCGCGGTCGATGTAGGTGTCGATCTTCTCCGGGGCGACGACGTCGCCGATGATGCTGTGCAGATAGGTGCGTGCCGCGTCCGTGGTGTCGGTGACGCCGTCGCGCTGCAGCACCTCGTTGTTCGGGATCCAGACACCTCCGCCCGATCGTGCGGACGAGCCGCCGTAGTGGGCTGCCTTCTCGACGACGACCACGCTCAGGCCCTGGTGTGCGGCGGTAAGGGCGGCGGTCATGCCGGCAGCGCCACTGCCGACGACGACGATGTCGTATTCCTGCTTGCTCATGTAGAACACGTTATAGAATGAGGTGGCTGACAGTCCATGCTTTCTGCCAGGAAGTATTGCTGGCAGCTCGCGATCGTGATGTTGACAAACGAACACACGTTGCAGTCGACGCCGAAGAGGTGAGTTCACATGACCAAGGCAAGTGTCGCAATTGTGGGTTCAGGCAACATCAGCACCGATCTCCTCTACAAACTGCAGCGATCCCCGTGGCTCGAGCCGCGCTGGATGATCGGCATCGACCCCGCCAGCGAGGGTCTCGCGCGCGCCCGCGCGATGGGCCTGGAGACCTCCGCGGATGGGGTCGACTGGCTGTTGCAGCAGGCGGAGAAGCCGGACATGGTGTTCGAGGCGACGTCGGCATACGTGCACCGCGAGGCCGCGCCCAAGTACGCCGAACACGGCATCCGCGCAGTGGACCTCACCCCGGCCGCGATCGGACCGGCCGTGGTGCCGCCCGTCAACCTGCGCGAGCACCTCGACGCGCCCAACGTCAACATGATCACGTGCGGTGGGCAGGCGACCATCCCGATCGTGTACGCGGTCTCGCGCGTCGTCGACGTCCCCTACGCCGAGATCGTCGCCTCGGTCGCGTCGGTCTCCGCCGGACCCGGTACCCGCGCCAACATCGATGAGTTCACCAAGACCACCAGCCGTGGTGTCGAGGTGATCGGCGGCGCCCGCAAGGGCAAGGCGATCATCATCCTCAACCCGGCCGATCCGCCGATGATCATGCGCGACACCATCTTCTGCGCCATCCCGGAGGATGCTGACCGGAACGCGATCATCGAATCGATCCACCGGGTGGTCGCCGACATACAGCAGTACGTGCCGGGGTACCGGCTGCTCAACGAGCCGCAATTCGGCGAGCCGAGCGTCGTCTCCGGCGGGCACGCGACGGTCACCACGTTCGTCGAGGTCGAGGGTGCGGGCGACTTCCTGCCCCCGTGCGCGGGGAACCTCGACATCATGACCGCGGCGGCAACCAAGGTGGGCGAGGAGATCGCCCAGCAGTTTCTCAGCGTGAGGGCGTGAGCGACATGGGCGACAGGACCGACAGCAGGGCCGACTGGACCGACGATCTCCACTTCGACGGCTCGTGGGACATCCGGATCACCGACACGTCGCTCCGTGACGGCTCGCACCACAAGCGCCACCAGTTCACCGGCGACGAGGTGCGCTCGATCGTCGCCGCGCTCGACGGCGCCGGCGTCCCGGTCATCGAGGTCACCCACGGTGACGGTCTCGGTGGTTCCTCGTTCAACTACGGGTTCTCGAAAACGCCCGAGCAGGAACTGATCACGATTGCGGTGGACACCGCGAAGCGGGCGAAGATCGCGTTCCTCATGCTGCCGGGTGTCGGCGTCAAGGAAGACATCATCGAGGCGCAGGACAACGGCGCGTCGATCTGCCGCATCGCGACGCACTGCACCGAGGCGGACGTCTCGATCCAGCACTTCGGCCTGGCCCGTGAACGGGGCCTCGAGACCGTCGGCTTCCTGATGATGGCGCACACCATCGCGCCCGGGCAGTTGGCCCAGCAGGCCCGCATCATGGCCGATGCCGGTTGCCAGTGCGTGTACGTCGTCGACTCGGCCGGTGCGCTCGTGCTCGAACAGGTCTCCGAGCGTGTCGAGGCTCTGGTGCAGGAACTGGGCAAGGACGCCCAGGTCGGCTTCCACGGCCACGAGAACATGGGGCTCGGCGTCGCCAACTCGATCGCCGCGGTCCGTGCCGGTGCCAGGCAGATCGACGGCAGCACCCGGCGTTTCGGCGCGGGTGCGGGTAACACGCCGGTCGAGGCGTTCGTCGGGGTGTGCGACAAAATCGGCGTCAAGACCGGCATCGACTTCTTCGCGATCGCCGACGCCGCCGAGGACATCGTGCGGCCGGCGATGCCGGCCGAGTGCCTGCTCGACCGGCAGGCGCTGATGATGGGCTATGCCGGGGTGTACTCGAGCTTTCTCAAGCATGCCGAGCGCCAGGCCGAGCGTTACGGCGTCTCCGCCGCGGAGTTGCTGGTCCGGGCCGGCAGGCGCAAGCTCGTCGGCGGCCAGGAGGACCAGTTGATCGACATCGCACTCGAATTGCAGCGCGAGTCCGCGGCCCGTTAGGTCGGACGCCCGTTCGGCCCGATGTCACACGCGTTCGGTTGGACTGACCCGATGTGACATCGGGCCGTCGTCGTCACCGGCGGCGCGGGAGGACGGGACGAGACGAGGGGCGCACATCCTGGTCGATGCGCGCCCCTCGTCTCGTGTGATCGCCTACTGCGACAGTGTGTCGCGCACCTCGAGGATGCCCTCCAGCACCGCGTGATCGATGCTGCTGAGCAGGCGCGGGCACGTTTGCCGGGACCCGGTCTGCCCACCGGCGCCGGTGAACTCCGGGCACACCTCGGCAGGATCGGCCTGCCACTGGATGCTGGTGTGCTTGTAGCTGTTCTTGCGAACCAGCACGCACGTCCCGCACGCGCGGCATTCCACCTCCTGCAGACCGTCCTCGAGGTAGGTCTGCAGGTCGACGGCGGTCTGGGTGCGGACAGCCTCGACCCGGGCCGGACTGTCGGCGAAGTTCGGGGACTTGGCCCAGGTCGAGGTCATCGTCACACTCCCGTCTTGTGCTCGTTCTCCGCGGCCTCGGCGGCGGCCTTCTCCTCCGCCTGCCGCGCCAGGTTCGCGTCGACCTCACGCTGCCAGGCCTCGACGGCCTTGGTGGTGTCGATCTCGAACTCGAAGCGCTGCGTCGCCTTCTCGTCGATGTCGGCGACGTCGACGTAGAACTGGTCGTACCAGCGGCGCAGCTGGTAGACCGGGCCGTCCTCCTCGCACAGGAGCGGGTTCTCGATCTTGGTCTTGTTCTTCCAGATCGCGACGTCCTGCTCGAAGCCCATTGCCACGCCCTCGGTGAACTTGCGGGCGAGCTTGTTGCTGGTGGCGTCGTCGAGGCCCTTCGGCTTCTCCACGCTCACGCCGTACATGAGCATGAACGAGTCCTGCGTGACCGGGTAGTGGCAGTTGATCAGGACGCTCTCGACCTTGTACCCGCTGTAGTTGTTGTGCAGCCAGTTGACCATGTACGACGGGCCGAAGTAGGACGCCTCGGAGTCGAGCACCGAATCGCCGTACTGCGTGCCCATGCTCCCGACGTCCGGCCGGCCGTGGTTCTGCAGGTACTGGGTCGCGACGTGGCCCTCGAAGACGTTCTTGAAGTACTTCGGGAAACCGAAGTGGACGTAGAAGAAGTGCGCCATGTCCACGACGTTGTCGACGATCTCGCGGCAGTTGGAGCCCTCGACGAGGATCCGGTTCCACTGCCAGTCGGTCCACTCGTCGGTCATGACCTGCGGCAGCTCCGGGATCGTGACGTCGTCCGGCGGGGGGTTGCCCTCGGGGTCGTTCCAGATGAACAGCTGCTTGTTGCGCTGCAACGTGGTCCACGAACGGGTCCGCGCGATCGGCGGCACGCGACGGGCGTACGGGATGTCCGTGCACTTGCCGTTGCCGCCCCAGCGCCAGTCGTGGAACGGGCACGCGACGGAGTCACCCTTGATCTCGCCCTGACTCAGGTCGCCACCCATGTGCCGGCAGTATGCGTCGAGCACGTGCAGCTTGTTCTGGCTGTCGGCGAAGACCACCAGCTTGGTGCCGAACGCCTCGACCGCGTGCGGCTTGCCGTCGAGAAATTCGCTCTCCAGGCCGATGCAGTGCCAACCGCGTGCGAAACGCGTCTGCGGAGCTCCCACATCGATCTCACGAATCTGCGCCATCAGTACCTCACATCCCTTCTAGCTGTTGCTAGAACACGTTATAGAACTTCGTCGGATTCCGCTAGATTTCGCGTGCTTGGTATCCCCATCGACATCCTGTTACCAGTGGAATTCCGGTTTTCTCGACACGGAAGAGAACGTGTTCTAGTCTCAGGTCAAGTGAACATCTCTTACAGACGGGAGCGTCCAGTGGGTGACCATGACAGCCGCGAGGTGATGCGGCGGATCGACGCGCTACTGCCGGTGCTGCGTGAACGCGCACAGGAGACCGAGGATCTGCGTCGCATTCCCGACGAGTCCATCAAGGCGCTGCAGGAGACCGGGTTCTTCCGCCTGCTCCAGCCGAAGCAGTGGGGCGGCTACGAGGCCGATCCGGTCACCTTCTACACCGCGGTCCGCACTTTGGCGAGCGCCTGCGGATCCACCGGTTGGGTCGCCGGCATCATCGGTGTCCACAACTGGCACCTCGCACTGTTCGACCAGCAGGCGCAGGAAGACGTGTGGGGCCAGGACACCGACGTCCGGATCTCCTCGTCGTACGCGCCGATGGGCGCCGGCGTCGTCGTCGACGGCGGCTACAAGGTCAACGGCAAGTGGTCGTGGTCGTCCGGTTGCGACCATGCCGACTGGGCGATGCTCGGCGGACCGGTCATCAAGGACGGCCGTCCGGTCGACTTCGTCACCTTCCTGATCCCGCGCAGCGACTACACGATCAACGACGTGTGGAACGTCGTCGGCCTGCGCGGCACCGGTAGCAACGACATCGTGGTCGAGGACGTCTTCGTCCCCACGCACCGCGTGCTGAGCTTCAAGGCGATGAACGACCACACCGCCGCCGGCCTCGCGGTCAACACCGCGCCGGTGTACAAGATGCCGTGGGGCACCATCCACCCCACCACGATCTCGAGCCCCATCGTCGGAATGGCCTACGGCGCCTACGAGGCTCACGTCGAGCACCAGGGCAAGCGCGTGCGCGCGGCCTACGCCGGCGAGAAGGCCAAGGACGACCCGTTCGCCAAGATCCGGATCGCCGAGGCGTCCAGCGACATCGACGCCGCGTGGCGTCAGCTGTCGGGCAACGTCGCCGACGAGTACGCCCACCTGCTCGCGGGTGAGGAGGTACCGATCGAGCTGCGCCTGCGGGCCCGTCGCGACCAGGTGCGCGCCACCGGTCGTGCGATCGCCTCGGTGGACCGGCTGTTCGAGAACTCGGGTGCGACCGCTCTCGCGAACGGCACTCCGATCCAGCGCTTCTGGCGTGACGCGCATGCCGGACGCGTGCATGCTGCGAACGACCCCGAGCGTGCGTACGTGATGTTCGGTGGCGCCGAGTTCGGCCTGCCGCTCACCGACACGATGGTCTAGGGGGCACCGATGACAGCCACCGAAGCCATCGAGCTCTCCTACGAGTCGACCTCGCGGTTCGCGCAGGTCCGCCCGGACCTGAAGCTGCACTACCACGAGGCGGGGGTCGGCAACGGCCCCACGATCGTGCTGCTGCACGGCGGCGGCCCGGGTGCGTCGTCCTGGTCCAACTTCGCCAGGAACATTCCCGTTCTGGCGCAGCAGTTCCACGTGATCGCCGTCGACCAGCCGGGCTACGGCCAGTCCGACAAGCCCACCGAGCACCCGCAGTACTTCCGGCACAGTGCGTCGGCGTTGAAGGACCTGCTCGACACGCTCGGCATCACCGATCATGTTCACCTGCTGGGCAATTCGCTCGGCGGTGGCGCTGCGGTCCGATTCGCCCTGGACTACCCGGAGCGGGCCGGACGGCTCGTGCTCATGGGACCGGGCGGCCTCAGCGTCAACCTGTTCGCGCCGGACCCCACCGAGGGAGTCAAGAACCTCGGCAAGTTCAGCTACCAGCCGACGCGGGACAACCTCGAGGCGTTCCTGCGGATCATGGTGTTCGACCAGAAGCTGATCACCGACGAGTTGATCGACGAGCGGTTCGCCGCGGCGAGCGCTCCGGAATCGCTGGCGGCCGCGAAGGCGATGGGGAAGTCGTTCTCCAGTTCCGAGTTCGAACTCGGCATGCTGTGGCGTGACGCCTACAAGCTGCGCCAGCGGGTGCTGCTGATCTGGGGTCGCGAGGACCGGGTCAATCCGATCGACGGCGCCCTGGTGGCGCTCAAGATGATCCCGCGCGTGCAGCTGCACGTGTTCGGTGGGTGCGGCCACTGGGCTCAGCTCGAGAAGTTCGACGAGTTCAACCGTCTCGCAGCGGACTTCCTTCTCGACGGAGGTAAGTGATGGGTATTCGTTCACTGGCGTACATGCGCATCGAGGCCACCGACATGGCCGCGTGGCGCGAGTACGGTCTCAAGGTTCTCGGGATGATCGAGGGCAAGGGCACCAACCCCGACGCCCTCTACCTGCGCATGGACGACTACCCGGCTCGCCTCGTCATCGTTCCCGGTGAGCGCGACGGGCTCTACTCCGTCGGCTGGGAATGTGCGAATGCCGAAGGCCTGCAGGAGATTCGTGAGCGCCTGGCCAAGGCCGACTGGGAGTTCGAGGAGGGCACCAAGGAGGAGGCGGCCGAACGCAACGTCGTCGAGTTCATCAAGTGCCGTGACGCCTCCGGTTCCCGCCTGGAGATCTTCCACACCGTCGCTCTGCAGCACCGCCGCATCGTGAGCCCGTACGGACACAAGTTCGTCACCGGCGAGCAGGGTCTCGGGCACGTCGTGCTCGCGACCAAGGACGACGAGGCGGACCTCGAGTTCTACCGCGACGTCCTCGGGTTCAAGCTGCGCGACTCGATGCGACTGCCTCCGCAGGTCGTCGGGCGTCCGGCAGACGGGGAGCCGGCCTGGCTGCGCTTCCTCGGTTGCAACCCGCGTCACCACAGCCTCGCGTTCGCGCCGCTGCCGAACCCCACCGGGATCGTGCACCTGATGGTCGAGGTCGAGAACTCCGACGACGTCGGACTGTGCCTCGATCGCGCGCTCCGCAAGAACGTGAAGATGTCGGCGACGCTCGGCCGTCACGTCAACGATCTGATGCTCTCGTTCTACATGAAGACCCCGGGCGGATTCGATGTCGAATTCGGTTGTGAGGGGCTCGAGGTGGAGGACGAGAAGTGGATCGCGAAGGAGAGCACCGCTGTGAGTCTGTGGGGGCACGACTTCACGGTGGGGTTCAAGTAAATGTCCGGCCATGAGACGTCCAGAGTGGGAACGGGAACGGAGATCGATCCGCGACAGTTCCGGACCGTCCTCGGTCAGTTCTGCACCGGCGTCACGATCATCACGACCATGGACGACGGTGCGCCCGTCGGGTTCGCGTGCCAGTCGTTCGCGGCATTGTCGCTCGAACCGCCTCTGGTGCTGTTCTGCCCCACCAAGGGGTCGCGGTCGTGGGCGGCGATCGAGCGGACCGAGCGATTCTGCGTCAACGTGCTCGCGGAGGAACAGCAGTCCACCTGCGCCCGGTTCGGGTCGCGGGAACCGGACAAGTTCGCCGGAATCGACTGGACTCCATCGCCGTTGGGGTCGCCGATCCTCGACGGCTCGCTCGCGCACATCGACTGCACGGTCGAGACGGTGCACGACGGCGGCGACCACTACGTGGTCTTCGGACGGGTCCACTCGATGAGTGAGATCAAGACCGAGAGGCCGCTGCTGTTCTACCGCGGCCAGTACACCGGGATCGAGCCGGACAAGACGGTGCCGGCGAAGTGGCGGGACGACCTCGAGGCGTTCCTCACGACCGCCAGCGAGGACACCTGGTTGTAGGCTCCGCCCATCGGGGGATAGCTCCATCAGATGATGGATTGGGGAAAGAGTTGAAGGGTCCCTTCACACGCTCACCGCGTGTGAAGGGACCCTTCAGCCGTTGGGGCAGGGGTTCAGATCATCAGGGCGGTGAAGCGCCAGTCGAGCGCCGGGCGGTCCGCGCCGCCGCCGCTGCGGGCGTGGACGATCGAGCGAAGGTGCACGCCCCACGCGTCACCGATCGGGTCGGCCGCCACCACCTCGAGGGTGCTGGTGAGCGTGTCGCTCTCCCGGACCGGGCCGGTGTGGTCACAGGATTCCCAACCCAGCACGGTCACCAGGTTCGGTAGCGCCCGCACCGCCTGTGCAAGCGCGATACCGATCGTGTGCCCGCCGTAGACCAACCGGGATCCGCCGACGCGCTCGTCGTGATGGACGGCGGCGATGTTCAGGCTGAGCCGTGCCAGTTCGGGTGCACTGGTGACGACGTCGCCACTGTTGGCGAACTCCGTACCCACAAGGTCGGGGGAGAAGCGCTCGCCGGGAACTCGGTCTCGATAAGTGTTCAGGTTCCAGTTGTCGGGGACCGACCACGCGGGGGCGTCCGACGGTCCGATCGAGGACAGGTCGTCCGCGTGAACGACGCGTGTCGGGTCGGGGGCGTCGCTCAGCGGGAGCATCGCGCACCGGTAGAAGTCGAGGACAGTCCGCCCGTCCTGGTCGGTGGTGGTCATCCGGAGCGCGGCCAGCCCGGTGGGTGGGCGACCTGGACGAGCTGAGTTCTCGCGTAGGCCGACGACCTCCGTCCTCGTGTACAGGGTGTCGGCGAGGTGAGGGAACCGGTGGAAGCGGAGTCCTCGATAGAAGAGGTTGGCCTTCACGTGGTGCGTGGCCAACGTCGACTGCCCGATCGCGATGTCGCACACCAGACCCGGGTTGACGACCGCAGTGGGTGCCCCCGTGACCGCCCGCGACAGGTGGGTGTCGAGCGCGAGCCGGATCCGGTCGCCGAGGATCGCCTGATGCGCTGCGGAGAGGCCGTCTGTGAGGGTGACGCCGGGGGCTGTGTCGAACACCGTCCCGACGGACAGGTCGTCGAAGTAGGGCCCCCCGACGATGTGTGCTCCGGTCATGTCGTCAGACTCCGATCTGCGCAAGTGTGCGCCGGGCAGCGACCGCGACCGCCTCGTCGAGCATCTGCCCGTCCAGCTGTGCCGCCCCGGCCCCGGCGGTTGCGGCCTCGGCCATCGCGTCGAGGATTCGACGGGCCCGGTCGACAGCTTCGGTTGTGGGCGTGAAGATTTCCATGGTTGCCTCGACCTGTTCGGGGTGGATGACCCATTTTCCGTCGAAACCGAGGTCTCGGGTCCACTGCGCCGCCGCGCGGAAGGCGGCGTGGTCGGCGATGGACAGGTGTGGGCCGTCGATCGCTTGGATACCTGCGGTTCGGGCGGCGATCAGGATGCGGTCCTGGACGTGCACCCAGAGTTCGGGCGCGAACCCGCCGCCTCGGCCGAGCGCGGCGCCCAGGTCGGCGTATCCGATCACGACGCTGTCGAGTCGCGCGGTTGCGGCGCAGATCTCGTCGATCGACGAGACACCCTGAGGAGTCTCCACGAGGGCCTGCAGCCGGGCGGGCGAGCCCAGTTCGGTGAGCACCCGGTCGGCTGCGACCAGGTCGGTCGCGGTGTCGACCTTCGGCAGCACGATTCCGACGTTGTCGAGCGCACCGATCGCCCCCAGGTCGTCGGCGCCCCACGGGGTGCCCAGTCCGTTGACACGGACGGTGACCATTCGGTCAGGTCGGTGTTCCCCGAGGAGTCGGCACACCGAGGTGCGTGCCTCGTCCTTGCGCGCAGCCGTGACGGCGTCCTCGAGATCGAGCACCACCTCGTCGGCGGTCGATGCGAGGGCCTTGAGGATCTTGCGTTCGTCCGATCCAGGGGCGATCAGCACACAGCGTCGGCGGTTCGGTGTTGTGGTGCTGCTCATTTCGCCTCGGCTTCCCCGAGAACGCCTGATTCGACGAGGTCGTCGATGGTTCTTGAATCCAGACCGGCTGCCGTCGCAACGTCGCGGGTGTGTGCTCCGGACACCGGCGCCGCGGTGGCATCGGTGTACACGCCGGACCAGCGGAGCGGGGAACGCGAGGTGAGCATGGTGCCGATTCCCGGCTGAACAACTTCCTGCACGACACCGTCGCCCTCGCGGCAGCGGATATCGGCGGCGACCTCGGCGAGCGTGCGGTAGGCGCTCCACAGCACGCGGGTCCCATCGAATTCGGCCTCCAGCTGTGCGAGGGAGCGGGCCGCGAACCACGGTTGCAGCACAGCCGTGATGGCATCCCGGGCCGCGTACCGGTCGGCCTCCACACTCAGGTCCAGTCCGCGGTGTCGTTCGAGTGCGGAGAAGATGTCGGCGGTGCCGGTGACATCGACGAGTGCCCGCCACTGACCGGTCGTCAGCCCGACGATCATGACGGCCCGACCGTCGGCGGTGGGGAAGTCTGCGCCGTAGCTACCGAACAGCGCATTGCCCTGACGTCCCCGCGCTGCACCGCTGCGGTCGGCTTCCGCGACCCACCCCATGCTCGCGACCGCGGACAGCGCGACATCACCCAGTGCCAGTTGTAGATACGAGCCCTGACCGGTCTGGTCGCGACGACGCAGCGCCGTCACCAGTCCGAGTGCGGCGTACAGCCCGGTGAGA
Source organism: Rhodococcus sp. BE178 (assembly GCF_050433545.1). Lineage (NCBI taxonomy): Bacteria > Bacillati > Actinomycetota > Actinomycetes > Mycobacteriales > Nocardiaceae > Rhodococcus > Rhodococcus sp. BE178. The sequence goes on along the minus strand of NZ_JBNPXA010000008.1, from coordinate 78,257 downwards.
AGATCCCACGCCGGCAGAACATGATTGACCGGGGTGTCTGAACTCGGGGCTCCCGTCATGAGAGGCAACCCGACTTCCGCGTTGACGGTGTAGTCGACGGCGGGAGTTCCGTCGGCGTGGCCCTCGACGTGCAGATGGATCAGGTCGGGGCGGTGCCGGGTGAGGACGGTGTTGTCCAGCCACGGTGCGTGTGCGGCGTTCTCGAGCAGAATCCCGGAGTCGGCAACCAGATCGGTGACGAAGCGCCGACCGGCTTCGCTGCGCAGGTCCACGGTCACCGACTTCTTCGCCTGGTTGAGGCCGGCCCAGTAGAGGCTGGCACCGTCATCGGTGACGGGCCAGCGGTTGCCGTCGACGGCACCGGAGATCGGATCGACGCGGATCACCTCGGCGCCGAGTTCGGCGAGGACGCGTCCGGCAGTCGGCCCGGCGACGAACGACGACATGTCGACGACGCGGATGCCGTTCAGCGGTCGTGCGGTCATGACACCCTCTCGAAGATCGCCGTCAGTCCCTGCCCGCCGCCGATGCACATCGTCTCCAGCCCGTAGCGCACGTCGCGGCGCTGCATCTCTCGCAGCAGTGTCGTGAGGATACGCACGCCGGTGGCACCTACGGGGTGCCCCAGCGAGATTCCCGATCCATTGACGTTGGTTCGCTCACGGTCGGCGGCACCGAAGTTCCACTCCCGCATGCAGGCCAGTGCCTGCGCGGCGAAGGCCTCGTTGAGTTCGATCAGATCGATCCGGGACAGGTCCAGTCCGGCGCGCTCGAGAGCTCGTGCCGTCGAAGGAACCGGACCGATGCCCATGATCGACGGGTCCACACCTGCGACTGCCCACGTGACGACACGGGCGAGCGGGTTCAGCCCCAGCCGGTCCGCATTTTCCCGTGTGGTTACGAGACAGGCTGCAGCGCCGTCGTTCTGGCCGCTCGCATTGCCGGCGGTGACGGTTGCGTCCGGGTCGGTCCGCGCCATCATCGGCCGCAGTCGGCCGAGGGATTCGACGGTGGTGTCGGCTCGGGGATGCTCGTCCCGCTTGATCGTCTCGGTGCCACCACCTTTGACCGGGACCTCGACCGGCACGATCTCCTCCGCGAACTTGCCTGTCCGGATCGCCGTCACCGCGCGCCGGTGCGAGGCGACGGCGAGTTCGTCCTGCTCTTGGCGGCTGATGCCGAACGTACGTCGCAGATTCTCGGCGGTCTCGAGCATGCCGCCGGGAACCGGGTAGTTCCGTCCCCCCGCGGTGACGCGTCCGCGGGCCAGGCGGTCGTGCAGGGCCGCTGGTGCCCCCTTGGCGCCAAAGCGCATGGACTCGGTGTAGTACTCGGCGCGGCTCATGGATTCGACGCCACCCGCGATGATGAGATCGGCGACGCCGGTCTGGACTCGCATGGCAGCGTCGAGCACCGCCTGCAGACCGGAGCCGCAGCGCCGGTCCAACTGCTGGCCCGGCACGGTGACCGGCAGTCCGGCATCGAGTGCGGCTACCCGGCCGATTGCGGGGGCCTCGCCGTTGGGATAGCACTGTCCGAAGATGACGTCGTCGATCGCCTCGGGTGCGACGCCCGTGCGCCGAATCAGCTCGGCGATCACCCGGGCGCCCAGATCGGCGGCGGGAACGTCGCGGAACACCCCGCCGTACCGCCCGACAGGCGTGCGCAGCGGCTCGCAGACTACGACATCGGTTGCTGACGGTGAGTTACTCACTGCGGAAATCCCTTTCACGATCCGTCCATTGCTGTGCCCAGTCGCGCAGTTCCACGGCCCGGATCTTGGTGCCGTTGCCGCCCACCGTGGTGGGCATCTTCTCGATCACGTGGATGGCCGACGGCACCTTGAACGCCGCCAGCGAATCCGCACACCACTGCCGTAGGGCGGCGGATGCGATCGTGGCATTCTCGACGGGAACGATGAACCCGACGGCCTGGGTGTAACCACCGGGCCCGGTGATGCCGACGACCTTCGCGGTCTGCACATCCGAGTGCGTCGCGAGGCGCGTCTCGATCTCGGCGGGGTCGACGAGGAACCCGCGCAGCCGCAACGCATCCCCGGCACGACACACGTAGGTGAACCCACCATCGCCGGTCGCGACCGCCAGATCACCGCTGTGGAACCACCCGTCGGCGGTGAATGCCTGTGCTGCGGCGTCCGGATTACCCAGGTATGCGTCCGTGACGTTCGGTCCGCGAACCTGGAGTTCACCCTGTTCGCCGTCGGGCACCACGGAGTCGTCGTATGGGTCCGCGATTCGGATCGAGATCGCAGGGCCTACGGGTCGTCCGCCACCGTTCCACCGCACCGCCTCGGGATCGTCGGCGTTCCAGAAGAGCATGAGCGAGAACACCTCCGACGATCCGAACACTCCGGTGGTGAACGCGTCGAACTCGTCTCGCGCCCAGCGCGCAATCTCGTGCGAGCGACCGAGGAAGTCCGCGATGCCGAGCCACTTCAAGGACGAGAGGTCCCCGCGGACGTCCTGCCAGGTGTCGTGGATCCTGCCGTAGAGATCGTCGCCGCCGACGATGTGCGACACCCGCTCGGATTCCATCGCGCGCAGCGTGGTGACGGGATCGAACACCGGAACCATGAGCACGGTTCCACCGCCCGCCAAGGTCGCCATCGCGGTGTTGAAGCCGAACACACCGGACAGTGGGAGCACGCACAACGTCACGTCACCGGGCACGATGGCCATTCCGGCCGCATCCGCCCGGGCATGCTGTACGACGGCCGATTCCCGGTGCGCGGCCAGCTTGGGGGTACCCGTCGATCCGGATGTCGTGAAGGCAACGGCGAGCGGGTCATCGGGATCGCCGAGATCCCCTGCCACAGTCTGGGTTGCGGTCACCGGCGTGCGCGGTGCCGACGCCCCGCCCGTATCGCCGCTGCCGGCTTGCCATGATCCGGAGCCGAGATCGAATGCCGCGGCGTCGAAATCGGCCGTGGGGCCGAGACCAGGAGTCCGCACCACCGCCAGTGTCGGGGCATCGGCATTGCCGTCGGTGGCCGAGACGGCCTGGCGGAGCATGCCGAACAGATCGAGTCCGTGGAAGCTGTCGGCGACGGCCACTACGGCAGGCCGTGCCGAGCGGAGCACGTGCTCGATCTCGCCGACGTTGTAGCGGGTGTTGATGCCGATGACGTGGGCGCCGAGTGCCGATGCCGCGAACTGCCAGACGACCGCGTCCGACCAGTTCGGAAGGAACACCGCGACACACTGCCCGCGTCGGAGACCGACCTCGGCCAGTTCGGTCGCCAGCAACCGCACTCGGTCGCGAAGCCGGGTTCTTGTGGTGGTGACGATGCCCGGACCGACCAGGTCGATGGCTGCGGTCGCCTCGGGGGCTGCGGCGACGAACTTGTCGAGGAACGATGCGAGAGTCTCGCGAGTCATGATGCTGCCTCCGCTCGTGTCGAGCGGGGGACGCCCGCCAGTTCGCCCAGCCACGTGGCCGCGACGTCGGCGAAGTCCTCGACTTCCTCCATCGGATAGTGGCCGATCCCCGCCAACATCGTGAACCGGGCACCGCGGATGCGGGACGCGTCGGCCCTGACCGTGTCGGGAGTGATCCATGGATCCTGTTCTCCCGCAATCATGTGCACGGGACATGTCGTCAGGCACAGTCGCTCACGCACGTCGTGCCCGCCCCAGCCGATGAGGTCGGACGACGAGATCACCGGATCCTCACGACGGTGCATGGTGGCAATCAGATCCGCCCGGTCGGCGGGAACGGTATCGCCCACCGAGGCCAGGGTGCCGAGGTATGTCCGTTCACCGCGTGACGGTCCGGCAACATCCTCGAGTTCGCGGCGCAGGCCTGCCACATTCACGCGGCCGGGCCCCGCCTCGGCGGCCATCGCGATCGCGCCCGCCAGGGGGCGCTCCGGGCGCGTGGCGAGGTCGAGCGTCAGCTTCCCCCCGATCGAGCAGCCGATCACGTACGGGCGTCCGATGCCGAGAGCGTCGAGCAGCTTCCACAGCCAGTCGCCGTACGCCGTGAGATCGGTGACCGGACCGTTGGCGGCGGGCTCGGACCGGCCGTGCCCGGGTAGGTCCGGCACGACCACTCGATACCCCTTGTCCGCGAGAGAGGACGCGACATGACGCCACTGCACACCGTTCTGGCCAGCGGTGTGGATGCACAGCACCGTAGGAGTGGCGTCGTCGGTCGCGGTGGATCCGTTGGCCGGGTGGACGATCTCGACGAAGCCCAGAGCCGAGTCGATGAGCAGATAGCGGGCCTCGATCACAGCTGTGCCTCCCGAGCGATCGTTCGCGCGTGCGCGATGAGGATGTTGAGGGGCTTGGTCAGTCGCAGGTACTCGTAACCGCTTCCCGTGGAGGAGAACTCACCGGTGATGGCGCGGCGCATGAAGTCGTCGCGGTCGCCCAGAACCACGTCCACCCAGGTGTGCCCGGGCGCGACGAAGGTGAAGGTCGCACCTCCAGGCGTGCGGGGGCTGACGTCGATGATCCGGCCCCTGTACACGCGCAGGTGGACCTCGCGGTCGTCGCAGCGTAGTCCGATCGTCCCGTCCCACGTCGCGAGCGAGGACGCGAAGCCTGGGTCCGCACCGAGCGAGTCGCGCACGAGCGCACCCCATCGGGTGGTGCAGAAGTCGGTGGCGGGCACGCCTGGAGTGGACCCTCCGTCGCGAAGTCGCCACGTCTCCACGGACTCCTCGCGTACCGCGCTCACGTTGTCGCACAGGACAACCCGTCGGACGAGGACCGTGGTGTCCCCTTCCGTTACCACCCGGGTGATCACGGATTCGCTGCGGACACTGTCGTCGAGCCGGACCGGATCGCGCGTGCTCCAGGACAAGCGCTCACGCACCGCAGGCGCGATGGTCGGTGACGGTGCCAGCAGTTCGGCGACGGTCGGTCCCAGGAGGGATGTGCCCGCGGGCAGTGCGATGCCGGACTCGGTGAGCAGCGAGGCGACCCGGGCGTACCGGCTCTGTTCGCGGTCGCCTACCCGGAGCGTCGAACGTGAGGGTGCGCCGACGCTCATGACGTGGCCCGGCCGAGGAGTTCGTCGGAGATGATCCGCATCTGGATCTCGCTGGTGCCCTCGAAGATCTTCGTCAGGCGGGCGTCACGCCAGTGCCGCTCGACCTGGAAGTCGGTGGTGTAGCCGGCGCCTCCGTGGATCTGCACCGCCTCGCTGGTTACTCGTTCGGCCATCTCGGTGGCGACGAGCTTCGCCATCGACGCCTCGAGCGAGCAGCGCCGGCCCGTGTCGATGTCGGTGGCCACGGAGTACATCAGCTGGCGGGCTGCCTCGATGTCGGCGGCCATCTTGGCGATCTTGAAACGCAGGTGCTGGAAGTCGCCGATCGGCTTGCCGAACTGGTGCCGGGTGCGTACGTACTCGAGCGAGTCCTCGAGCGCGGCGCGGGCCAGGCCGATCGCGCGGGCTGCCGTGTGTGCGCGACCGACCTCGAGGCCGCTGACGGCGAGGTAGAACCCCTTGCCTTCCTCGCCGAGCATCTTGTCGGCCGGAATGCGGAAGTTGTCGAATGCCAACTCCCATGTGCTCCAACCGAAGTAGCCGATCTTGCGGACCTTGTTCCCGGAGACACCTCGGGGAAACGATCCGCGTTCCTTCTCGATGAGGAAGGCGCTGATGCCGGTGTGCGGCTTGGCGACATCCTTGTTCGGATCCGTGCGGACGAACAGCACGAGGTAGTCGGCATCGTCGGCGTACGTGCACCACATCTTGGTGCCGTTGACGACCCACTCGTTGCCGTCGCGTACCGCGCGGCACGAGATGTTCGCGACGTCCGAACCGGCCTCGGCCTCTGACAGCGCGTACGCGCCGAGGTACTCGCCACGGGCGACCCGGGGCAGTAGCGCCGCCTCCTGTTCCGGGGTGAACCCGCCGCCCATGCCGTTGCCGCGGGCCAGCAGACCCGACACACTCATCCAGGCGCGGGAGAGTTCCTCGGCGACCAGGCAGTACTCGAATACGCCGAGGCCCAGTCCACCATGCTCCTCGGGGATCATGATCCCGAAGAAACCGATCTCGGCCATCGCTTGCTTCAGCGAGTCAGGGATCGTGCCCTGAACCGGGTCGAGTTCGTTCGCGATCGGAAGCACCTGCTTCATGGCGAACTCGCGCGCCAGGTCCCTGATCGCCAGGCGTTCTTCGGTGAGGTACCGCGGGGAATCGACACGCGGTTGTGAAGGTCGGTGAGTCATGCGCTCTCCTAGTCAAGATTAACGCTTGTTAACCAAGTAGAGCATGTGGCTGCATGAGGCGTCAACGGACCCGAACTCAGGCGAATTCGGCGGGAGGATCGGGCGGTCCGTCAGCTGGTTCGGTATCCGACCAGGTTGAGGGCGTAAACGCCGTGCGTGTCGGCGACTTCCTGTGCCGAGAGTGCTCCATCGATCCGGAACCACAGCGCGATTCCCGCGCACATGGTCAGTACCGCGGTGACTGCTTGGTGAACGTGGGGAACTTCGAATACGCCCTGGGCAACGCCCGCTTCGGCGATTGACACGAACAGGTGCTCCTGTGCGTCGCGAGAGCCGACGACGCGTTTGCGGTCGACCTCTTCGAGATAGCGCAGCTCGGTGTTCGCGACGACGCAGGCCCGCTGGTTGCGGGCGGTGTAGAGGGCGTGGGCGGTGACAGCCGCGCGCCACTGGTCGGCCGGCTCGGGGCCGGCTTTTCGTAGTGCGTTACGGGTGGCGGTGAACTGTTCGTCGCTGGCGGCCCTCAGGATCTCGACCAGCAGTTCGGCTTTGTTCTCGAAGTGGTTATAGACGTTGGCGGCGCTGCAGCCGGCGTGCGTTGCGATGTTTCGCATGGTCGCGCCGTGGAAGCCTGCCGCATAGAACTCGTCGAGCGCGGTCTCCAGGATGCGCTCACGGACGCCCTCGTGTGCCGCGGTGCGTGTCCTGGTCAGGGCGTTCGCGCCCGATCGAGTGTTCATGTCTCGGAGGGTAGAGCGGTGCGCCCGCGCTGATCAAGGGCAGTCGTGTGGGTCTTGACCAACTCGGGCCACGGGTCTTATGGTCTGCCTCACATGAACGCACGTTAACCAACGGGCGTCGGTATCTGCCCCATCCCATGCTCATACCCCTCACGAGGAGGCTTACCCCATGAGCACTTCCGAAGACCGACTCGAAGACCGGATCCGCAGACTGGAGGACATCGAGGCTATTCGGCAGCTCGATGCTCGGTACTGCCGGCACCTGGACGACGGCAATTGGGACGAGTTGATGGACCTGTTCACCGAGGATGGCGAGTTCGACGGACTGTCGCACCCCAAGGGTCGCTCCGAGATGCGCGAGTTCTTCGCCGGTCTGGCCGCGGGCGGTCTCACGTCGTTCTGGCACTTCATCACCAACATGGAAGTCGAGTTGGACGGAGACCGCGCAACTGTGCGATCTTTCCTCTGGCAGCCGTGCGTCACTGACGGCGCTCCGTCGATCGCGGCCGGCCGCTACGAGGACCAGGTGGTTCGTATCGACGGCCGCTGGGTTTACCGCGTCAAGCAGGTGCGCTTCCACTTCTTCGGCCCGCTCGTCGAAGGTTGGGACGAGAACCTCTTCGCGCTCGACACCGCCCGGCGCGCGGCGGTCAACCCGTGAGCGCGCCTGTCCACGGCGACCGTCCGGGGGCGCCCGCGTCCGTGCGGTGGTCGGACATACTCAGCGTCGCCGAGTTCGTCGAACTGCGCCGTCGCCGGAGTGTGGTGACGAACAGTCTCGGTGCTGCGGCGATCGTGATGCTCGCAGTCTTCTTGCTGGGGTTCGCATTCCTCCCCGACCTGCTCGGGAGTAGTACGATCGCGGGCGTTCCGCTGTCGCTGTGGCTCATGTTCTCCCAGTTCGCCGGCACCTGGGTGCTGGTCTACCTGTACTTCCGCCTCACCCGGACCTACATCCAGCCTGCGGCTGACGCTGCACTCGCGGCCATCGACCCGTACCGACAGGAGCGTTCGGCATGACTGGCGAACCCGACTTCCTCGCCATCGCCATCTGCGCGGCGGTGATCTCGCTGACCCTGTGGGTCACCTTCGCGGCCTCACGTCGCAGTCGTAGCGCAGACGGCTTCTTCGCCGCCGGCCGCTCGATCACCGGGTGGCAGAACGGATTTGCCATCGCCGGCGAATTCATCTCGGCGGGGAGCTTCCTCGGAACCACCGGCCTGATCTTCTACAAGGGTGTCGACGGCACGGTGATCCTGTGTGCATCGGTGGTGTCGTTCCTTCCGGTGCTGTTTCTGCTCGCCGAGAAGATGCGCAACGTCGGCAAGTACACGCTCGCGGACGTGCTGGTGTTCCGCACACAGGCACGGCGGGTCCGCGTGGTCGTCGCGTTCAGCACCATCGCGACCGGCATGTTCGTGTTGCTCGCGCAGCTCGTGGCAGCCGGAGTGCTGCTCGAGTCCGTGTCGGGGATCCCGTTCTGGCTGTCGGTGATCGTCGCTGGAAGCCTCATGGGCATATACGTTTTCGTTGGAGGTATGCTCGCCACCACGTGGGTGCAGGTGATCAAGTCCTCGATCCTCTCGGTGCTGGCGCTGATCGTCGGCCTGGGCATCCTGTCGAAGTTCGGCTTCAGCTTCCCGAAGGTGCTGTCGAATGCCACCGAGCACGCTGTTGCCGGTGACGCGGTCCTGTCACCCGGGCTGATCTTCGCGTCGGGTGGCGCCGTCAACCTCATCTCGTACGGCCTCACCTTCGCGCTCGGCACAGCCGGTATGGCGCACATCCTCATTCGATTCTTCACCGTGCCCGAGGCGGCGACGGCTCGGCGCTCGCTGGGCTGGACCGTCGCACTGTGCAGTGGCTTCTACCTCGTCGTGGTGCTGATGGGGTTCGGTGCCGCCGCCGTGCTCGGTGACGGTGGTGCCGAACGTGTCGGCGCAGGAGGCAATCTCGCCGCACCGGTCCTGGTGACCGAGCTCGGAGGAGGCGTCGGAACGGTCGGCGGCTCCATTGCATTGGCCTTGGTCTCCGCCGTGGCATTCGCCAGCATCGTGGCTGTCGTCGCAGGCGTGGTCATCTCGGCTGCCGGTACCTTCGCGCGCGACGTGTGGCCGACGCTGACCCGCCGCGATCGCGGGAACACTACGGATGTCGTCGCCGATACTGCTGCCGGCGACGCACGGGATGCGAAGGTCGCCAGATTCGGCGCGGTCGGCTTCAGTGTCATCGCGATCCTGCTGACTATGGCGATCGGCGACACCACCAACATCACGTACTTCATGGGCATGGCGTTCATGGTCGCGGGGAGTGCGCACCTGCCGAGCCTGCTGCTGAGCTTGAACTGGCGCAGGTTCAACAGCACCGGCGCGGTGTGGGGCATTGTCGTCGGACTGGTGTCGACGATCGTGAGCCTCATGTTCACCGAGGCCCTGTGGATGGGCAGTGGTCCGGCGCCGCTGCACATCCAGCTTCCGGTGATCATCACACTGCCGCTCGGCCTGGTGGCCTGTGTCGTCGGCTCGTTTCTGGGGGAGCGGCGGGTCGAGTCGCGCGAAGATGCCGACGAGAAGTTTGCGGAGATGTTGGTCCGCGCGGAAACCGGAATCGGCGCCGAGGTGGCGGCGTCGCACTGAGTTGAGTTGGAGGGTCCCTTCATGCGCGCGCAGCGCGTGAAGGGACCCTCCAACTCGTTGGGGGCCTTCATCGGGGCGGTGTGCGGGTCTAGGATTGGGATTGGTACACGTGAGGTAGCCTCCCTGGGCGCCGCGTGATCCGGCGGTCACCGCATTCCTGAAACAGTATGCGTACCGCGAAATCCATTACCCGAGTGCCTGATCGGCGCGGGTGTGTTCACGACTTGCGTGACGCGTCGACGGTCGCCTCCAGTTGAGGATGTGAGATCCATGGCCAAGACGCTCAGTATGAGCGATTCCGTTGTCATCGACCGACCGATCGCGGATGTGTTCAGCTACCTCTCCGATCCGGACAAGGCCACCGAATGGTCGAGCGACGTCGTCGATTACCGGATGGTCTCCGGTGCTCCCGACGAGGTGGGTTCGGTCGCGTCGACCACTCTCAAGGTTGCCGGCGTGAAGGTCGAGGCGACGGAGGAGATCACCGCGTACGAGGAGAACAAGCGGATCGGGTTCGAGTCGCGCGACTCGCGCGTCGAGTACACCCGCGAGCTCGACTTCGACGGGGACGGCGACGGGGCGACGCGGGTGACGTTCAAGGTGGACGCCAAGCCCAGTCCGGGACTGTTCAAGTTCGCCGACTCGGTCGCGATGAAGCTGTACGCCCGCGACGTGCACGGCAATCTGGAGAACGCCAAGACGATTCTCGAGACCCCGAACGGCTGAAGGATCCCTTCACGCGCCGACAGCGCACGAAGGGGCCCTTCAGCTTTCGACAGGCGGCTCAGCGGACGGTGAACTCCGCGGATGTGCCGGTGAAGGGGGACACCGCGCCGTCCTGGGCCTTGCGGTCGCCGAAGTGCTGGATCCGGTACGTGCCCGACGGAGTTCCGGTCGGGACGTCCCAGGTGATGCGCGCGATCGATGCGCCCAGGACTTCGCGGCGCCACCGGTACTTGGTGGCCCAGTCGCCGTCGTCGGCGTGCCGCACCCAGCGGCCGCCGTCGCGGCGCTGCACCTCGAAATACGTTCCGCGGCGGTGCAGGTCGTTCTTGGGATGTCCGGTGACGAACTCGACGGCCACCTGATCGCCCACCCCGGCGCTGCCGGCGGGCTGGACCACCACGTCACCGAACGCGCGTCCGGGCAGTGGCTCGTCGACCGGGAAGTCCTGCCCGAAGCCGGGCTGGAAACCGGACAGGTCGCGCGGTGCCGGGCCGCGGGGGACCTGGGCACCGGTCTTCATCGCCGCGGCCAACTTCGCGAACCCCTGCTGGTAGGCGGGCAGGGTGTTGCGGCCGAACAGCGTCGAACCACCCTCGTACTGCTGGGCGTCGTACTCCTCGGGCGTCGTGCAGTAGCTCGAGTACGCGTTGGCGTAGCCCTGGAAGATGACGTTCTCCAAAGGGACTCCGAGTTCCTCGGCGACGGTGCGGCGAATCCGCAGGCCCGAGACGATGGTGAACTCGGCCGGTCCGCCGACCACGTAGATGTCGCCGATCCGGATGATCTGGATCTTGAGCACGTGCGGCACCCAGCCGTCCGGAGGCAGCAGGCCGACGGGCACCAGCACCAGCTTGGGGGCCTGCGCGTCGGCGAGCCACTGCGGGGTGGGGGTGTCGATGCCGCCGAGGGCGTCGATCAGCGGGTTGCGGGTGCCCTCGGTGAAGATCTCGATCGCGGGGCCGTCCTCGGTGCTACCCGCAGCCATCGCGGCGCCCACGCACGCGGGTGCGGTGCGGCGCGGCTGCCCGTCGGACGTGTACTTGCCGTCCACCAGCTGGTCGGCCATGTCCAGGTAGATGATTCGGCTGTCGACGGTGGTCGACGCCAGCGGTGACGCAGCCTTGAACGCCGTCCGGGCCGCGGTCACCTGACGTTCACCGATGAGCCGCGCGTTCTCGAACTCGTCGGCGGTGGGGCCGTGTCCGGGCTCGAGGTCGAGATTGGGGGACATGTCGCCGGTGTTGGTCTGCGGGAAGCAGGCGACGAACCCGGGCGCACCGTCGAGGTAGCGCACGCCGGCGACGTCGTGCTCCCAGAAGTACGCGGCCGCACCCTTGTTGTCGCCCGAGATCAGGTGGTTCTTGTTGGTGAGCGATGCGCCATGCGTGGGGAACCAGCCGATGCCGCCGACGTTGTCGCCGCCCTGGCTGATCTTGAGCACCCGCATCGAGGTGTCGATTCCGAGCGGGTAGTAGTCCTTGTCGCGCTGCGGGTTCCGATCGAATGCTGCACGCGAACGATTCACGCTCGCGTCCTTCAGCTCGCTGCGTCCGTAGGAGACGACACCCGCGGCCAGGTTGTCGTGCGCGGCGACGATCGCCTCGACCATGCCGTCGACCTCGGCGCCGAACACCTGCGGCTGGAAGCCGAGAGTCGCGAGGCTGTACGCGTAGTCCTGCGACGCACCGCCACACGCCGCGTGCGAGTGCACGGCCGTGAGCATCACGTTCTTCTCGGTGTAGAGGCCACCGAACTTCGCGGCCAGCCGGGCCAGGACCGCGTCGTGCACGGCCTGGAACACCATGCAGGTATCGGCGCATGCGTAGACGACGCGGTTGTCGTCGGCATCGGCGAAGATGTACGCGCGGACCCGGGTCCGCTGATGCAGACCCTCCGCGCGCTGCTCGAAGCTCGAGTAGCCCATCATGCCGTTCTCGGCGACAGGGCCCGTCATGTCGGACAGGCCGACGCCCACCCGGAATCCCTGGCTGTCGGCGGCGCGACGCGCGGGTGCGGCGGTGGTTCTGGGCAGAGCGTGTGCGGTGGCACCGGCAACCGCTGCGAGCGCCGGTGCGGCGGCGGCTCCGGCCAGCACGGTGCGTCGACTGATCGTCACGACGAAGTCCTTTGCGCGAGGTCGAGAATCATTACTTGATCAAACGTCCAAGTCTTCAAGCACACACCAGTCGGTCTCGTTTCGCAAGGGTTCTTCCGTCGAGTGTCGTCCCGGTTCAGACCTTCGCCGCGTCCCCGAAGGTCATCTGCAGGTCGGGGATCGTGGTGGTCATCAACGCTCGCCGCGGCAGGCCGAGGGACCGGAGTTCGGTGGCGATCGGGTGGTTACCCAGACGCAGTTCGGCGCCACCGAGCCGCGACCGGACGCCGCTTGGATTCATGTCCCAGGCCGTGTGCCGGGTGACGCCGTCGATGTGCGAGTACGCCTCGAGTGAGGTGTTGGCGCCGCCGCCGGGTGTCGGGATGCCCTGCTTGACGGTGAGTTCGGCGATGAGCCGGCCGTCCTGGCTGACCTTGCCACGGCGGACGTCACTGGTGTGGTCGGCCTCGAAGTCGGCCAGGATCTTGGGGAATCCCCAGATCCCACGGCCCGCGGCCAGGGTGAACTCGCCGTCGACGGGCAGTTGGTGAATGAGGGCGCCGGCCTGCCCCGTGACCAGTGCCCGCAGGTCGCCGAGCACCGACGACCGTCCCCGACCGCGGTGGTTGCGGACCATGAACGTGACGCCGAATTCGTTGTACGGGCCGAGGTCTCCGTCCACGTAGTCGACGAACACCAGGCCACACAGGCCGCGCCCGGGGCGGAACTGCAGGATCTCGAGCCCGGTGTAGTCGATGAGCGCCTGGGCGGCCGCGGTCGGGACCGAGTACATCGCCATGAACGCGGTGGCGGCGCGGATCTCGACGGGCATGTCGACCCGTCGGCCGAGCACCTCATGCGCACTCACTCCGACACCACCCCGCGCAGTCCGTCGGCGCCGTAGACCTGTTCGAGCATCGACGTGAAGTCGGGTCCGCGGCGCAGCATCTGGCCGCCGTCGACGTTGATCACCTGCCCGGTGATCCACGTGGACTCCGGACCGAGCAGGAACTTGGCGAGCCCGGCGATGTCGTCCACCTCGCCGACTCGCGCGAGGGGAGTGCACGCCATGTAGTCGTCGAGGATCGGTCCGCCGTCGGTGATCATCGCGACCAGATCGGTCCGGGTCAGTCCCGGACGGATGCCGTTGACGCGAACCCCGCTGGCGCCCAGTTCGTCCGCGGCGAGCTGGACGAGATGATCGACGCCGGACTTGGAGACGCCGTAGGCGCCGAACCAGCGGTGCGTGTTGCTGGCGGCGATCGACGAGATCGCGACGATCGCGCCGCCGCCGGCCGCGACGAGCGCGCGGGCCCCATGCTTGATGGTGAGCATCGTGCCGGTGACGTTGAGGTCGACGGTGCGGCGCCACGCGTCGGCGTCGAGCTGCGTGACGGGTGCGATGGTCTCGTTGCCGCCGGCGCACGCGACGACGCCGTCCAGTCGCCCGGTGGTCTCCATCGCGCGGGCCACGGCACGGGCGACGTCGGCCTCGTCGGTGACGTCCGCCGCGACGGTGGAGATCGACCCGCCCGACGCGAACGCACCGGTCGCGGCGATCTTCTCGGCCGCGGTCGACAGCTTGTCCGCGCTGCGGCCGCAGATCGTGACGTGGGCACCCTCGGCGACGAGAGCCTGCGCGATGCCCAGGCCGATGCCGCTGCCACCTCCTGTGACCAGGATCGATCGTCCGGTGAAGGTCCCGGATACGCCGTCCGAACTCATCACGTCTCCCCTCGTGTGTCCGATACCCCGCCGATAGTAGGAACAAGTTCTACTATCGGGGCAGGTTTGGGTGATTGTCGAGGCCTTCCAGTTTGTCCGTACGGACCGAGGAGCACCGGATGACGATCGTGAACAACGTGAAGGACACGGATCTGCTCGACGGGCGTTTCTACGCCGGCGAACTGGGTGACCCCCGCGCGGCGTACGCGTGGATGCGGGCGCATCAACCGGTGTTCCGGGACCGGAACGGGATGGCGGCCGCGACGACGTATGCGGCGCTGATCGCCGCCGAGCGCGATCCGGGCCTGTTCTCCAACGCGGGCGGGATCCGCCCCGAGACCGGCCCGTTGCCGCAGATGATCGACATGGACGACCCCGCACACCTGCAGCGTCGGCGGCTCGTGAACACCGGCTTCACCCGCAAGAAGGTGGAGGCGAAGATCGGGCGGATCCGTGAGATCTGCGATCAGTTGATCGACGCGGTGTGCGAGAAGGGGGAGTGCGACTTCGTCGCCGACCTCGCGGCGCCGCTGCCGATGGCGGTCATCGGCGACATGCTCGGGGTTCGGCCCGAGGAGCGCGAGACGTTCCTGCGCTGGTCCGACGATCTGGTGAAGGCATTGGGCAGCAACGCGACCGAGGAACAGCTGAAGGCGATGATGGACGCGTACATCGCGTTCAACGAGTTCACGTTCCGCACCATCGCGGAGCGGCGGGAGAACCCCACCGACGACCTGATCAGCATCCTCGTGCACGCCGAGATCGACGGCCGGCGACTCGACGACCAGGAGATCGTGAACGAGTCGCTGCTGATCCTCATCGGCGGTGACGAGACCACCCGGCATGTCCTCAGCGGCGGCATGGAACAGCTGATGCGGCACGAGGATCAGCGCGACCGACTGGTGGCCGATCCGTCGGGCATTCCGCTGGCGATCGAGGAGATGCTGCGCTGGGTGTCGCCGATCAAGAACATGGCCCGCACGCTCACCCGCGACACCACGTTCCTCGGAACCGACCTGAAGGAAGGCGAGAAGATGCTGCTGCTCTTCGAATCCGCCAACTTCGACGGGGCCGTGTTCGACGACCCGGACCGCTTCGACATCGGACGCTCCCCGAACCCGCACGTGGCCTTCGGCTTCGGTACCCACTTCTGCCTCGGCAACCAGTTGGCCCGGCTCGAGGGGAACATGATGTTCGAGCGACTCCTGGCCCGGCTGCCCGACATTGCCCTGGCGACGAGCGAGCCACTGTCGCGGCGGCCGGCGAACTTCGTGTCAGGGCTCGAGGCGATGCCGGTGAAATTTACTGCAGCGCAGCATAGTTGAGGTCGTGGCGGGTCATCCCGGTTCGCCGTTGAAACGGGCCTCCATCGTCGGGGACAGCGGGATCCGGTGCACGATCCGCTCGGTGAGCGGCAGCGCACGGATCGCGGTGATCGCGTCCCACTTGAACGCGCCGCACTCGCCGGTCGGCAGACCCGGTGCCCGCAGGCCGAGTCCGTTCTCGTTGACGAGCCAGACGATCGGTGGCGTCGGCTGATCGATACGGCAGGGTTGTTCGTCGGGCGGTTCGGAGGGGAGCCGGTAGCCGGCGATGATCGCCGTCATGTCGCCCCCGCGACGCTCCTCGACCCACGAGACGGTGTGGTCGTCGGCGACGCTGGCATCCCCGTCGTCTCCGCACGTGACGACGCGGACCGGGGCGAAGTCGTCCGGGATCGGCATCGGGTCGGGCACGGGCGGCGCGGTCTGGGGCAGACCCGAGAATCCGAGGAGATTGCCGGCCAGACAGGTTGGTTCCACCAGGTCGGGCACGGTCGTCGGCGTGGTCGGTTGCGGCGCCGCGGTGGTGGCGTTGTCGCCCGACGATCCACAACCGGCCAGTAGTACGACCGCAGTCATCCCCACGAAAATCCTTGAAGCCCCCATATCGGGCAGCCTACGTTCACGATTTCCCTCCCGATCGAAACCGACTGTTTGTCCGCCAGTCGGTGAGCAGTCGGAAAGACTAAGCGCAGCTCGGGGCGGGTGCGTCCTCGGACAGCGGACTGCCGACCGGGTTCACGTACAGCACGTGCAGGACCATCGGCGTCGGGCCGAGATTGCGGCCCATGTGGACGTATCCGTGCCCGCTCGGCTCGACGATGGTTCCGCCGGCGTTGTAGATGCCGTCGGTGGTGCAGTCCGACTTGTAGTGCGTGAGCGTGCCCTCCGTGACGAGGCCGTACAGCATGCCGTCGTGGAAGTGCCAGCCCGTGGTGCCGCCGGGTGCGATCGTGATCCGGCGCAGGATGTAGTCCTGCCCGCCGACCGTGGCCTGGGCCAGGATCTCGCCGGTGACGCCCTCGCTGGGGGTCGCGGCGGCGGTTGCCGGTGCCAGGCCGAGTACGAGGGCGGCGGAGGTGGCGGCCAGTGCAATTCGGTACCGACGGCGCATCGCTGTTCCTTCCCGAACCTGCGGAGGTGCGAGAACATCGTGCGCGCCGGTCGGCCTCGACCGTGGGGTTTTCGCCTACGCGGGTGCCCCGAGATTCATCTCGTCCGGATGGAAGCCGACGCGCACGCCGTCGTCGAGGGTGGCGATGTCGGCGAGGTCCCGGTCGGTGAGCTCGAAGTCGAAGACGTCGAAGTTCTGGGCGATCCGGTTGTCGTGCACGGACTTCGGAATGACGATCAGTCCGTTCTGCAGGTGCCAGCGGATGAGGACCTGCGCGGCCGATTTGCCGTGGCGTTCGCCGATACGGGTGATGACCGGGTCGTCGAGCAGGGTGTTGGGCTTGGACGCGTTGCCCCAGCCGGAGTTGCTGGTGCCGCCGAGCGGGCTCCACGACTCCACCGCGATGCCGTGCAGGGCGGAGAAGTCCCGGATCGCGTGCTGCGGCAGGTGCGGGTGCAACTCCACCTGGTCGACGGCCGGCAGCAGGCCGCCGCGGTCGACGAGTTCCTGCAGGTGGTGCGGTTCGAAGTTGCACACGCCGACGGCCTTCGCGCGGCCCGATTCGGCGATCTTCTCCATCGCGTCCCACGTGCGCAGGCGGGTGTTCCGGTCGCGCAGCGGCCAGTGGACGAGGTACAGGTCTACGTAGTCGACGCCCAGGCGCGCGAGGCTCGCGTCGAATGCGTCGAGGGCCGGTTGGTACCCCTGGTCGGAGTTCCACAGCTTGGTGGTGACGAAGATGTCCTCGCGGGGAACCGACGCGTTCGCGATGCCGCGTCCGACGCCCTCCTCGTTGCCGTACGCGGCGGCGGTGTCGATGTGGCGGTATCCGGCGTCGTCCAAGGCGAAGCGGACGGCGTGCTCGGTCTCGTCGTTGGTCGCTTGCCACACACCGAGGCCGAGCTGGGGGATGACTGTTCCGGAATTCAGGGTGATCTCTGGAGTGGTCATGGATCCAGGCTAGGAGCTCCGGCTCAGCCCTGCTGGGAACCGGCCTCCCACATGTGGGAGAGCAACTTGAAGCTCGGGGTGTCGTCGAGCGAGGTGATCGACTCGTAGATGCGGTCGTACGACGTCTCGACGATCCGCCAGCGGCCGTCGTCGTCGCACCGGTACCGGTCGGTGTAGTAGCCCGCGCCGCGGATGACGCTCTTGGCGTCCGGGACGATGACGGTGTCCTCGAACGCCCACGAGCCGGACGCCCGCGACCCGTCGACGGTGAGCTCGGGGTGGTTCGCGACGTGGACGGTGGTGACCGCCGGACCGAGCGAGTCCCGCATGAAGCCGGCGAGCGTGGCGCGGCCCTCGAACACCAGTGGATCGCGCAGCGCGTGCGTCCCGTACCGGGCGACGACGTCGTCCGCCAGGGTGTCCGCGAACTCGTCCCACCGCTTCAGATCCAACGTCCGGAAGTAGCGGTACTTGAGCTGCCGGAGGTCTTCGAGGGCGGCGAGTTCTTCGAGGGAACGGATGCTCACGCGCGGAGCATGGCACGTCGCATCGGCCGGCCGCAGGCGATTCGCGTCACGATTCGCAGCAATCCGGGCGCGAGGCAGCCGGTGTGGGACAACATGTGTCGCCCCGCCACGCCTCGACGCCCTCACGCACCGCGACGACGGCGATGACGAGCGCTGCGACGGGGTCCGCCCAGGTCCAACCGACGAGGCTGTTGAGCAGCAGCCCCACCAGCAGGACTGCGGACAGGTAGGTGCACAGCAGCGTCTGCTTGGAATCCGCCACCGCGGACAGCGACCCCAGCTCCCGGCCGGCCCGGCGCTGGGCCCACGACAGCACCGGCATGATCGCCAGGCTCGCCGCGGCCAGCGCGATGCCTACCGTCGAATGCTGTGGCTCGCCCACACCGAGCAGCGAGCGGACGGCGTCGACGGTGACGTACACGGCGAGACCGAAGAACGAGAACGCGATGATCCGCAACGCCACCTTCTCCCGTGCCTCCGGGAAGCGTCCCGAGAACTGCCAGGCCACTGCGGCGGCCGACGACACCTCGATCACCGAGTCCAGTCCGAAGCCGAACAGCGCCACCGACGACACCCGGGCGCCCTCGGTGAGCGCGACGGCCGCCTCGATCATGTTGTAGGTGATGGTGGCCGCGACGAGGAACCGGATGCGGCGCGCGAGGACCGCCCGTCGATCGGACGAGACCGCGACGCCGGGCGCCATCAGCAGCAACCCTCGCTCGCGGCGGCCGGGCAGCATGCCGGGTCGACGGCGAGTACGAGGCCGATGAGGTCGCCGAGCGCGTGCCCGATCCGCGGGTCCGCGAGCTCGTACCGGCTGCGCCGGCCCTCGGGTACCGCGACGACCAGTCCGCAACCGCGTAGGCAGGCAAGGTGATTCGACACCAGCTGGCGGGAGACCCCGATGGTGTCGGCGAGATCGGACGGGTAGCCGGGGCTCGACCGCAGGCTCAGCAGGATCTGTGCGCGCGTGGGGTCGGACAACGCGTAGCCGAACCGGGCCAGCGCGTCACGGTGGACGAGGGTCTCCATGGCCCAACAGTACATTCGATTCTGTATTCAGAAAAGGGTGTACAGAGGCGCGGTCGGACGTGGGCGGCCACCACCGTGGGGATGCTGGGATCATTCACAGGTGACGCGAATCAGACTGGTGGCATCCGACCTCGACGGGACCCTCCTGCGGTCCGACCGGACGGTCTCGCCGCGCACGGCGCGCGCGATGACCGCTGCACGCGACGCCGGTATCGAGGTGGTGTGGGCGACGGCCCGCGCCCGCCACTCGGTGGACACACTGGCCCGCTCGTGCGGGTTCCGCGGCGAGGCGATCTGCGCCAACGGGGCGGTCACCCTCGACCTGGCGGACGGCACCCCCGAGATCACCGGCACCGTCTCGATCGAGGTCACCGAGGCACTCGCCGCGATGGACCGCGTCCGCACCCTCGTACCGGGCGTGGTGTTCGCGAACGTCGGGCCGACGACGTTCGTCGCCGAACCCGAGTACGCCGCGCTCTGCGACTACGCCGACCACCACCGCACCCTGGACGAGATGATCCTCGAGGAGCAGTTGCCGCGGATGGGGGAGCCGATGGTCAAGATCGTCGCCCGGCATCCGGAGGTCCCCAGCCACGAGCTGTACCGGCTCGCCGTCGCGGCCGGCGTCGACGGCGTGGAGCTGACGCATTCGGGGGCGCCGTACGTGGAGATGGCCGCGTCCGGGGTGTCCAAGGCCAGCGCCCTCGCCCGGCTCTGCGCGGCGAGAGGCATTGCGGCCGATGAGGTTGCGGTGATCGGCGACGCGGTCAACGATGTGCCGATGCTGCTGTGGGCCGGCACCGCGCTGTGCCCGGAGAATGCGTTGCCGGAGGTGCGTGCGCTGGCCGACCGGGTGCTGCCGAGCAACGACGACGACGGCGTCGCGCAGTATCTCGAGGAGATCGGGGGCTGAACCGGCTTCGCCCGGCCAGGGGTGCCTCTGGCCCGAATCGTTGTCGTCGGCAATGATGCAATCCGTCGGAGAAGCGAGACGAAGGGTGCGGCTGAATGCTCAAACAGGAGCGCGCGGTGATCACGCGGAAGCAGATCATCCAGGGTGCCGCCGAGATGTTCGACCGCGTGGGATACGAACGAGCCAGTCTCGCCGAGATCGTCGCCCTGTCCGGAATCACCAAAGGGGCGCTGTATTTCCATTTCAGGTCGAAGGACGACCTCGCCGGTGTCGTCATCGAGGAACAGCACGCCATCTCGATGAACGCGGTCGTGGCCATCGGTCGTACCGGTGCTCCCGCGCTCGAACAACTGGTCATGCTCTGCTACGAGATGGGCCGGTCGATCGTCGAGGATCCGGTGGTGCGAGCGGGGATCCGCCTCACGTTGGAGATGAGCGCCGTCGGTGGGCCCCAGCGGCCCTACCTCGACTGGATCGACAGCTGTGAGCGGCTCGCGCGGGACGCCGTCGCGCAGGGCGACGTGGTCGACACGGTCGTTCCCGCCCAACTCGGACGCTTCATCGTCTCGGCTTTCACCGGCGTGCAGATCGTTTCGAATGTGCTGACTGCCCGGACGGATCTCTACGACTGCATCGACCAGATGCTCACGCTGCTGCTTCCCGGGATCGTTCCGCCGGATCGACGGAGCGAGATCGACCGGACCCTGGCGGCCCGCTGGACACCGGCCGCGGACTGAGACGAGCGGTCCGAATGACGCCGAGGGCCGGACCGGAAATTCCGGGCCGGCCCTCGGCTGATGGGGGACGGAATCAGGCCGGCAGGCCCGCCAGCGACTCCATGCCCTTGATGTATTCCTCCGGCTGGCCGAACAGCTGCGAGCTGCCGTGGGCGCGCTTGAAGAACAGGTGCGCGTCGTGCTCCCACGTGATCGCGATGCCGCCGTGCAGCTGGATCGAATCGCCGGTGACGATGTTGAACGCCTCCGAGCAGTACGCCTTCGCGACCGCGGCGTCGGCGGCGGCCGAGGGCAGGCCCTCGCTCAGCGAGTACACCGCCGCGTACGACGCGGACCGGGCCGTCTCGACCTGGAAGTACAGCTCGGCCATGCGGTGCTTGAGGGCCTGGAAGCTGCCGATCGCGCGACCGAACTGCACGCGGTCCTTGCTGTAGTCCACCGTCATCTGCAGGCAGCGCGCGGCGGCGCCGACCTGCTCGGCGGACAGCGCGACGATCGCGATGGTGCGGACGCGCTCGAGCGCGTCCGTCGCATCGTCGGCGGTGAGCCGGACCGCCGCGGCGGAGGTGAACTCCACCAACGACATCGGCCGGGTCAGGTCCATCGTCGGCAGCTCGCGGCGGGCGACGCCCTCGGCGGACGGGTCCACCTCGAACAGCGCGATCGCGCCGTCGACCGCAGCGGCGACGATGAGCACGTCGGCGTGCGCGCCGTCGAGCACGTAGTGCGCGGTGCCCGAGACGGTGTAGCCGTCGGCGTCGCTGCCGGATGCGGTGCACGCGACCTCGTCACTGCGCCAGTGGCCCTCGGGGCCCACCCAGCACAGTGCCGCGATCGACGAGCCCTCGGCGATGCCGGGTAGCAGGCGCTCGCACGCTTCCGTGTTGCCGGTCGCCAGGATCGCCTGCGCGGCCAGGACTGCGGAACCGAACATCGGTGACGGCGTCAGCGCGGCGCCGAGCTCCTCGAGCACCAGGTGCTGCTCGACGAGCGTGGCACCGAAGCCGCCGAACTCCTCCGGGATCGCCAGCGCCGCGACACCGACCTGCTGGCACAGCACGTCCCACAGGCCACGGTCGTAGCTCTCGCCCGACTCGAGCGTCTTGCGCAGCGCGGCCGGGTCGGCGCGCTTGGCGAGCAGCTGGGCAACCGTCTTGCGGAGCTCGATCTGCTCCTCCGCGAACACTCCGACGCCGCTCACAGCGCGCTCGCAATCCGTGCGCGGTGGGCCGAGGCGGTGCCCCACGCGGACTGCAGCGCCCGCGTCTTGGTCAGCCACAGCGACAGATCGCACTCGAGCGTGTAGCCGATGGCGCCGTGCACCTGCAGTGCCTTGCGCGAGGCCACGTAGGCGGCGTTCGCGGCGGCGACCTTCGCGGCCGACACGTCGCGGGCGATGGTGTCGGAACCTTCGGCGATGGAGATCGCCGCGCCGTACACGAGCGGGGTGGCCATCTCGACGGCCACGAGGGCGTCCGAGAGGTGGTGCTTGATGGCCTGGAAGCTGCCGATGACGCGGCCGAACTGCGAACGGTTCTTGGCGTACTCGGTGGCCGTCTCGATCATCGCGTGACCGGCGCCGATCAGCTGCGCCGAGGCGGCGAGGACCGCGAGGTCGTACGCCTTCTCCGCGGCGGCGGCGACGTCCGCGCCCTGCGCGAGCGTCTCGACCGACTCGACCTCGAACAGGCGGCGAGCCGGGTCGACCGACTCGAGCTGCGTGGTCGCGCGGACCATCTCGAGCGTGTCGCCCGAGACCCGCAGGACCGGATCCGCGATGTCACCGTCGAGCGCCCGCGGCGTGGACGGCTCGAGCACCAGCGACGCCAGCGACGTGCCCTCGGCGATGCCGGGCAGGAAGCGCTTCGCGAGCTGCTGGTCGTCGAGCGCCGACAGCAGCGCGGGGACGGCGGCGGCCGTCTCCAGGATCGGGCCCGGGACGGCGGCGCGGCCCAGCTCGATGAACGCGACGGCCAGATCGGCCGGATGCGCGCCGATGCCGTCGAACTCCTCGGGCACGGCGAGTGCGGTCACGCCGGTCTCGGCCAGCTGCTGCAGCAGTGCCAGACCCGAAGCGGTGTCGTTCTCACCCCACGACCGGACGACGGCCGGGGTGTTGGCGTTGGCGAGCATGCCGCGGAGGCTGTCCGCGAAATCGCGCTGCTCGGTGGACAGGGAGAATTTCATCGATCCGCCTTCGGGAGTCCGAGCATCCGCTCGGCAACGATGTTGCGCTGAATTTCGTTGGTGCCGGCGTAGATCGGGCCGGACAGCGAGAACAGGTACCCGTCCTGCCACTTGCCGGCGAGCTCGCCGTCGGCGCCCAGCAGGTCGAGGGCCGTCTCGTGGATGCGGACGTCGAGCTCCGACCAGAAGATCTTGTTGATCGAGCCCTCGACGCCGAGGGGGACACCCTCGAGCATGCGGGTGACGGTGCCCCACGTGTGCAGGCGGTAGGCCTCGGCGCCGATCCACGCGTCGACGACGCGGTCTCTGGAGGACGTATCGGCCGGTTCGCTCTCGGCCTTCCACACCTCGACCAGGCGATCGACCGCGGAGGTGAAGCGGCCCGGGCTGCGCAGCGACAGGCCACGCTCGTTGCTGGCGGTGCTCATCGCGACGCGCCAGCCGTTGTTGACCTCACCGACGACGTCGGTGTCCGGGACGAAGACGTCCTCGAAGAAGATCTCCGCGAAGCCGGGCTCGCCGTCGAGCTGCGGGATCGGGCGCACCGTGACGCCGTCCACGTTCAGCGGGAACATGAAGTACGTCAGGCCCTTGTGGCGCTGCGCCTCCGGGTCGGTGCGGAACATGCCGAAGCCCCAGTCGGCGTACGTGGCGCGCGAGCTCCACGTCTTCTGGCCGTTGAGGATCCAGCCGCCCTCGGTGCGGCGGGCCGTCGAACGGATGCCTGCCAGGTCGCTGCCGGCCTCCGGCTCGGACCACGCCTGCGCCCAGATGACGTCGGCGTTCGACATGCTCGGCATGATGCGCGCGAGCTGCTCCTCGGTGCCGTGCTCGAACAGCGTCGGCGCGAACAGGAAGATGCCGTTCTGGCTGACCCGCCCGGGGGCGCCGGCCTTGTAGTACTCCTCCTCGAAGAGGACCCACTCGATCATCGACGCGTCGCGGCCGCCGTACTCGACCGGCCACGCGACGGTCGACAGGCGGGCGTCGGCCAGCTTGTGCTCCCACTCGCGGTGAGCCTCGAAGCCCTCCGCGGTGTCCATCGACGGCAGCGGCTGTGCCGGGACGTTAGCCGCGAGCCATTCGCGCACTTCCAGCTGGAAGGCGCGGGCCTTTTCGTCCAGTTCGAGATCCACTATTTCGCCTTCGCTTTCATACTGTTGACGTCCATTCCACCCAGCGAGTCCCTGCCCACCTCGGCATTGTGTGCGTGGGCAAAGTGGTGCAGGCCGAACACCGAATCCATACCGGCCCGCTGACCCATCAGGTCCTCGCACTGGTTGACGGCCTTCTTGGTGAGTGCCAGACCGAAGCGCGGCATCTCCGCGACACGGCCGGCGAGAGCGAGCGTCTCGGCCTCGAGGTCGGTGCGCGGCACCACCCGATTGACCATGCCCACCTCGTACGCGCGCTGCGCGGTGAAGCGGTCGCCGGTGAACAGGATCTCCTTCGCGAACCGCGACCCCAGCACCCACGGGTGCGCGAAGTACTCGACACCCGGGATGCCCATCCGGACAACGGGATCCGAGAAGAACGCGTCCTCCGACGCGATGATCAGGTCGCAGCACCATGCGAGCATCAGGCCGCCGGCGATGCACGCGCCGTGGATCTGGGCGATCATCGGCTTCGGGATCTCCCGCCAGCGGCGGCACATCCCCAGGTACACCTCGGTCTCGCGGGCGAAACGCTGGTCACCGCCAGGCTTGTCGAGGTGATCCCACCACAGGGCGGCCTTGTTCTCGTAGTGCACGTGATGGTCGCGACCCTGCGTGCCGATGTCGTGGCCGCCGCTGAAGTGCTCGCCGTTCCCGGCCAGCACTATCACCTTCACGTCGTCGTCCTCGACGGCCCGCACGAATGCGGCGTCGAGCGCGTACGTCATCACCGAGTTCTGCGCGTTGCGGAAGTCGGGACGGTTCATCGTCACGTACGCGACATGGTCGCGGACCTCGTACGTGACGACATCGCCCTCGTCGGGAACATCGCCCCGATCGGAAACACTGTGGGCGACGGTCATGCCTTGCCCTCGCGCAGATCGTTCTTGAGGACCTTGCCCGACGGGTTGCGCGGCAGTGCGCCGACGACCGTCACCTCGCGCGGAATCTTGAAGTTCGCCAGGCGCTCCTTGCAGAACGCGATGACATCCTCCGCGGTCACGGTGACGCCGGGCCTCGGTACGACGTAGGCGCGGCCCACCTCGCCCATCCGCTCGTCGGGGATGCCGATCACGGCCGCCTCGGCGAGGGAATCCATTCGTGCGAGGGCGTTCTCGATCTCGGCGGGGTACACGTTGAAGCCGCCCGAGATGTACATGTCCTTGAGGCGGTCGGTGATGTCGAGGTAGCCGCGCTCGTCGAGCACGCCGACGTCTCCGGTGTGTAGCCAGCCGTCCGGATCGATCGTCTTCTTCGTCGACTCGGGGTCGTCCAGGTAGCCGAGCATGACGTTGTCGCCGCGCACCAGGATCTCGCCGTGGTCGCCGATCCTGACTTCCATGCCGGGGATCGCGCGACCGGACGACGTCGACACGGTGACCGGGTCGTCGTCGGTGCGGCACATCGTCACCACGACGGCCTCGGTCTGGCCGTAGGCGGTGATGACGGCGTCGTAGCCGAGTTCGGCCTGCATGCGCTCGACGAGAACGACGGGCACCGCGGCGGCGCCGGTGATCGCGACGCGCAGGCTCGACAGGTCGTACTCGTCGCGGGTCGGGAAGTCGAGGATCGTCTGGTGGATGGTCGGGGCGCCCGGCAGCACGCTGATCTTCTCGTTCGCGATCGTCGTCATGATCGTGGGGACGTCGAAGACCGCGGCCGGCACGATGGTGGCGCCACGCAGGATGCACACCATGATTCCGGCCTTGTAGCCGAACGTGTGGAAGAACGGGTTGATGACGAGGTAACGGTCGTTGCTGTCGACCTCGGCGCAGTCCGCCCACGCGTCGGCGATGCCGACGGTCTGGCGGTGAGCCGTCATGACGCCCTTGCTCTTCCCGGTGGTCCCGGACGTGAACAGGATGTCGGCGACGTCATCGGGGGAGACGGCGCGAGCACGCGCATCAGCGTCGTCGGCGGAAACCGGCTCGGCAGCGGCCGCGAGCTGATCCCACTCGAGGATCTCGCCGCCGGGGAACTCGGTGGTCGGGGCGCCGGCGGAGGGATCGTCCGACGGCGTGCGGAGCACGAGCTTCAGCGTCGGGATGCCCTCGGGTCCGGCGGCCTTCAGGACGTCCGCGAGGCGATCGTTCTTGAGGAAGCGATCGGGGACGACCAGGACCTTTGCCCGGGTGCGCTCGAGCAGGTCGAGGGCCTCGTGACCGGTGTAGCGGGTGCTGATCGGGACGAGCGTCGCGCCGACGTACTGCGCGGCGAGGAACGCCTCGATCCAGTGATGAGTGTTGGGGGCCCATACCGCGACGCGGTCGCCCGCCTCGACGCCCTTCGCCATGAACGCCCGGGCCGCGAGGCGGACCCGTTCGAGCAGCTCGGTGTAGGTGGTCCGGTCGGATCCGTCCGCTACAGCCTCGTTCGATCCGAATTGCTCAGCGGCGCGCCACAGCGCAGCCGGGGTCGTCCGGGGCTCGGTGGTCACATTCGTGCTCACAATCTCTCCTCAACGAGGCAGAACCTCTATACAAAGCAAGTGCTTGGTAGGGTACCGTATCGCTGTGGACGTTAGCCAGGGTATTGAGACCAGCGAGCAGGCAGCTGCTGACGAGGCCTTTGCGCGGGAAATTCGCGAATGGCTCGAAGAGAACCTTTCCGGGAAGTTTGCCGAGCTGAAGGGCCTGGGCGGGCCGGGGCGTGAACACGAGGCGTTCGAGGAACGCCTCGAGTGGGATCGCCACCTGGCTGCCGCCGGTTGGACCTGCCTCGGGTGGCCGAAGGAATACGGCGGACGCGAGGCGACGCTGAGCCAGCAGATCATCTTCCATCAGGAGTACGCGCGCGCCGATGCGCCTGCGCGCGTGAGTCACATCGGTGAGGAACTGCTGGGTCCGACGCTCATCGCGTTCGGCACCGAGGAGCAGAAGAAGCGCTTCCTGCCGGGGATCAAGACGGTCACCGAGCTGTGGTGCCAGGGCTACTCCGAGCCCGGGGCGGGCTCCGACCTTGCGAACGTGTCGACCACCGCGCGCCTCGACGGCGACCAGTGGTCGGTCAACGGCCAGAAGGTCTGGACGTCGCTCGCACACCTGTCGGACTGGTGCTTCGTGGTCGCGCGCACCGAGCCGGGCTCCTCGCGGCACAAGGGTCTGTCGTACCTGCTGGTTCCCATGAACCAGGAGGGTGTCGAGGTCCGCCCGATCATCCAGCTCACCGGTACCTCCGAGTTCAACGAGGTGTTCTTCGACAACGCCCGCACCGATGCGGACCTGGTCGTCGGCGGCGAGGGCAACGGCTGGGGCGTCGCGATGGGCACGCTCACCTTCGAGCGTGGCGTCTCGACTCTCGGCCAGCAGATCGGCTTCGCCCGTGAGCTCGAGTCGATCGTCGAACTGGCCGAGCGCAACGGCGCGGCCAAGGATCCGGCGATCCGCAACAAGATCTCCCGCGCGTGGATGGGCCTGCAGGTCATCCGTGCCCACGCGCTGCGCACCCTCGCAAGTGTCGACGCGAGCGCCAACGGCGGCGAGGCGTCGGTCGCAAAGCTGCTGTGGGCCAACTGGCACCGTGGCCTCGGCGAGCTCGCCATGGAGGTCCAGGGTGCGGCCTCGCTGGTGGGTGTCGAGAACACCGAGCCCGGTGAGGAGCTGAACGACCTGCAGCGTTTGTGGCTGTTCACCCGCGCCGACACCATCTACGGCGGATCCAACGAGATCCAGCGCAACATCATCGCCGAGCGCGTGCTCGGCCTTCCCCGAGAGGCACGCCCGTGACCGCCACCATCAAGTCCCCGCTGTCCGTCGCCCCCGAGGAGATCGAGGGCCACAACCTGCTCAAGGGCAAGAAGGTCGTCGTGACGGCCGCGGCCGGCACGGGCATCGGCTTCGCCACCGCGCGTCGCGCGCTGCTCGAGGGCGCCGACGTCCTGGTCTCGGACTTCCACGAGCGTCGTCTCGGTGAGACCGTCGAGAAGCTGTCCGCCGAGTTCGGCAGCCAGCAGGTCGAGTCGTTCGTGTGCGACGTCTCGAGCACCGAGCAGGTCGACGCTCTCATCGCCGGCGCCGCCGAGAAGCTCGGCCGCATCGACGTCCTCGTCAACAACGCCGGCCTGGGCGGCGAGACCCCGGTCGTCGACATGACCGACGAGCAGTGGGACCGCGTCGTCGACATCACGCTGACCAGCACGTTCCGTGCCACCCGCGCGGCGCTGCGCTACTTCAAGAGCGTGGAACACAACGGTGTGCTGGTGAACAACGCGTCGGTGCTCGGCTGGCGTGCGCAGCACTCGCAGGCGCACTACGCGGCCGCCAAGGCCGGCGTCATGGCGCTCACCCGCTGCTCGGCGATCGAGGCCGCCGAGTACGGCGTCCGCATCAACGCCGTCGCGCCGTCCATTGCGCGTCACGCGTTCCTGGCGAAGGTCACCAGTGAGGAGCTGCTGGACCAGCTGGCTTCGTCCGAGGCCTTCGGCCGCGCCGCCGAGGTGTGGGAGATCGCCGCGACCATCGCGATGCTCGCGAGCGACTACACCACCTACCTCACCGGCGAGATCGTCTCGATCTCCAGCCAGCGCGCGTAGGTAGTCGACCGTGCCTGCGGTGGCCGAATGTCCCATCGGTTCAGTTCGACTGGACCGATGGGACATTCGGCCGCTGTGGAAAGCTGTCCACTGGGCGAAATGCGCCGATACCCTAGCAATCGCTTGGTTGGTAGGATGTCCGGCATGACTCCACCCCGAGACGCCGACGAGTCTTCGAACAAGTCCGGGCGTCGCGCCGAACTCCTCGAACTCGCCGCGGGCCTCTTCGCCGAACGTGGTCTGCGGGCCACCACCGTGCGCGACATCGCCGACGCGGCGGGCATCCTGTCCGGCAGCCTCTACCACCACTTCGACTCCAAGGAGTCCATGGTGGACGAGATCCTGCGCGGCTTCCAGGACGACCTGTTCGGCCGCTACCGAGAGATCGTCGACGCGGGCATGGGCTCGCGCGAGACCTTCGAGGCCCTCGTGATCGCGTCGTTCGAGGCCATCGACGCCTCGCACAGCGCGGTCGCGATCTACCAGGACGAGGTCAAGCACCTCGCCGCCAACGAGCGGTTCGCGTACCTCGCCGAGCGTAACCAGGAGTTCCGCGACCTGTGGGTCGGGGTACTCGAGGCCGGTGTCGCCGACGGGAGCTTCCGCAAGGACCTCGACATCGAAATCGTTTTCCGCTTCATGCGCGACACGGTCTGGGTTGCCGTGCGCTGGTACCGGCCGGGTGGTCCGATGACCGCCGAGGCCGTCGCCAAGCAGTACCTCTCCATCGTTCTGGACGGGCTTGCCAGCCCCGACTCCCACAAGTAATCCGAATCCAGGAGCAGTTATGCCCGAGGTTTACATCGTCGACGCCATCCGCACCCCGATCGGCAAGAAGAACGGCAGCCTCGCGCCCGTTCACCCGATCGACCTGGGCGCGCACGTCATCAAGGCCGTCGTGGAGCGCACCGGCATCGACCCGTCGGACGTCGATGATGTCGTCTTCGGCTGCGTCGACGCGATCGGCGGCCAGGCCGGCAACATCGCGCGCATGTCGTGGCTGGCCGCGGGCCTGCCGCAGCACGTGCCCGGCGTGACGGTCGACCGCCAGTGCGGTTCGAGCCAGCAGGCCATCCAGTTCGGTGCGCAGGCGATCCTCGCGGGCACCGCCGACCTGATCATCGCCGGCGGCGTCCAGAACATGAGCCAGATCCCGATCTCGGCCGCCATGATCGTGGGCCAGCAGTACGGCTTCACCACCCCCACCGCCGAGTCCAAGGGCTGGACCGAGCGCTACGGCAACGAGGAGGTGTCGCAGTTCCGCGGCGCCGAGATGATCGCCGACAAGTGGGATGTCAGCCGCGAGGATCTGGAGAAGTGGGCCCTGCAGAGCCACGAGCGCGCCAAGGTCGCGATCGCCGAGGGCCGCTTCGAGAACGAGATCGTCCCCTTCGGTGAGTTCACCACCGACGAGGGCCCGCGCGAGACCAGCCTCGAGAAGATGGCCGGCCTCAACGTGCTGGTCGAGGGTGGCCGCCTGACCGCCGCCGTCGCCAGCCAGATCTCCGACGGCGCCAGCGCGCTGCTGCTCGCGTCGGAGGAGGCCGTGAAGAAGTACGGCCTGAAGCCGCGCGCCCGCATCCATCACATGAGCGCCCGCGGCGACGACCCGATCTTCATGCTGAGTGCGCCGATCCCGGCCACCCAGCACGCGCTGGAGAAGGCGGGCCTGACCCTCGACGACATCGACCTGGTCGAGATCAACGAGGCGTTCGCCCCCGTCGTGCTCGCGTGGATCAAGGAGCTGGGCGCCGACCCGGCCAAGGTCAACGTCAACGGCGGCGCGATCGCGCTCGGCCACCCGCTGGGCGCGACCGGCACCAAGCTGATGGCGACGCTGCTCAACGAGCTCGAGCGCACGGACGGCCGCTACGGCCTGCTCACCATCTGCGAGGGTGGCGGCACCGCGAACGTCACGATCATCGAGCGCATTCAGGACTAGCGAGTCGGTCCGTCACGAACGCCCTCTCGACCCGTCGGGGTCGGGAGGGCGTTCGCGTTCGACGAGGCGGGGGAGCGGGTCGGACGTCGACCCAGCAGCATCGGACTGCGCCACCAATCTCGCTGTTGCGACGTTACGACCAGTCCCACAGGCTCTTGGTGGGATCGAAGGATCCGAAGGTGAAGAAATGAGGACGTCCAGACTGAGCATCGGGAGGTTCAGCGGCGCCTTGAGGCCTTCCGAAATGAATTCCATGTCGTCGCTCCAAGCTCGGTGGTTTTGGTGGGACGTAGCGTGTCAAACGGTTTGCGGCGGAGTGTATTTCAATACCCCGCTCGTTTTCGGGGTGCTGGTTGGGCGGTGGGTGACGCGACGGGAACCCGAGTCGTCAGCCGGAGAGACCGGCCAGGCTGCCGAGGCTGCAGGCCGTCTCCGGTCTGTTGCCGCTTACTCGGCGTCAGCAGCCCCGGCTACTGCATGTACAAGACCCGTCCGATGTCGGCGGCCCAGATGCGCCGTCAGTGGCACTGGCTCGATCCGGGAGGTCCACGACGCATCGCGGCAGACCTACGGATCCCGGCGCGTACACGCCGAACTGATCCGCGGATGGGCATCGTGGTCAGCGAGAACCTTGTTGCCCGGCTGATGAGGCTCGCCGGCATCGCCGGCCTACCCGGTCCGGCCAAGGTCAAACGCTTGAAGGGCGTCGCCACGGCCGATGATCTCCTACATCGGAAGTTCCACCGATTGTCGCCAAATGAGTTGTGGGTCAACGATATAACCGAACATCCCACCCGCGAGGGCAAGGTCTACTGCTGCGCAGTGATGGACACCTCCCGCAAGATCGTCTGCTGGTCAATCGATAACTGCCAGGACTCCACCCGGGTCGTCAACGCCCTCGACATGGCCACTAAGAACCAAACACCACCTCCCGGCGGGATCGTGCATGCCGACCACGGGGTGCAGTTCACGTCATGGGCCTTCACGAACAAGATCCGCTCCTCAGGCCTGATGCCGTCGTTCGGCACCATCGCCAGGCGGATATGACAATGCGATGATGGAGTCGTTCTGGTCGTCGATGCAGATCGAACTCTTGGACCGGAAGAAGTGGCGGACCCGGCTCGATCTGGCGAACGCAATCTTCGACTACATCGAGATCTTCTACAACCGGCAGAGACGGCACTCGCAGCTCGATTATGTGTCGCCGATCGAGTACGAGCTACGCTTCGAGGATCCGTCCGTTCCGGCCTGATCTTCACACCGCCGGGGGTAACGCCGCTTGGGGCAGGTCAACGAGTCAACCGAAGTGGGGGTAGTCCCTTGCTGTTGTCGCATGACATGGGAATGATCACGTTCCTGTCCATGCCGATGATGGCCGGCGTAGAACTGGTCAGCATCACCGCCGCCGACTTCCTCCGCGGCAAGAATCGCGGTTCTGTTGGCCGCCAACTGCATTGGCTCCCTGCTACGGCTTGGCCGAAGCGGTGGTCGCAGTCTCTACCCCGGACCGGGGGCGCGGTCTGCGGGCAGATCATGTCGACCGGCTGGTGCTTGAAGTCGAAGGCATCGCCGCATCCGCGGCCGATGGTCCCGCCTGCCCCACACTCGGAAAGCCGCTGTCCGGGATAGAGGTGCGGGTCGTCGACCCGGATACGCGTACCCCGCTGGCGACCCGGCAGGTAGGCGAGTTCGAACTGCGTGGCGAGAACATCACCAGCGAGTACCTCACCGCCCGAGGGAGTGTCGCCGCCCAGGATGCCGATGGCTGGAATCAGATCGGTGACCTCGATACTTTACCGAGGAGGGTGAAACCCGTGATCTGCGGACGCCGCAAGGGCGTCATCATCATCTCTGGGCGCAACCTGTATCCGACCGATATCGAACGGGCCGCCGAACGCGTCGCCGGCGTCCGCACCGGCAACGCCATCGCGGTAACTTTCGCCGCAGGCAGCCCCGGCGAAGGATTCGCCGTGCTCGCCGAATCCGCCCACCACAACGACGAGGCCCTCACCCTGCAACTGCGACGCGCCATCAGCACAGCGGTCTTCAAAGCCGTGTGCATCCCTCCCCGGACGGTGACCGTTCTTTGCCCGGAACCCTGCCCAAAACCACCTCCGGCAAACTGCGCCGATCCAGCGCCCGCGCACTCCTTGCAACGAAGCATGGAACCGACACGCGGAGCGGGCCACAACGAAATGGTTGTTTTACCTGCACTGTTCAACTTTTGGACCGAATCAGGCGCAGTCGCGGGCCTAGGCTACGAGTCGTCGGTGATCGACTCGGAAAGAGGTTGATCGGCTTGTGGTCGCAAGTGCTGCACTGTGCGTCTAGTCACGCCGATCGCTGCTCTGCACGGCGGCACCCTGTGCACATTCCGCCCCCTTCATGGACGACGTGGCCGACCAGCTTGCGACGGCGCGTGGTCATAGGCTTGTGGCAGTTCCGGCAATGGGTAGGGCGCGCCGTCGGCGCTTGCGCGAGTTGCTTGATTACGCGGCGGAGCGCTTTCTCGGTCAGGGCATCGCCGCGGCAGACGATTCCTGCCATCACCACGCCGTCAGCGACGCGGGGCTCTTCTTCCCCAAAGCAGGTCCCGGCGGTCAAAGCTGACTGCGCGCAAGCCAGGAAGATGTCGCGCGGACATCTGTCCTGACACAGCGCCTTCGCAGCGATGGTTGCCGGCAGTACCTGCCAGCCGCTCGTGTCCTTGGGCCGCAGGAATCCAGGTAGTCCAAGGCAAGGTGGTTGATCGTTCACAGCGCTAGGCTACAACACGCATTGCATGTTGTATGCACTGAACGTGTAGTCAATGTAGGAAATTCAGCGCGCTCTGAGGCCGGCGACGAACGCGGCGACCCTGCCCAGGTCCTCATCCGACAATCCCGTCAAGTCAAGGAGGGGCTGCGGACGCGAAGTGGATGGGGTGCCGGTCGCGGGCTTGTCCAATCCCGTCTTGCGCAGCAATGGCGCAGGATCCACCCCCACGGCCTCGGCCATGGCCTGGAGTGTGCGCGCTGTGGTTCGGGCGTCGACCTTATTCTCGCCTTTGTACTGGGTGCCCAATTCGACCTGCGCCCAGAGGCTGACGCTGACCCCGGCCGCCCGTGCTGCAGCATCACGGGACAGGCCCTTGGCCTGCCTCGCGCTACGGATCGCCTCGCTGACCTCCCTGGGCACCGGGGCGCTTTGACGATTGCTCATGCATCAGATTCTATACTATTACCAACAATTACACACATCTAATACATCTTCGCTGATGTGTGTTCAAACGCCTGATGGGGATGGCAATAGGCCGCATCTTGGGCCGCTTCGTCAGCTCGGGGCAGCTGTACATATTGCAAAATTGCATGCAACGATGTAATCTGGGTGCTGCGTCGCGCCCCGCGACGGCGCTGTCGCGAGGGTTGGTGCCCGTCCAGGTTGCATCGGTGATCCCCGACTTGCGCTGTGCATCCGGAAGGAATCTCATGTCCACCGACCCTGTCCAGCTGCCTCCTCCGCAGACCCGTGCCCGTGAACGCGAGAACCGGCAGTTTGCCGAAGAGTTGCGCAGTCGTCCTGGGCGGTGGGCCATGTATCCGTGGCCGACGCGATACCCGCACTCCACCAAACATCGTCTCCGTACCGGAATGGCTGCCGCGTTCGGTCCGGGCTTCGAGTCGGAGGTGCGCGCAGGAGTCGTGTATGTCCGATACAACCCGCAGCAACCCGCGGCGGCGCTGGATCTGATCGCCTAGTCAAAGAAGGTCATATGTACACCGAACATCTCACCTCCGAGCCTCGCGCCGCTGTCATGGCGGCCCTCGAGGCCGTCCCAACGCTGTTGGCGGAGCTCGATATCACTCTCAGTCGCACAGACGCCATCACCTCCGCGGGTTCGCTGGGGTACGTGCGCACGACGAGAGCTGAGCAGGTCTTGCCGTTCAATAGCGGTGCCGCGAAAGCGCGCCGAGACATCGCGGGGGTGCTGACCACTTATGCCGCGAAGGTCTCGGCCGCCATCGCGCAGCGTGCTCCGGTCACCGCCATAGAGCAGTGCCAGTTCCTCATCCGTCACCTGCCCCGGATTCCCGATGACTCGGATGCTCTCGTCGGTTTGGATGCCGCATTGTCCAGGGCTACTCGGTTGGGATACCGCACGATCGACCGCCCGGAATCTCGTGTCGGTGTTGGCAACTGTGAGTGCGGCCGGGGGCTCTCCGCCCAGTCCGATGCCGACCTCGTCCGATGCGAGGGCTGCGGGACCGTCGTCGCGGTGCGGCGTCGCCGCCGTAAAATGTTGGACCAGGCCTACGAAATCATGGGTACCGCGGCTCAACTCGCGCGGCTGGTGTCCGACAGCTCCGGTGACCGCATCTCCGCCGAGCGGATCAGGCAGTGGGCCCGTCGAGGCAAGCTGACTGGCCATGTGGTAGGAAACGACACCGTGTACCGTCTGGGCGACGTGATCGAACTCTGTGCGCTGCCACAGGGGGTCTATCGCCGATCAGCCTGAGTCACAACAGTGTTCAGGGAACGTCTGTAGTTGGGACTACCGAAATTGTCTGAGGATCTCGGGCAGCTTCCGGTATGCCGGCAGCGGCGCGGAGTCGGTCCAGATGCAGCTGACCGGCAGCGGGTATTTCGCGTCTGCATACCAGTCGAGACGATTCACGATGTCCGGGGTCAGCACTCGCCGTTCCGTGCGCGACAGGTACTGGAGTCGATAGCGCACCGTATCGGGATTCACCTGGAGCCAGCCGGCAACGTCGTCGACGCTGGTATAACGCGCGAGCGCCTCTCTGAGATCCGCGATAGGAATCAGGTTGCGACACGCCAGCTCGTAAACGCGGAGTTCCACGCTCTGACGAGATTCGCGGCCGGCACGTGCTTTTCGGACTGTCTTCGAGTGCTCGAGTTGCGCGTGCGCGAGCGCGTGGGCGAGTGCTTCTCGACGATCCACTGTGGTCAGGTCCGCGGTGACCAGTATCGCCCGGAACGTGGGTTGCCAGATGACGATCGGTGCTGCGAAGCCGACATTGCCTATGGTAACGTCAAGTTTCGCCGCCTGGACCCGCGCGTCGTACCGTTTGTTGCCGCTGCGGCTGGCCATTGTTGCTGACACCCCCCCCGTTCGAAATTGGATCTATGGAGACCTCATGGGTTGCCAGATCCGTGCGTATGTTGCCGCCGTTACCTGAGAGCGGCCAGGAACTCGTCGTACAGGCGCTTGTCCTCCTCGTTCAGGTCGGACAGATCACCGACCCTTCGGGGGATGCCGTTTGATCGCCCGTGGTAGCCGGCCGTACCCTCCAGTCCCGAATCCGAGGTCGAGGTGATTTCACCATCGAACTCGTCGGGGGTCTGCGGGTCCAACTCGTATGTCATAAGCGGCGAGTCTACCGATCATCCCTGCGGCGTTAGCACGGGCCGGGTTGCCCTGCAGCCGGGTCGCAGGTTGACGGATCCGGCCAAGGCTCGTCCGTCCCCTGCGATCGGGGCGGTGTGAACCGTCCGGGTTTGTTGCCGCTCCTATGCTGGCGA
Source organism: Rhodococcus sp. BE178 (assembly GCF_050433545.1). NCBI lineage: Bacteria > Bacillati > Actinomycetota > Actinomycetes > Mycobacteriales > Nocardiaceae > Rhodococcus > Rhodococcus sp. BE178. The sequence goes on along the minus strand of NZ_JBNPXA010000008.1, from coordinate 42,193 downwards.
CAACTCCGGTTGGAGGGCCGATTGTTGAGCGTAGTAGATCCCTCGAATTCATCGGGCGTGATGTAACCAAGGGTGCTGTGCAGGCGGCGCGTGTTGAACCAGTCGATCCACCCATCGTGGCGAACTCGATATCGTCGATCGTCTTGAGCGGCCCCGCCAGGAACGGGCTGCCCTTGGAGACCGCCTCGGTCTTGAACAACCCGATAGTCGACTCCGCCGACGCATTGTCGTAAGCATCGCCGTCACGGCCGATCGACGCCACAATTCCTTCCAGCGCAAGGGTTTCCGCAAGCGAAATTGAGGTGTATTGACTACCGGCATCGCTGGGGGGACCGCCCTGCACGAAGTGCTTGGGGAGGATGGATAAGCCCGTCGGCAACGGCATGGCCACCATGGTCCCGACGCCACAATGCCATCTTCAACGCAGTCGTGACCATCGCAGTGTCCATCACGCTCGCCGCATGCCAGCGGACAATGGCGCGGGAGAACGCCCCCAAGCACTTCGTGCAGGTAGGGGCCCCGTCGATCACGAACGCCACGTACACGAACCCGGCCCACGTCCGGCAGTAGGTGAAGTCAGTGACATTTCCGGTTCGGCGCCTCGGCGGTGAAGTCCCGATCGAGCAGGTCCGGAGCCCGGCGACTGTTCTTGCCGCCTCGGATTGTGGTGCGGTGCCGGCGGCCGCGGACGATGCCGGACAGGCCCTCGTCGCTCATCAGTCGGTCGACGGTGCAGGCGGCGACCTGGTGTCCATTGCGTCGCAGGTAGGCGGTCATCTTGCGGCGCCCGTAGCGTCCTTCGGCGGTGTCGGCGGTGCGCAGTAGTGCGTTCGTCAGGTGCGCGTCGGTCACCGTTCGCTCCGACGGTTGCGCGGTTTTCCAGTTCCGGTACGTGCGTGGGGCGACCTTGACGCCGCGCTCGGTGAGCACTGCGCAGATCGACTCGACCCTGCAGTTCTGTGCACGCATTTCGTCGATGAACTGGCAGATGCCCCCAAGCACCTGCGGTGCAGGGAGGTGCCCCCGCGGCGGCGAGGTGGGGATACCTCCCGCTTGCGGGGGACGAGTTCCCTCGCGAAGAAGATCGACGCCGATCTCAGGATCTCGTTGGCTTCCTTGAGATCTCGGTTCTCGCGTTCGAGTTCCTTGATTCGCTGCTGCGCTGCTGACGTGGCACCGGGACGCTCGGCAGTGTCAATCTGGGCCTGCTTGGTCCAGGTCCGCAGCGACTCCGGACCGATACCGAGCTTCGGTCCGATGGCCTGGCAGGAGGCGTGCAGGGATTGGTACTCGTCGAGGTGGCCCTGGACCATCTTGACGGCTCGCTCACGTTGCTCGGCGGGGTAACACTTGGGCATGTTCTGCATCCTTCACAAGAATGGAAGCGGCATCAAACCCGAGACGGTTCAGTGTGACGGCGGTTCCCGCACTCTGGAAATGGCTATTTGCCTGCGGTGTTGGCCAGTATCCCCGGATTCGTCACGGACCCGCTGATAGGCTCGGGCCGTCGGATTGGTGTGGATGCAGATCTGTTGTATAGCGCCATATTTCGATGTCATTGTCGTCATACGATGTTTGTGCCGTTGTTTGCCAACATCATTCGCTTCCTTGGCTCGCCCTCCACCGAGTCGGTGCCACTTTCCTTGCCGGCACGCGGAGTCACGCCCTCTCCACACCTTCAGTGCTTGCAGGGCCACCGAATGTCCCTGCAAGCGAATACATACAGCAAAGGAAATACCCGATGTCTTGGACCGGAGACCCGATCTGGCTGGCCGACGTGCTGCGCGCGGCCGGCCTGCGGGTGATCGAGCACGAAGGCTGGCGTGACCGGGGCCACGGCGACTTCCGCGACCTGCGCGGCGTGCTGTGCCACCACACCGCCGGCGGCGGCACCGAGGACTGGCGCATCGTCCAGTACGGCCGCCCCGACCTGGACGGCCCCCTCGCCCAGCTGGTGCTGGAACGTGACGGCACCTTCCGCGTCATCGCCGCGGGCGTCTGCTGGCACGCCGGTCGCGGCTCCTGGCCTGGCTGGCCCACCGACAACGCCAACTACCACGTGATCGGCATCGAAGCCGTCTCCCGCGGCGACGGAACCGACTGGACCCCAGCCCAGCTCGACGCTTACAAACGCGGCTGCGCCGCCATTCTGGGCCGCATCGGCCGCACCGCCGATGACTGCGTAGCCCACCGGGAGTACAGCCGAGAGGGAAAGATCGACCCCGCCGGCATCGACATGGACGAATTCCGCCGCGACGTAGCGGCCTTCCTCGAGAGAAAGGACGCGCCGATGAGCGCCTCAGAAGTCACCCAGCTCCAGGACTTCATCATCAAGTTCTGCGGCCCGATCAGCAGCGATGTCAAGGACATCCGCGAACAGCTGTGCGGCCTGGACCAACGTGACCGGGGCCAGTACGCCGGCTGGCCGCAGCTCGGCGGCCACACCCTGGTCGACGCCCTCGCTGACGTCATCGGTCGGTTGGATAAGTTCGAAAGCCGCTTCATCCCGCCCGCCCCCTAACCCCCAACGCGCCGGGCCCCGCGCGACACCGCCCAAAGCTCCGCTGAACAGCAGCTGGGCCTGGCGTCCGCTCAGGCCCGCCTCGTTGCGTGCCCGTCTCCCGTGCAAGTCCACGGGCGCAGACGCCGCCGCCCGGGGCGCCCAGGTCCCGCACTCGGGCCGGCTCATACCCCGGGGCGGGACTATTCCTCTCTCGAATCCGCCTCCTTGCTGGAGGATTTTGTTCCGGATCGATCCCGTTGGAAGCTCCGCCGCATGATCGCCGTCACTTCGGAGTTCGGTGATTTGGTGTGCGGTCGCGTTTTCGCGCAAAGAACGGCGAGAACCCTCATGTCTCCGGAACCAGTAACTCCTGGGAAGCCCAGCCGCAGGCTGAGTTCGGTGATTGCGGTGGTGGAGGGCCTCGAACTCGGCTGGCGGCAGGTCGCCGCAGTGCTCGTAGAGTCGACGGTGGTTGAACCAGTCGACCCATTCGAGAGTGGCGACTTCGACCTGGTCAACGGTCCGCCAAAGGCGCCTCGGCGTGATCAACTCGGTCTTGTAGAGGCCGTTGATCGTCTCCGTGAGGGCATTGTCGTAGCTGTCCCCGGTGGTCCCGACCGAGGTGTCGACGCCGGCCTCGACGAGCCGCTCGGTGAACGCAACCGACGTGTACTGGGCGAGTTCAACCGGTCGGAGCGCACCACGGTCCGGTTGTCCGGACTACGGAGGGCGATGGCGTTGCGCAGGGCGGACACGGCGAGGTCAGAGGTCATGCGTGCGTCCATCGAAGTAGCCGACGATCTTGTTGGAGTAGCAATCCTTGATCGCACACAGGTAGAGCTTGCCTTCAGCGGTGCGATGCTCGGTAATGTCGTTCAGCCACAACATATTCGGCTTCGTCGCAGTGAAGTCGCGGGCGACCGGGTCGTCGTGCACCGGCGGCCCCGACCTGCGGCCTCGGCCGGGTTTCTTGGCGAACGCGGACCAGATCCGCTGCAGGGAGCGCAGCCGATGGACGCGGTTCTCGCCGGCGGTGATGTCGTAATGGGGCAGCTCGTTCGCGATGAACCGGTGCCCGAACGCCGGATCGTGGGTCTGGATATCGAGGGCTGCGTTGATCAGATGGGCGTCGTCCCAGTTCGCTGCGAGACCGGATCGGCGCGCCGCTTGTAGAACGCTTGTGTGGAGAAGCCGAGCACCCGGCAGGCCACCGCGACGGGGACACCGTCCGCGGCAAGGTCAAGGACCAGCGGGTACGTCATTTTGGGGGCAACTCGCGGGCGAAGAACGCCGCCGCCCGCCGCAGGATCTCGTTCTCCTGCTCGGGGAGCCTGTTGCGGTTGCGCAGTTGGCGCAGCTCTTCGGACTCCTGCACCGTCACACCCGGGCGGACACCGTCCTCGATATCGGCTTTCTTCAGCCAGTTGTGCAAGGTCGCTTCGGAGATCGCGAAGTCCTTCGCGATCCGAGCCGGCGGCGCCTGGCCTTTGCGGGCCACCGCGACGACGTCGCGACCAAACTCCTCGGGGTAGCGCTTCGGCATGGTTGGTGATCCTTCCAGGCGAGGACGCATCCTCACCAGTCCGAAGTCAACCAAACCCGGGGCCCCCGCTGCGCACAGACCGGCCGCGCGGCCTGCCGCAGCACGTTCACTGAAATAGTGCTCTACCTGCACTGTTGGTCGCTTTCCGTAGGACTGTCACACAACACCCGATGGGCTGATGCCCTCGGTGTGAGGTGGTCCGTAGTGACCGATCGAGGTTCGAGAACACATCGACTGGTCATGAATCACATTGCCCAGGAAAGTGTTTCCGACGCAGGCTGCTTGGGCTATTTCATGTCCACTCTTCGTTGCCGGCCCTTCCGTGTTTAGGAAAAGGCCCTGGCTGCCAACCCATTTCACCCCTTTGAGCACACCGCGGTCCACATGACCGACGTCCCATCGACTCCGCACCGGTAGATACCCCTTCGGTCGGGTACCGCGCTTTCCCTTCCGCCCACTTTTCGGCCGCTCCCCACCCTGGGGTGCGGCCTCTTTCATGAAACACCGAGGTACACCCATGGCAACCGAAGGTCACAAACGTCCCCCACCAACTAAAAAGACCGCGCCCGAGCCCTTCATCGGCCCCGTCGCCGTGGTCAATCCGCAGACTGCGCCCGAGCCCGACAAGCCCGCCTTCATCGACAACCCCTACCCGCTGGTCGATCGGCCGACTTCCCCCGCCACCCCGGCCCCTCCTACCGAGGAGGAGCAGCAGCCTCCCAGCCCTGGCAAGTCCACGAACGTCAGTCCCTACGCCATGATTGGCATAGGGCCCGACGGGGAGCCGCTTCCCGAGCCTCCAAAGATGGTGAATCCTTACGACCCGACCGGGGAACTGGGCATCGCCACTTATCCCGGAAATCCGGCAGCAGCACCGTTGGTACCAGAGAGATCGACATACTCCGCCGAGGACCTCCCAAAGACCACGGTGCCCAAAGACCTTGAGTCATTGTTGCTCCCTTCAGGCGTGACCGCTGACAAACCAGGCAGCGGAGGACTGAATCCACCCCCACCGGGCGTGGGCGCATTGGGTCAACTTATGCTTGAAATGACGCCTCCCGGAACGAAATTCGAGGGTGAGACAACGATCGGCCCGGATGGCGTGCCCACCACCGACTGGAATGTGGTGGTTCCCGGACAGGAGCCGACCTATTGGGGCAGGACTCAACAGGTTCCGCTTGCCGATGGTTCGTCGGTCGACATCAACTATGGCTCCAACGGCACGCCGCTGCTAGCGAAGGGCGAGGGTGATCCCGCGCTCCGGCTACGTCTGGCCGATGACAACGATGCCCCACGATGGGCAGTACTGAACTCTGCCGGTGAGTACCTGTTCACGATCGACAGCTCTGGCAACACGATTGGCGAGGGTGGATCGGCGTCGACGGTGGACCCGTCCGCGGGTCTGGCCGGCCTCGGAATCGGGGTCGCTACCGGAACGACGACGCTGGGGGCAGCCCTCGCCGAAAGCGCGGCGGCCGGGGCTGCGGCAGGTGCTGGGGCAGGAGCCCCCACGGGGCCTGGCGCGGCGGTGACCGCAACCCTCGGTCTAGTCGTCGCGGTCGGACTTACTTATTACATGTGGGAGACCGGGGTGCTCCCGGGCAGCCCGCACGGCAAACCCCAGGACGATGGCGTCAAGCCTGTCGACCCGAACTCGCTTCCAGAGATTGGACAGCCACAGCCGTGGATTCCGCCCAGGGTCGACGGCGACGAGGGCGTTCAACCTCCCCCCTTGCTCGAACCGGGACCCAGTCGCCCGAGCCCGTTTGATGACCCGGACACGGTACCCAGACGCCCGAGCCCGTTTGATGACCCGGACACGGTACCCAGTCGCCCGAGCCCGTTTGATGACCCGGACACGGTACCCAGTCGCCCGAGCCCGTTTGATGACCCGGACACGGTACCCAGACGCCCGAGCCCGTTTGATGACCCGGACACGGTACCCAGACGCCCGAGCCCGTTTGATGACCCGGACACGGTACCCAGACGCCTGAGCCCGTTTGATGACCCGGACACGGTACCCAGACGCCCGAGCCCGTTTGATGACCCGGACACGGTACCCAGACGCCCGAGCATGTTTGATGACCCGGACACGGGACCCAGACGCCCGAGCATGTTTGATGACCCGGACACGGGACCCAGTCGCCCGAGCCCGGCTGATGACCCGGACACGGAACCCAGTCGCCCGAGCCCGGCTGATGACCCGGACACGGTTTCTACCCAGAACCGTTTCCCCAGCACGAAGGAGGGACAGAACCGGGTTCCGGAGGAAGGACAATACTGGCTGGGAAATAGACTGATGTGGGATAAGGGAAACCCAGCAGGTATGAAGCCCGGCTTCGCGAAGAACCCGGACACAAAGACCGACCTCAACCTTCAGGCTGTTCTATACAAGCTCTTGGAATCGGGTATCGATGACATCGATGAAGAGCACCGGCCACCGATCATGGTAGCTCTTGCCGTCCTCCACGGCACACGGCTCTACCAGCAGACATTTCTCGGCGAGATCTGGCGGCTCGGGAACGGGAACGGGTACAAAGCGGACCTTGCCAAACTCACCAGCTCCAGCTTGGCAACGAGGAGGGACGAGCTGGACAGGCTGGCTGATCTCGGCGCTCCGGAAGCCTCGCTGGATGACGCAATCAACGAATGGTGGCGTGCCAAGGCGGTGGTTGATCGTGCCAAGGAACTGCTCGGCGAAGCCGGGGCGATCGCGATGCTCCGAACCGACGGGTGGACAGTGAAACGCCGCCCCAGAGGTTCGGGCACCCACGACATCGTCGCCGTCAAGAACGGTGAAGTCATGGTGATCGAAGCAAAAGGCGGTGACCCAGGCACCCCGCGGCCAGGCAAGGGGGCGACCGTCTCCGCCGGGCCCGGTAGCGACGAAATCCTTTCCCAGCAGATGACCGACCCGTATCTCTGGCATAAACTCAAGCAGGACGCCAAAAACGATCCCGAGTTCAAGCAGTGGCTTGTCGATCACGGGGTGTGGACAGCCATTGACAGCGAAGACCCTTCCAGGGTGGGTTATCGGCTGATCAAGGTCGAAACCAAGCCCAATGGGATGATTAAGACTATCGTTTATGGCTCCGAGCAGATCCCGACAGAGCATGGTATCCCCGCCGAGACGGTTATCGGCCAAACTACCGGTAATGGACCTGGCCCTAGGCTGCGCGGGGTCGCACTGCCGTTATCGCGGGCCAACACCTTCGTGGGGGCGGGGAACTTCCCGGTCGGTGTGCTCGGTCAGGCCGGTAGCTGGCTCGGTGGCCTGATCCAGGCAGGGTTGCACGATGTCGCCGCGATCGGGCAACTCGCTGTTCCAGTACCTGCGGTGCCTGCCCTGCTACCCGGGTTCCGGCCCCCTCGAACACCGGCAAACGAATCATTGACAGTCAACGTCGTGCAGCACACGCCGCCGCCCGGACAGATCGTCTCGGACGACGAACGACTCCGCGGCATGACTTACCTGTGAGGACTTGGCCCCGTCGTGATGTGGGAGGCTACGACCGCCGTGACGGCCACGACCGAACCACCCACTCTGACTACGAGAAAGAGCTGTAAAAGATGCGAGCAGATATCGAACGCGCTGCCCAGGCGGTGCGCGCGGCCGCTGAGTTCGACTGGACGTGGACCGTCCATGACCTGCCGCCGTTCTGCGGTCAGGTCGGCTGGCAGTTCAGCGGCCTCGATGAGCAGGTGCCGGCAGCGGTGACCAATCTGGAAGTCAATCGCCCGGATGTGAGGGTGTCCGTCGCGGACAGATCGACAACCGACTTGTCGCGAGCGATCAATGAGATCTCCTTCCGTGCCAGTGATGTGGTTCTCGGTCGGAGCGACTTGAAGCCTGAGCTGGATGAAGTTTTCGATGCACTCGTGCAGCGGATGTTCGAACTGCTCGGGCAGCGGCCCACGGATTGGTGGATCGAACCGACCCGCGGCCTGCGCTGGGACCTTCCGGGCGTGGTGGTTACGGCCCAGATCGGCGTCTCATCGGTCAGGGTGTATCTGGTCAGTCCTGCGTACCAGCAATGGTGCGACGAAATCGAGCAGAGCGCCGAAGATGAGTAGACGTGAGGTCGGTTGAGGCTGCGGCCGGCCCGACTCGCTGTCATTCCTGAAAATCGATAGCTTGCGCAGCTCGCACTAGCCTCGATCTTTCGTGAGTCCCGCGTGCTGGCCTGAGCGGCTAGTACATCGCCAATCGGCCCGACGGGGAACTCTGGGTTTGGGGCCACTTGATTTGTGAGGAGGTGTACACGCAGGTATCGCGACGCCACGCTGTCCGGCCTACCTGTGTGCTCCGCCCACCCCGGGCTGATGGGACTGCCCCCGGTTTGGTTGACATCTTGACCTGCCACGCGGGGTGTGTAGTTTCATGCCGCGAGTGGAGCCTGATTGAGGGTCTCATATTCGACCGGGGTCAGTCGCCCGAGCCCCCGTTGACGACGTCGCCGATTGTAGGTCCGCTCGATCCAAGTGGCGATCGCTAACCGCAACTCGTCCCGAGTGTCCCACCGGCGGCAGCGTCGGAGGTCACGTCGGCGCGCTGCCCCGAATCGACCTGCGCCTTGCGGGCCCAGTTGTGGAGCGTCTGAGCACTACCTATCCCGAGCTTGCCTGCGACGGACTAGATTGCCGCCCACCCCGAGCTGTGTCCGTGGCGGATCTCGGCGACCATCCGCATGGCCCGATCACGCAGCTCAGGCGGGTACCTCGTCGACGTCCCTGATGACATGACTCCATCCTTCCCAAGGAATGAAGCCTCCGGATACCTCGGGGTGGTTCAAACCACTATTTACCTGCACTGTTGGTCGTTTTCCGGCCGGTTGTCACACACCCCGTTGTAGGCTTGAGCCACAGGCAAGAAACGAATCGGAACTCCTTCCAACGTTTCTCACCTCTCGATTGCAACAATCTCGACGGGTCTGATAGCCCGTCACTCCCAGCCCATGCGGCTCGCCCCCGAACAACTATCTGGTTGAAAAGCGGGTTGAGAGCGTTCCGCATGCCCCGCCCCTTGCGCGCCCGTCTCCTGCGGGTAGCCCGCGGTCGCAGACGTCGTCGCAGCGCAGGGGCGTCATGGTCCCGCCCCCGGAGCATTCCCCTCGACTCCGGGGGCGGGACTTCTCCAACTCATCGAATGGATTCCCGCACAGGGAGTTCCGCAACACAGAAAGGTCGATGGCGTGATCACTGTTCTGACGTGTAGCGGCACCGGAGAGCGTGTGAGGCGGACCGGGTGAATATGCTCTCGTGCATCACGCGCCGGCTCGACAGCAGCAAATACCTGATCGGCCCCGGCGTCGACTACCCGGCCAGTGTCGGTCCTGCCAATCCGCGGAACCTCTTTGCCGGTCGCTCCGAGGAACAGTCGGTCGCGATGGGCGTTCGGGCGCTGGTCGCGGAGATCCGCGCTACCCCGAACCGTGTGGGGATCCTCGGATACAAGTAGCCCACCACGCAGATGAAATCACCTGCTGCCCTGCCAATTCGCCGCTTCGAACGCTTGCCGACAGCACGTCGGCTTCAGCTTCGCCGTCCTGGGCGGGTGGGGGGAGCGCACTGGCCGACCGTATCCGCTTCGCCCACAACGTCAAATAACGAACTGACGGTTACTGCGACCGGCTCGCCGCGCTGCTCAATGCGCACCGACCCGCGGTCACCGCCTGGAACCAAATGGATGGTCGACAATGTCTTTCGAAGATGTACGAGATGACGCACAGTTCGTGCGTTTCGCCGACGGCGAATGGGAAGGCCGCCGCACCGGCTATGACGATGGCGCACTGTCGGTCTCACGACCCAGCCGCCTGCTTCCCTTCCTCCAGTGGGCGTCGATCGCCAGCAGTGCGCTGAAGGGCCCGACCAAGGCGATGGTCAATGTGAAGGCCTACGCTTCCGGTGGCGAAGTGGAGGACGAACACGGTCCCACCGACGCCGGCGGCTTCCTCTCCACGGCTCCGGTCGGCTCGCTCTTCCCTTTCCTGCAGTGGCACAACTGGTACAACATCTACAAAGGCACGCGGGACGAAATCGTCTCCGCAGGTGGCGAAGCTGCCATCACGGCTATGGTCGGTGCCGTCACCGGCCCGGCCGTAGCCGCCACCGCGGGCGCGGCCACCGCGTTGACCAGCACGGTCAGCACCGTGGTGCAGACCCTGTCTTCCGCATCGCAGAACCTCCGGCAGGACGCCCCGAAGCTGGTGCAGCCCCGATTTCGCACGCCCGTAGGGCGTATGAGCCCGGAGATAGACCGGAGCACCACCATCAACGTGATCAAGACCGCCCCTGACGGCGCGACTTTCACCAACGACCCGTTGCGCGAGCGGATCGCAACCTATCTGAGTCACGTGCGCTGAAGCGCTCCCGCTCGCACGAGCGAAAGGGGGTGATGAGAAATGCTCAGTACCGTCGTCGATGTCCTCGAGACTGTCAGCGTGCTTCCGCTGTTGCTGCCGCTGCTCGGTCTGTAACCCGAAGTGTCAGAACGGGGTTTGTGGAAGCCCCGCTGGGTCCAGTAGTGCAGTCGATGCCGCCGGACCGAATCCGAACTATTCGTTTCCACGGACTACCCGTGAACCCAACATTTGGAGAATCTCGTGCCCAGTTCCGATGATCCCAGCGGTCTCGCCGAACGTATCCAGACCGAAGTGCAGGCCGTGGTCGCGCGACTCGCGATGTTGAAGGCCGATGTCAATGTGCTGTCCGACCTCGCCCAGGGCGTCGCGATGACAGTGGCCGCGGCCATTCCGCCGCCGGAGACCCCCGAGGGTGCGCCCGAGGGCGCTCTCGGCGCCGAGGTGACAGTCGGCCTGGCACCGGAAGCAGCGTAATGCCGACCTATCCCGCACCGGGGGAGTTCCCCGACTTCGAGCAGTTCATGGTCGACCTGTTCACCCCGACCGCGACCACCGTCACCACCTTGCCCGCCACCTCGGCAGACCTGCAGTCCAAGCTGCCCTTGATCTGGGTGCGGACCACCGGGGGAACGCTCGACATCAACGCGATCACCTACAAGGCGAAGGTTAGCGTGGTGGCCTTCGGCACCACTCGCGCTCAGGCGCAGCAGCTTTCGGTGCAGATCCGAACGGCGATGCTCGATGCCCCGGCCAACCGGGTCAACGGTGTGCTCGTCGACTATACCGAGGAGATCGCGGCCGAGGAACCGAAGTTCCATCCGCCGATCTTGCGTCGTGGCCGCGGTCTCACCGAGGTGCCCGACCTCGACCCGCTCAACCAGATGGTCGAGGTTGCGTTCTCGATCGAAGCTCGCCGCCAGTAGGCGGTGGGTGAATCCCGTCCTTGACGGGGCTTTCACCGGCGCCACTCGGTGCCGATTCCTGTTAACCATGCCTGCATTCGCGGGCGCTCGATTGGAGACACATGCCTGCCACCAACCTCACCGCGCTGAAGAACGCGCAGCGGTCGCTGCTGCTCAAGCCGCTCGACGCGGCCGTTTTCATCGCACCGCACTACACCCCGGCGCCGTCCGCGCTGACCGACGCCTCCGGCGTCCTGCAGACGCTGCCGCCGGCCTACCAGCCTGTCGGCCTGATCGACAAGAAGACCGGTGTGGCCTTCGCTCGTGGCATCACCGCCGCGCCGATCGAGTCCTACGGTGAACTGCAGCCGGTGCGCAACGACGTCACCAGCGATATCACCACCATCGAGTTCCAGCCGCAGCAGACGACCGCGCTGACGCTGAACCTGGCCACTGGCACCGCGCTGTCGGCGATCAAGGCCAATGCCGCCTCCGGTGAAGTGTTCTTCGCCCAGCCGGCCTCGGAAGAGATCACCTACTACTCGGCGATCATCATCGGCAAGGACGGCAACGACGCCAACCCGATCTACGTCTACAAGGTGCTGCCGAAGGTCGCGGTCAGCAAGTACGGCGGCGAGCAGTGGAACCCCACCGAGGTCCTCGCCCAGAAGTTGACCATGGTCGCCTTCAAGGACGACACCGCCGGCTACGCCATCGCCCATGGCTTCGGCGGCGCGGGCTGGAAGAAGATCCTGACCCAGACCAACATCCCGAACGCTGCGTAAAGCACCCCCAACCGTCTCCTGACGGTTTCTCGATCTCCCAGGTCCACGGACTTGGGCGTGGGGCGTGTCATGTGTCTCCGGTCATGGCACGCCCCACACATTCCTTATCCATTCTTGCCGGAGAAGAAAGCGGGTCCACCGTGTCCGCCATCCCCACCGAGTACCCCGTCACCATGACCGACGGCGTCGACGACTACATCGTTGCCAACGCGACCGAGTACGTCACCGCGGTCTTCAAGCTCGGCCACGCCGAGAAGGCCGAGGTCGAAGCCGTCGACAAGCCGGCCCGCGGCCGCGCTTCGAAGTCCTAGTAGCACAACACCACCCGGAGAAATAGCATCATGGCATCCACACCCGAAGCGGCCGACCAGGCCGAGGTCGGCGGTCGTTTCTACGAGCTGCAGCAAGAGCTCGCCCCGCGCCGACGCGCGCCCTACCGCCTGACCGACGACATCGCGATCGCACCGGTCACCCGCAGCCAGGTCCTGGCCTTGCGCCGGACCGCCAGCGATGACGAACAGATGGTCATCGTGCTGGGTGACCAGTACGAAGCCGTCGAAGAACTGTTCGCCGATCGGCCGCTCGACGAGTGGTTCGCCTTCCAGAAGGACCTCTACGCCCACCTCTTCGGCCAGGGCTCCTCGGAGCTGCCGGGGGGATCGCAGGGCTCGTAGAGTTCTGGGAACGTTTCGGTGCCGCGCTCGACTACGACTTACTCGAGCGCGGCATCGACATCCGGGAATGCTTCGGGCCCCACACCATTCGCAACCGTGATTGGCGCACGATCTGGTCCCTCAAGGACAGACTGCCGCACGGTTCACAATATCGCTCGGCGCTGGCGATGGATCGCGAGCTGGCCGAGCAGATGCTCGCCGCCGAACAAGCCGAGGCCGATCTCGACCTGTACGAAGAGAAGACCGAACCCGCCGGCCCGACTCCGGAGGGATACACCATCGACAGCTATCTGCTGCTGTCGATCATCGACGCGCTCCAGGGCGTGCAGGCCGCGGTGATCGCCGCCGCCGGTGGCGATCCGCCCCGGATGACGCCGATGCCCCGACCGGTCACCGCGGTGGACATCGTCCGCGACGCACAACGAGACGAGTCGATGCAAGGCCTCATCGACCAGTTCACCGGATCCACCTGGGAGGACGAATGATCTATTCCGCAACGCTGCCGGCCCAAGCCGCCGGCGCGGCCGACACCACAACCCTGGCCGGGGTCTATTCCCCGGCCTTCTACAGCGGCGACACCGTCACCGACGTCCAGCTCGTCGCACCGCCGGGGTTTGCCACTGTCACCGGCGCCGCGACCAGCAACGCCACCATCTCTGTCCGCCAGCTCCGCGATGGCGCTGTGCTGCAGACCTTTGCGAGCCTCACGCTGACCGCCGGCCTGAATCTGGCCGCGGAAATCCCCGTCACCATTCCGCTCACCGCGCCACCGGTACTACGCTCCGGCGATGTGCTGGACGTGCGAATGCACCAGAACGGCACGGGGCAGGCCATCGGCAGTGGACTGTTCGTGTCGGTCTTCGTGAGCTGACGCGCAGACGATGGCAAACGAATCGATATGACTATGAACGAAAATAGTGACGCGAGCAGCAGGCTGCAGAGCTTCTTGCGACAGAGCGGAAATGTGCCCGCTTACGCCTCCGGCGGCGATATCAAGGGGCCGGGATCGTCGATCGGCGACAAGATTCCGGCCTACCTTTCCGACGGCGAATTCGTGATGAACGCCCGATCGACCGCGGCAAACCGCCCGTTCCTGCAGGCATTGAACGCCGATCCGTCCTTCTTGCAGAAGATGCTGGCGGCACGTTCGCCGGGCGGTGGATCCGGCGGCGGTAGCGGCCCGGCCCAGCCGGCCCCCGGTGGGCAGCCTGCGACGGTGAACATCTCGATGTCGAGCAACGAAGACATCATCGGACGATTGAAAATTCTCGCGGCGCAATGGGAATTGTCTCATTAGTCGCCGCCGTAATGATATGGATTGAGGTGAATCTGTGGCGTCCAATGCTGCGATGATCACGGTGACCGGAGTCGATGGTTCACGATGGACCATCGCCGGTCAGGGGAGTGGTCGTGAGGGTGTAGAGCTGGCTACGTCGCCGACCGGGTTGTACGACGCGCCGGTGACGACGATTTGGAATCAGTCGGCGTTTCAGGCCGGTTCCTCGTTCGGTGGTTACCGGACGAACAAGCGCGATGTCGTTTTCGCGGTCAATGTCTTTCAGACCGCGGGTAGTTCGTGGGAAGCGGTGGATTCCGCGTGGCGCAAGGCCTGGGCCTACGACCGCGACGCGACGTTGACGATCACGACCGATTTCGGCACGCGAACGCTGAAACTGCGGATGTCGGAGCAACCAGACTTCAAGCCGGACAAGGATCCGCATCTGAAGTCGATCGGCAAGGTCGTCATGACCTGTACAGCGGGCAATCCGTGGTGGGTCGAGTCCGATGTGACCGGATCCTGGACCTCCACGATCGATACCACCGGCACGAACAAGAGCCAGTCCGGCACGATCACCATCGCCAACCCGACCGATCAGCCGATGTGGCTCAAGTGGGTGTGTTCGGCGCCGGGTCAGTGGACACTGCCGGACTTCTCGTGGGGGGCGGTCGATGGCGACGGCGCGCGGACGATCACCTTGCCGCTGACCGCCGCGGGCAAGGATCTGACGGTCGACACCGACCCGATGGAAGAGATGATCGTCGCCAAGGACGGCTCCCAGATCTGGGCGCTGATGAACGGCGTCAGCTTCCTCTATCCGGTGCCCCCGTACACGCCGGCCACCGCGGTACCGGTCAAGGTGAGTGGTGCGCCGACCGGCGCGTCGGTGCTGGTGGTGCAGCCGCGCAACTGGTCGCGACCGTGGGGGCTGCAGTGACTTCGGTGCTGGACCTCCCCGCGATCTACGCGGATGCGCAATCGGCCAAGACGGTTCGCAAGCAGCAGCGGTTCTCGCGGCCTCTGATCCGCCTGTGGGATGGCGACTGGAACCTGCGCGGTGTGTGCGGCGCGGAGATCAGCGCTGATTTCCGCTGGATTCTGAACCAGGCCGGCACCGGTCTGCTGGTGCTGCCCTACGACTACTACTTGGCGAAGTGGGCGGTCGATATCAATGGCCGCACCAAGAAGAACGTGCACATCACCGTCGACAAGGACGGCGCGCGCTGGGACGGGCGGCTGGAGAAGGCTGTCATCAAGACCGACGGCCACGGTGTCACCACCGTCGAACTGCTGTTCATGCACTCGTACCAGGATCTCAAGCACATCTACTGTTGGTCGAATCCGTTTCTGCCGGAAGCGGTTCAGTTCCCGCGGCAGTTCCTGCTCGCGGGGCCCAGCGTCTGGGTGCTCAAGACTGCGTTGCATCTGAATCTGCTCCGCCTGCAAGGCGGGCTGTGGACGTTGCCCGACGATCCGATGGACCCCAGTCAGTGGGGCAGCCTTGATCAGTCCACGTGGGGTGTCGTGGTGAAACCTGGTGAGTTCCGATCTGATACGTCGATGTGGACGATCTTCAGCTCTCGCTTCCAGAACTTCCACGAAGCCTCGGCGGGCACATTGGAAACGGCGCAGCTGGCGGTCGTCACGCGGCGCTGGTTGCAGGGTGATCCGCCACCGTGGGAGGGCGCGAAGGTCCGGCACGGCTGCCTGGTTGTCGACATCGTCGACAAGTCCGGCTTTTGGACCGGTACCAGCACCGGCGGCAACATGTGGGATGGGCTCAAGCGCACCAAGCAGGTGCTCGACAACACCATGCTCGACTACAGCCCGGATGAGCTGAAGGATCCGAATGTGCCTGAGCTGTACAGGAACCCGGACAGTCGGGGCTGGATGGGCACGCTCCCGTCCAATCCGTGGGTGGTCTACCGGCAGAACGACAACACTGGCATCCAGACCTCACAGTTCATCGTCAACCCCTCGTCGGCGGTGCAGGTTCTCACCGGCGGTCACTCGATGCCCGGCGTGAACGAGGCGATCTCCTCGGCGATCCAGGTAGTCGGCATGCTGGTCGCCGGCGCCCTCGGTGAGATTCCGTTCGGTGGTTCCATCGCCGGTGGTGTGGTGAACGCCGCCACGGCGGTCGCCAACACGATCGCGACGTCACTGTTGTCGGACACGCTGCTGGCCTGGCAGAAACACAAATCGGGACAGCGCGTCAGCGACGCGGGCTGGTCGCACTACTGGGAGCACTTCGAAAACAGTGCCGACCGGGCCTACACCCTCGGCTCGTTGCTGACCCTGGGTGAGGGGATGTGGAAGACCCGTCAGCACTTCACCCACAAGTTCATCGTCGCCAACGGCGAACCGTATCTGATCGGCGACCAGGGTCAGGGGCACTTCTTCCTCGGCGATCGTGTCGGTTCCACCGTCAAGGGCATGCCCGAAGGCTCGGTGTACGTCGACCAGGTCACCGAACTCGAACTGGCTTGGTCGCGGACCGCGAGCCCGGCCTGGCAGGTCACCGTCGGCTCGGAACGTGACCACGATATGCCCTTCGCCAAGTCCATGCGCGTGGTCGCCGACATTGTCGACGACATCCACGCACTGGCTGTCCAGATGTAGTTCCGCCCGCCGAATCCCTATCGAAACCCTCCGGAGAGAACATGTCCATCCCTTACCTCGAGCAGTGCAACCCCGACGATCCCAGCGAGGCCTTCGTGTGGGCGCTGGTCGGCCTGCCCGGCCCCCAGAACTCACCACTTCTCGTGCACCCCGACGTGCTACGGCAGTGGTCGAAACACCTGTGGGACCTAGGATTTCGCCACTACGCCAGCGAGCAGACCAAGGAATACCACCCGCCCGCGCGCGGTCTGTCGCATTGGCTCAACGGCGCCGGCCAGTGGGCGGAGAAGGGCGCGCCGCGTCCGCCGGAGAGTTCGGCACCGGATGTCACCGAGCTGACGCCGGACGAAAGGGCTCACCTGGTAGAGCAGCTCAGGGAATCCGGTGAACTCAAGCACCTGGTGGACCCGCGTGATCTCGACCTGAACACCGCGAAAGTCGGTTCTGCCGACGAACTCCCGGACGGCAGCTGAGGACAAGCCCGGATGAATCAATTCCCCCGGGTGCGTAAACCGGCGGCTCGATCCGGAACTTGAAGAAGGTCAGCTCGGACTCGGCGCGGGCATCGGCCCTGTCCAGTGTCAGCGCGTCTTTCGTCGGGGTGGAAGCGATCGGTTCGAATCTCAATTCGGCGACCAACCGCGCTCTGAATACGGCCAATACGGCTCGAGTCGGCGCGGCGGGTGCACAATCCACGGCGACCTCCGCGCAGAACACCTCGACGGCGAACGCCGACCTGCAGACCAACCAGACCCGGGAACAGGTGGATGGTGCATCGGCTCAGACAACCTTCAGGCCAGGTAATCCACGAAACTGGCTGTGGACCAGTGGAAACCCGGCGGAGCGAACGTTTCGGGGATCGCTGTTGTCGCGGATCAGGGCCGCCTCCAATTCATTTCTCGCGCCTTCCGGCGCAATTGTCTTCCTAGGAGTTGCTCATGGCTCAGAACGTTGGAGCTTTCGTCGCTCGCAACGCGAAAGCGGTGGTGTCGCTGATCGGCGGCATCATCAGCGTGCTCACCGTTGCGGTGGCATTGCTGCAGTACGCGCCGGCTTCCGCGGTCGGCGTGGGCGTTGCACTGCTCACCGCACTCGAAGTGCTGCGCACCGTCAACGTGTGGATCGTCAAGAACGAGCCGGTACTGGAGGCCGCTGCGGACGCTGCGGCCGAGCTGGTGGAATCGTTCACCGACGCGGTCGGAGTCTCGGACTCCGACCATGCGGTGGCGGGACACCTTTCGACGGGCGGTGCCCGATGACCAGCCCGGACGGGTGGGTACCGTCGGGCGCGTATACCGGCGGCTCGATTCGCAACCTGCAGAAGGTGACCTGGGACTCGGCCCGGGCGCAGATCCTGTCCAGCGTCACAGCGTCGTTCGCCGGTGTGGAAGCGATCGGCTCGAATCTGAACTCGGTGACTAAGCTGGCGTTGAACACTGCCACCGCCGCGCAGTCCGGCGCCTCCCAGGCGCAGGCGTCGGCTGTGGCCGTGGAGAATACCACGGCCCAGAACGCCGTGGACCTGGCGGAGCTGGTCGCCAATCAGTCCGGCCAAACCACGGGCGGTACAGCGTTTTCCGACGCATTCAGCCGCGCTGAGTTGGGTCTGGACTACACCACATTCAAGACCGGCCCGGTGGCGGATCTGGTGGTCATCGACGGCCAGGTGCAACTCAATCGCGTCGGTGACAAGAACACCGGCGATGTTGTCGCCCTGTCCAAAACCGTGACGGGTACCGATGATCAGCGCGTGTCCGTGGTGGTCGGCCGGATTCAGGAGGCCTACAGCGCCGCTGCCCGGATCGTTGTCCGTTCCGCGACGGACCTGTCGACTTTCGTGTACGTCCATGTCTATCGAGACAAGGTCTTTATCGGCCGGGGCACGCGCAGTGGCAACACCACCGTGTACAACAATTGGAAGCCCCCGGTATCGACCGCGGTCAATACCGGCGATACCGTCACGGTTGAAGCCGTGGGTCGCAACTACAAGGTCCTGGTGAACGGCGTTCTCGTCACCGGTCACACGGATAGGGCTACCGACGTACCCCCCGAATCTCCGATCGGAGCGAACAACCGGTCCTTCGGCTTCGGCTGCCAGTACTACTGGACCGGGCTGTTCGGATTCTTCTCGTTCGCGATCAACGCACTCGCCGCGGCCGATCTCTCCTCGCCGCCGATTGTCGGCACCGGGTGGTCGCTGTACCGCCTCAGCCCCACCGCTGTCGCCCAGCCGGCCGGTGAAGCACGCTTGGCGGCAGACACTTTCGATTCCATCGGCCCCAACAAAAACATCGCCGTACCCGATCTCGGACGCGGCCAGGTGCAGATCGAGAAATCGGGCTGGTACGCGATCACGACCGCGTATGCGCTGTCTTCGCCTACCACCGGAGCGCGGGTCGGACTGTGGACCGCGGCGGCGCCCGACGGAACCTGGTCGTTGTCGCGGGTCGGCGCTCGCACGGCCAACGACACATTGTCCAAAAGCGTCGGCAGCTCATTCACCGTCTTTCTGCAGCAGGGATCGGTGGTGGCGCCGGGCTACTACCTCAGTGCCAACAACGGGTTCGTCGGCACGGCAACCTATTTCGATGGCGCCTTGCTGAGCTACTGATGGAGCCTGACTGTGACCTCACCTGACAAATCGGTCCCCGCCGGCGCGTACGTCGGCGACGCGGCGGCCTCGAACAACATCGGCAACCTCCAGAAGCTGACCTGGGAGGGTGCCCGCGAGTCGATGGTTTCCGGTGTCATCGGCTCGTTCGCGGGCGTGACCGCCATCGGCGGCAACTGGAAGGCGATCACCGACAAATCCCAATCCGCCACCACAACGGCGCAAACGCGGTCCTCCGAGGCCAAGTCCACCGCCGCCAGTGCGCAGGTGGTTGCCGATGCCAACAAAGCCACTATCGAGGCACTGAAACCGCCGCCGCCTGGCGAACAGCTCAGTGGCACCACGTTTTCTGATGACTTCGAGCGCACGGCGCTCGGATCCGGCTACACCACCTATAAATTCGGTCAAGTTGCAGACCTGACCATTGTCAGCGGTCAGGTTCAACTGAACCAGCAAGGTGACAAGGGCACCGGCAACGTCGTCGCACTGTCGAAGATGGTGCTGCGAACCGACGACCAAGCGGTCTCGGCGGTCATGGGCCGCGCGAATCAAGCCGGCACAGTCGCCACCTCGCTCTTCATTCGTGCCGCGCCCGACTTGGCCACCTTCGTCTTCGCCGACGTACTTGCCAATGAAGTGCGGCTCGGACGAGGCACCCGCACAACCGGGCTGAACTACATCCGATGGGGCACCGCGGCGGTTACCGTCCGAACCGGCGATACCGTCACCCTGAGCGCGGTCGGAGCGAACTACCAGGTGCTGATCAACGGGGTCGCTGTCTTGGCTTACAACGACAGTGCCAAGAGCTCACCCGTCGGGGTGGGGAACCGGTCTTTCGGATTCGACAGCCAGTACTACTGGTCGGGCTTGTTCGGGTATTTCTCCTTCGCCGTCGCCGCGTTGACGGCTAGCGATCTCGCGTCCCGGCCGGTCACCGGTATCGGCTGGGCGCTGGCCCGCATCAGTTCCACGAACGCGCTCCAGCCAGCGGGGTCCCGTGCCGTCGCGGCAGGTACCTTCGACACCGTTCGGAATAGCTCGGCAGTGACGGTCTCCGCCCTGGGGCTTGGACAAGTTCAGGTGCCGGTCTCAGGCTGGTACCGGATGAGCCTCGGCCTGACCTACGCCAAGGCGCTGACCACCGAGATCGGGGCCGACCTCTGGTGGGCCCCGAGCTCCGGCGCGACCTGGCAGCAGTTGCGCGCCGGGCCCAAGACCGTTCAGCTTCGGATCGAGACCACCCAAAGCGGCGTCGACGGTGACGGCAACCCGATATACACGACCGATTACTACGGGTACGCCTCGAGCGTCGAGGCGACGTTCGTCGTCTACCTGCCCGCGGGGGCAGTCGTCGCTCCTGGCTACAGCTCCAATCTCAACAACAATCTCGTCGGCTCCAACACCTATTTCGACGGGGCCCTGATCAACCGCGCCTAGCCGGTGCCCAACTCAACCCCGATGCCTTCGCAGGGCCGACTTGGTCGAGCCCTCTCCCGTTGGCGACCCTACTAACCCCCTGGAGTCCACAATGGCGCAGAGTCATCACCAGCCGACCGTGCCCAGGTCCGAAGGGACCTGATGCCTCTTCTCGAAACCACGCTGATCAGCGCCGCCACCTTTCTGGGCGGCTCCGGCGCCACCAGCTTCTACTCCTGGCTTCGGGCCCGGAAAGCGCAACCGGCACAAAATATTCGCCACGAAGTGTCCGCTGCCAAACAGGTCAACGATATCGCCTTGGCGACCCTGTCCCGTGTGTCGGAAGAACTGCGGGTCGTCTCCCTGCGGCTCGACGGGGTAGAGGCCGCGCAGGCGGCGTCCATGCAGGAATTGGACCGTGTCACCGGCCTTTTCCGCGAGGCGCTCGCCGTACTGCGCGGCGTAATCGAAGCGGCCCAGCACGGCCGCATCCCGGAACTGAACCTGTCCAGAGAACTCATGGACGAGGTCGAACACAGCGAAGGAATCACATGACATCACCGATCGATCCCGGATACCTCGGCTACCAGCCGAAGATCGAACCACTCAAACTCACCACCGGCGCCGGCTTCGTGCAGACCATTCAGCCCTCCGATGGGGCCGTATTCCCCGCCGGAACAACGGTTTCCATCGTGCTCATCGCGCCCGGCGGCGCATCGCTGGGTACCTGGCCCGCCACCGTCACCCCGACCGCGGCCAGCTGGACCGTACCCGCAGCCACGTCCGATCCGATCCCCACCAACTCGCGCTACACGATGTTGGTCACCTACACGACCACCCCGGCCACCACCTACGCCTGGTACGTCGGCTCCGTCATCCGCAACTGACCTCTTTCGCCGCTCGACAACGGCGCAATTCATTGCAAAGAAACATTTCTCAAGGAGAACATCATGGCTATCGCTGTTACGTCAACCAAGAACGCTCTGTGCACCGCCTACGCCAATACGGGGACCACTCCGACCACTATGTATGTTTCGGTCCATACCAGCGACCCGGGCCCCACCGGCCTCGCTGAAGCCTCGGGTGGTGCGCCGGCCTATGCCCGTGTGGCCACCACCTGGGGTGCGCCGGCCAACGGCCAGATGACCGGCAGCCAGGTCACCGTGAACCTGCCCGCCGGCACCTACACCCACGCCGGTCTGTGGAGCGCCGCCACCGCAGGCACGTTCATCGACAAGGTCGCGATCACCGAGATGAAGCTGAGCGCCCAGGGCACCCTGCTGATCACCCCGACCTTCGCCGTGAGCTGATTCACCTCTTCGATTTGGAGGCTGCTATGCCAGCACCAGCACAGGCGATCGTGGCCGCACTGCCCACGCAACCGACAGTGCTCACCGCGGTCGCGGCGCCACCGACGATGGTGGTGGCACTGCCGGGGTCGCCGGTCAGCCGGGTCGACGGTGCGCAGGTCCCGGTCATCCCGGCATTCGTCTACGCCGCGTTCGGCGGAACCGCCACCCCAGCCGTGACCTTCAAGCCCTCGGCCAAGCTCGCCGCCGAGGCGACCGGGCTCGGGTCTTTGACCTTCGCTACGAAACCCATACTGCGGGAGACTATTTCGCTCGGCAGTGAAGGATCGGCTACGGCTGGTGTCGCTGTCGGGTCCGGCGGCCAGGTTGTCCTGGCCGCGGGCTTCGGCGCCGCGGTGACGGCCCGTACCGCCAACGCGGTCGCCACCGCCACCGGCGAGCTTTCGGCCGTCGCGATCAAACCGTAACTCGGTGCTCATTCCCGCACACCGCGCACTCGGGCGGCACCACATCTAATGGTGTAAAGCCATTCCCGATATCGGGGATCGTGTTCTACATGTGCCGCGCTCAACCTTTGGTTGAGCGCGGCACATGTCTCTTCTCGACTTGTCACAGACCGGTCGACAACTCTCTGCGCGCGCACGCCGAATTGCTCGCCGCCGCTACCCATCCGGGTGCCGCGTAGCTTGCAGCATTTCGAGTCCGGTCGCGACGCGCCTGAAATCTTTGAGGAGGCGACGAGCCGTGTCAGATATCTACGGTCTGCCCGACACCAATGGCCGCCAGGAGGGCGATACGTGGACTACAACGTTGCCCGACGGGCGAACCGTCAAGAACACCATCCCGAAAGGAAACGGCAATCAGACTGTCGATCAGGAAATCACGAATCCTGATGGCAGCACGACCAATTCGCGTGTAGTCGACAACGGAGATGGCGGGTGGCAGCGGTGGAACGACGACTCCACCGGCACCTCCTCCTACGCCAGCAAGGACACGCAGGACTCCGAGGTCTACGGCCAGCACTTCGATCCCGGGACATCGACTACGGGCCAGGCCAGCCACGAGTTCGGGATGTCCAGCGACTACAACAATACCTATACCGCTTCGTACGACGAAGACGGGAACCGGGTGGGCACCGATGTAGGTGTCGCGAACCAGAGCGGTCTGTACGACAACGTTCATGTCGACAACTACGGCAACAAGACATTCTCAGAGACCACCCGAAACGAGGAGGGGGGCTCGTCAGCACATTCACCGGTCAGGTCGATAGCGAAGGCTACGGCTGGCGGGACATCTCGGGTAAGGACGGCCCGCAGCGATGGCAGGTAAGCCCGGACAGCCAAGGCAAGCGGGTCCTGACGCGTACCGAAGAGACCGACTCGCGCGTACACCACTACCGGATGGACGAGAACGGCAAGCTCACCGACGAGTTCCGTGGACCCATGCCTGAGCCTACGTGCCTTGTCGCCGACACCATCTGCCGAACCGTCGAACTCGGGGTGACCATCACCGGCGTCGCGATCGGCGAGAAACTCACCCACATCGAATGTCGGCCTGTCGAGATGGATCCGACGTGCCCGGTGTGCGGACGGACAGGGCAGCTGCGGGACCACGTCGTGCGAGTTTTGACGGACCTGCCTGTGGTCGGGCACCCGACCCGCCTGCAGGTGCGTCTGCCACCGGTTCACCTGCGAGGACCAAGCCTGCGAGGTGACGATCTTCCGGCAGTCCCTCGACCGGGTCGCCGCACCGAAAGCGTCGACGACCAGGCGGTGTGCCCGCTGGATTCTCCAGCGGTTGGCGATCGGCAAAATGCCGGTGTCCGCGGTCGCCCGCGCTCTCGGGTTGGGTTGGGACACCGTCAACGCGTTCACTTACGCAACGCCCTGCACAAGCTCGGATTCACATCCCGGCGTCAGCTGCGGGGAGGCGCCTTGACGGCGACGCCGGCGATCTGGGTGTTGACCTGCAGGAAGGGTGAGCGCAGCCGGTAGGCCTCGACGGTCGTCCCGGCGAATCCGGCGGCCTCGACGTCTGCCCGCAGGTCCCGCTCGCAGGAGCAGCCCTCGAAGGTCCAACTCCACGGCCGGCGCGTGGCCCTCTGCAGGCGGCGGAGCGCTGTGCCGTCCGGAGCGGCGACGTGTTCCAGGAATGCGTAGCGTCCGCCGGGGCGCAGGACGCGGTGGACCTCGGTGAGGACGGCGACGGGGTCGGACACGGTGCAGAGCAGAAGGCTGGATATCACCGCGTCCACCGACTCGTCGGGCAGATCGAGCCGTTCGGCGCCGGTGTTGTGCAGTTCGAGATCGATCCGGGCGCGGGCGGCTCGCGCCCGCAGACGATCGTGCATGGCCGGATTCGGCTCGACGGCGATCAGCCGGGTGCCGGGGCGGAGGTAGCGCAGGTTGGCCCCCACACCGGGCCCGAGCTCGACGACCGTGGGGGGAAGGTTGTCGAAGAGGGATCGTTTGTGTGGCCGAAGCAAGTGATCCAGGTACCGGTCGAGCGCGGTGAAGAACAGCGCGTTGAACGGCCCGCGGAGCGGGTGGGGCCGAAACGTCTCCGGTGTCGGCGCAGGCTCCTTCGGCTCGAAGGACAGCACATCGTGGCTGGTGTCCATCGCTGGCGCTCCTTTCGGGGTTCGCGGTCATCGATGTGACTACGAGCCTCCCGGAGGGGCGCAGCGGTGGATAGGCGGGAATCACCCCTGCCGATACCTCAATCCGGTACCTCGACGTCGGTTCCCGAACCGGCAGAGATGCGTCGGCCCCACCAGGCGGCAACCTGCGCGCGGGACGTCACGCCGAGCCGCAGACGGATCCGCTCGACGTGCCCCTCGGCGGAGCGCTCCTCGATACCCAGCCGCTGGGCGATCTGCCGGTTTGTCATGCCCTCGGCGACCAGCGCCGCCACCTGCAGCTGCCGCGCGGTCAGCTCGCCCGACGGCGGGCCCGGCCGCTCCGCCGACGGCGGGGCGGGGCTGCTCCCCAGGAATTCCAGGATCGCTCGGACGATGGCGGAGGAGTCGCCCACGAACGGGAAATGGCTGGTGCCGGGCAGCGAGAGCAGCCGGGCGCCGGGGATGTGCGCGGCCACCTCGCGGCCCGCGCGGTAGGGGATTGCACGGTCTCCGCGCCGGTGCACCACCAGGGTCGGGGCGGCGACCCGGGCGAGCAGATCATCGACGTCGATTTCGTAGCATTGCGCGAGCAGATCGACGGCGAGGTCGGGCGACGCCGCCTCCCGCTGCAGCCGGGCGAAGAGCGCCTTGGTCGCGGCACTGCCGTCCGGGAGGAAGACGTCGGCCAGCAGCTCCGACCCCAACCCCCAGTGCGCCCGGATCATCCCCAGCATGGCGGTCCGGACCTCCGGCGTCGCGATCTGCGAGCCGTCGGCGTAACCGCCGTACAGGATCAGCCTGCCGACCCGCTGTGGGAACTGCGCCGCGAAGGAGACCGACACCGGTGCGCCCAGGGAGATGCCCAGCAGATCGAAGCGCTCCAGGTCCAGGTGATCGGCAAGGGTCCGAAGCACCACTACATCGGCATCCAGTCCCTGCGTCCCCGGCGAGGGGTCGGACAGCCCGCAGCCGGGCCGGTCGTACTGCACCACTGTCCGGACCGCCGCCAGCGGCGTGAAGAAGGCTCGGTAGGCCGGGTCCTGCCACAGCAGTTCCAGATGGCTGATCCACGCCGCGGGAACCAGAAGCGCCTTTCCCCGTCCCATGCAGGTGTACGCGATCCGCGTGCCGGTCGGCGCCGTGCAGAAGCGGACCGGGCGGCGCGGCTCGAATGCCTCCCGCGAGGACGGTTGGCCCATGTGGGCCTCCAGCCTGTGATGCCTACGTCAAACCATCATGCCCGGTCGCCGACGATCGAGCGGGCCACCGCCTCGACCGAGTCGACGATCCGTCCGGCGCGGGCGCCGCCGGCGGCGAGCGGACGCGCCGCCCCGGCGACCATCGCGAGCAGCAGCACGGCGGTCCCGTCCGGGTCCATGTCCGGCCGCACCTCGGTGATCAGCGCGCTCAGGTGGTCGTACCAGAACCGGTGCAGGTCGTCGGCGCGTTCGTCGGCATCGGAGGCGTCGTATGCGGCGGTGAGTGCGGGGTGGTCGACGATCAGGTGCGCGAAGGCGACGAGGAATGCGACGAGCCGCGCGTCCGCGGGCGCTCCGGGACCGAGTGGCGGTGGCGCGTCGAGGACCGCCTGGCGCAGCGCGTTCGCCTGTTCGTACACGACCGCGCGGACCAGTTCGTTGCGACTGCCGAACCGGTGGAACACCGTCGCCTTCCCGACACCGGCGGCCGCGGCGATCTGGTCGACGGACACCCGGTCCGGGTCGTGCTCGGTGAACAGACGCTGCGCGGCGGCGAGAATCGCGCGCCGGTTTCGGGCGGCGTCGGCGCGTTCCGGTCGCGCGTCGGGCATTACATCTCCTGGAAGCCGTTGTACGAGGGTGACCGAATATATCTTGACCGCCGGTCCAGATCGACGCATGCTTTAACTGAACCGATGGTCCATTTAAGGGGTGATGTGATGCGTGGGGTTCTGTGGTCACAGGCGGGCGGGCCGGACACGCTGGCGGCGCGAGACGGCGACGATGTGCATGCCGCCGGTGGGCAGGTGCGGGTGCGCACCGAGGCCAGTCCGGTGTTGTGGGTGGAGACGCAGATGCGGGCAGGGCTGGTGCCGTCGCCGGCCGCGCCGCCGACGGTCTTCGGCTCCCAGGCCGTGGGGCTGGTCGATGAGGTGGGCGACGGCGTCGATCCGCAACTGATCGGCACCCGGGTCGCGGTGAGTGGTGTGGGGATCGGCGCACACGCCGAGTTCGTCTGCGCCGCGGTCGAGCAGTGCGTGGCGGTGCCGGACGCGATCGGGGCCGTGGATGCGGCCGTCGCGCTCACCGGGCTCCCCGTCGCGCTCGCACTGCTGGAACGGGCGGGTGATCTGAGTGATGCGACGGTGCTCGTGGAGGCGGCGGGCAGCGGGATCGGTGCGTACCTGACGCAGCTGCTGCGAGGCCGGGCGGGGCTGGTGGTCGCAACCGCGGGGAGCGATGAAAGCCGCACCCGTGCAGCATCCTTCGGTGCAGATGTCGTGCTCGATCATGCCGACCTGGACCGACCGGGCGCACTCGCGGCGGCGGCCGGTGGGCGCACGATCGATGCGGCGTTCGACTCGATCGGGGGATCGACCGCACGGCGTGTGCTCGACGCCCTCACGCCGCTGCGCGGACAGTTGCTGTCGTACGGGATGCTCTCCGGGGAGGCGCCCCGGATCGCAGCGGCGGATCTGTATGCCGGTGGGTACACCGTCACCGCCTGCGCCGGGCCCGCCTGGCTCGACCGCGTCGCCGCGCTTCGTTCGATCGCGCTCGATCGCGTCGCCGGCGGCACGGTCCGGCCCGTCTTCGATTCCACGATGCCGCTCGATGCGGTGGCCACGGCCCACCGCCGGATCGACGAGCGAGCGACCAGCGGAACGATCGTGCTCGTGCCGTGACGTTGTGTCAGCCTGCCTCGGAGGCCCTCTCGGTTCGATCCTGAACCGAGACGGCATCCGTCGTCCCGGCCTGCGTGCCGCGACTGATCAGCCAGCCGACGGCCGCGGCCAGTGGGAACATCACGACGCCGTACACGGCGGCGGGGATCGCGATGTCGACGCTGTCGAGGACGCTGATGGAGATCGCGATCGCCAGGGTGCTGTTGTGGACGCCGATCTCCATCGAGCACGCGATCGCCTGACGCTGCCCGACGCTGAGCAGTTTCGGGATCCAGTAGCCCACGGCGAGACTGATGAGGCAGAACAGGATCGTGATCACGCCGACGTCCGCGAGATACGACGGCACGTTCTCCCGCTCGGCCGCGATGGTGCCGACGATGACGAGCACCAGGACGAGGGCCGACGCGATCCGGACCGGGCGGTCCATCCGCTGCGCGAAGTCCTCGCGCTTGGCACGCACGAGCATGCCGATCGCGACGGGGATCAGCACGATCGCGAACACCTGCAGGATCTTGGTGAAGTCGAGGCCCATCGACGTGCCGGTGTCATCGGGGTCGAAGTGGCCGAGCGCGAAATTCGTGATGAGTGGCAGCGTCACGACGGCGATCACCGAATTGACCGCCGTCAGTGTGATGTTGAGGGCGACGTCGCCGCGGTAGAGGTGGCTGAAGAGATTGGCGGTGGTGCCGCCGGGGGAGGCCGCGAGCACCATCATGCCGACCGCGAGCAGCGGCGGCAGGTCGAACAGCAGCACGAGTCCGAACGCCACCGCCGGCAGAATCAGCAGCTGGCAGGCGAGAGCGATCGTCACGACGCGGGGATGTCGTGCGACGCGGGCGAAGTCGGCGACCGTCAGCGACAGGCCGAGGCCGAACATGATGATCGCGAGGGCGGCCGGCAGGGCCACCGTGGCCAGGGCTGAGTCCATGTTGTTCGCCGTTCTGGTGTGCGGATGTGACGCGAACGGTAACGACACTGCACTGCGCGGGTGGGCGAAATGCCCGAATAGATACTGGCGGAATCAGTCTCGACGCCGCCGCAGCGACAGCGTGAACCCCGTAGGCATCAGTGTCAGTCGCTCCTGGATGCGCAACTGGTAGTCGGGGTCGGCGGAGAAGTCGTAGCGGCGCAGGATCGTGCCCAGCACGAGGACCGCCTCGTGCAGTGCGAATTGCCGTCCGATACAGGCGCGTTCACCGGTTCCGAACGGCTTGTAGATGTGCGGTGCCCGGCCGCGAACATTATCGGGGGCGAATCGGTCCGGGTCGAAGCGTTCCGGATCGTCGCCCCATGAAGGATCGCGGTGCAGCGACGGGATCAGCACCAGCACCCAGTCGCCGGCCCGCATCGGGTAGCGGCCGCCCAGCACGGTGTCCTCACGGGCCTCCCGCGCGTAGCCGGGCGCGGTGGGCCACAGTCGCAGTGTCTCGTCGAGCACACGTCGGACGTAGCGCAGCTTTGCGACCTTCTCGAACGGCGGCGTCTCGTCGCCCCACACGGCGTCCACCTCGGCGCGGGCCTTCGCCAGGACGTCGGGGTTGTGGGCCAGGTAGTACAACGCGAACGACAGCGCGCCCGAAGTGGTTTCGTGCCCGGCGACGAGGAACGTCACCACCTGGTGGCGGATGTTGACGTCGTCGAGGCGGTTCGGATCGTCCTCGCGGGCAGCGCGGAGCATGATCTCGAGCAGGTCCTCCGGGCCGGCCGCAGCGGTGTCGCGGCGGCTGCGGATCACCTCGTCCACCACGTCGGCCAGGTACGCGGTGTCGGCGGCGTTCTGTCGATCGGACCTGCGGTAGAGAGCCTTCCCGAGGACCGGAACGGCCCGGAACGTCCGGCGCTGCGCGTGTGTGAGGGCGCGGACCATCGCCTCCACGAACGGGTGCGGCCGCTCGCGGCGGAACGAATCGAACGAGTAACTGAAGCCGGTCCGTCCGATCGTCTCGAGCGTCAGCTTCGTCATGTCCGACGAGACGTCCACCGGTGCGCCGCCGGCGAGGCCGTCCCAGTGCTCGGTGAGCTCGTCGGCCACCTGCACCATGATGTCGTGGTACGACCGCATCGCAGACTGGGTGAATGCCGGCCGCAGCAGGTTGTGCGCCCTGCCCCAGTTGGGTTCCTCGTTGTAGGCGGTGAACAGGCCGTCGCCGCCGATGCCGCGCAGTTCCGCGATCCCGGGTGCGACGTTCTTCGCGAAGCGCGACTCGTCGGACAGTTCCGCGACCATGTCGGCGCCCGAGACGAACACGAAGCGGTGCCCGAGCGCGTTGCGCTCGAAGATCGGCCCCAGCTGTCGACCGATCCTCATCGAGTCCTGCACCGGGGTGTGCAGCGAGACGCCCAGGACGTCGCCGAGCAGAGGAAGGCGCCGGGGCGGATGCGGGACGGCCGTCGCTGCGGTTTCCAGGTTCTCCTCGACGCGCATCCCGCCCCCGTTCGACCGTCCGGTGTCTGATACCGAAAGTACGCGGTAACCGGACCGGGGAACAGCCTTTTGCGCGGCCGGACGCGGGATTACCGTTCGAGGCATGTGCCGAAACATCACTGAGCTGCGAGGGCTCGAGCCGGCCGCCACCCCCGAGGAAATCGAGGCTGCCGCCCGACAGTACGTCCGGAAGGTCAGCGGCATCCACAAGCTGTCCGACGCCAACCGCGCCGCGTTCGAGCGGGCCGTCGAGGAGGTCACCGCGACCACGGCGGAACTGCTCGGGGCGCTGCCGCCGCGCAAGCAGCCGCCCCCGACGGTGCCGCCCCTGCGCCGGCCCGAGGTGCGGGCGCGGATGGCGGCGGCGAAGGGTGCGGCCGCGGGATCCTGACCGTCAGGTGAGGCGGCGGGCGAAGAACGACAGGATCTCGTCGCGGGCCGCGATCGTCGGCTGGCCCGCGCCGTCGATCAGGTGGGCCGTCACGACGCTGTGCGGGCTCCCGATCACGTGCTCGAAGAACGGCGAGGTCGCCCGATTGGCCGCTTCGTCGGGAAGTTCGCGCGCGACGAAGCGGTCGCCCAGCGCCTCGGCGTACGCCGCGAATCGCTGCGCCCGGCAGAATCGATCGCCCCGGAACCGGTAGGCCAGCACCGTCAGATCGTCGTTGTCGAGACGTTTCCGAACGGCGGCGAGCTCATCTGCGGGACTAGCCGTTGCGTCAGGATCGTCGATCGGGAGCGACGGCTGCGACAGGACCGGCGCGAGCATCGCGGGTTCGAGCATCATCGTCAGCGCGAAGTTGCCCGTGAAACACATTCCGATCGCCCCGACGCCCGGGCCGCCGCATTCCGCGTGGGCGAGCCTGGCGAGGGACCGCAGCCACACGGTCACCGGGCTCTGCTCGTCCGACGCGAACGCGCGGAACTCCGCGCTGACGCATGCCCGCCGCAGGACCGCGGTGCCCTCCTCGACGGTGGGCACCGCGCCGTCGCGACCGAACAGCGACGGCAGGTACACGGTGAAGCCCGCGTCCCGCACCCACCGGGCGAAGCGGGCCACGTGCGGGCTGATCCCCGGCATCTCCGGCATGACGATCACCGCCGGTCCCGCGCCGGCCACGTGCACCGCCTTCGTCGCGCCTTCGAGGTCGATCTGCCGACGCGTGAAGTCCTCGAGGGGATCGTCGACGTTCATGCTCCGGTGCGGCACGGCCGTACCTCCTCATCCCGTGTGTGCGAACGAGATCAGTGTCGCCGCGCCGCGTCGACGGGGCGAGAGGCGCGATCGCCACGTTCGGGGGCATTCTCGCCACCTCGCGTATCGGCGCGGAACCGTCGGCGGTAGTCGCCGGCGCTGACACCCACCTGCTCGACGAACAGTCGACGGAACGTGCCGGCGTCCCGATAGCCGACGAGGTTCACGATCTCCTCCAACGGCCGGTCCGTCGTCTCCAACAGCCGTTTGGCGGCGCGAACCCGCGCCCGTCGCAGGAATGACAGCGGAGACTCGCCGGCCTCGGCACCGAACCGCCGCAACATCGTTCGGGTGCTGACGTGAAACGTCGCCGAGAGACGAGGCAGGTCGTAGGGGTCTGCCAGGTGTTCGACCAGCCATCGGCCGACGTCCTCGACGAACTGCCCGCGGCGCGGCGGGAGCATCGATTCGACGATGTACGGCGCCTGGCTCGAGCGGTTCTCGGCGACGAGCGTGATGCGGGCCGTGGCCCGGGCGACGTCGTCGCCGAGATGCTCGCGGATGATGACCGTCGCGAGATCGAGAGCGGCACTGAACGCCGCCGTCGTGGTGACGCGGTCGTCGTCCGCGATCAGCGCCTCGCCGCGGACGCTCGCGCGTGGATACCGTTGGGCGAGTTGTGAAGCGAACAGCCACGACGTGGTGCACCGACGCCCGTTCAGCAGGTCGGCCTCCCCGAGGAGGAACGCTCCGACACACACCGAGGCGATGCGGGTGCCTCGGGCCTCGGCGGCGCGCAGGAACGCGGTCTCGCGGCTCAGGCCGGACAGTCGGGCGTCGAGATCCGCCGACGGCGCGAGCTCGAAACCTGGCACGACCAGGCGGTCGAAGTCGTGGTGCCACGCCTGCGCCCCGATCGGGAATCCGCCGGCCGCCGTGACAGGGGATGCCGACGACGCGATGACCGACACCTGGAACGGATCCTCCGACGCAACACCCGTTTCCCGCGCCACGCGGTTCGCGATGAGCAGCAGATCGGAGAAGAGGAAGATCTCGGCCGCGAGGCAGCCGTCGTAGGCGAGGATCCCGATCCGCATGCTTCCCGTCCCGTCTCCAGGGGTGCGCCGAAGTCACCCTGAACCCCTGTTATATTGCCCAATGCAAAGGACCGACCGGGGGCATCGGGTCGGTGGGGGAGGACTTTCGCGATGGGGGCGGCTTTTGTTGCCGAGGGGGACGAACGGGCACGTGTGTGCCCACGATCGTGTGTGGGCAGCGTCGGCGCCCGCGATCTCCGAGACATACCCGGCCACGACATCGGTGTACCTCGCGCCCGCCGGCCTGCGGTTCTTCCAGGCCTGATCATCCGCGACGTCTCAGACTCGAGTCAGCTCGACATATCAAGGGGGTTCACAGATGGGTAAGCACCGCAAGAGCCGGGCGAGGACGATCGCTCGGGTGGCGTTGGTTCCCTCCGCCGCGGCCGCAGTGGTCGTGGCGGCATCGGGCGCGGCGTCGGCTGCGCCGGACCAGTTGCCGTCGCAGGGCGGTGTCACCTCCGCTCCGCAGACGCAGGGCGGCGTCACCTCCGGACCGTCGTCGCAGGGCGGCGTCACGTCCGCGCCTGCGCAGCCGGAGCCGGTCTACTGGGTGGAGCCCCCGGCCCAGTACCAGAACATCGAGTACCAGCCGCTCGACAACTACGACTACGACACCAATACCTACAACGCGCCCGACAACTACTACGTGGCGCCCGTCCAGTTCGAGGAACTGCACCTGCCGACGTATGTCGAGCCCACCGCACCGATCATCGCGCCGCGCGAAACGCTGCGCCTGGGTACCTTTCACACGCC
Organism: Rhodococcus sp. BE178; assembly: GCF_050433545.1. Classification (NCBI taxonomy): domain Bacteria; kingdom Bacillati; phylum Actinomycetota; class Actinomycetes; order Mycobacteriales; family Nocardiaceae; genus Rhodococcus; species Rhodococcus sp. BE178. The sequence continues at coordinate 9,209 of NZ_JBNPXA010000008.1, read as the reverse complement.
GCAGCCCAACTGGATCACCGACGGTGACCTCGCGCGGACCAACAACACCTCCGCCGTCATCGAGGCCGAGGTGTCGACGTTCTGGCGCTCGCTGGGCGTCGAGACCACGCGTGCGAACCGTTTGGCGGCGGCACAGTTGGGGATGGGTGCGGCGGGCGCGATCGGGACGGGTGTTGCCGGCGCGCTGGTCGGCGGGACGATTGGCGGCGGCATCGGAGCAGGAATGTGGGGCGGAACCGATCTACTCATTCCAGGTGGGCAGGTCGTCTTCGTCACCAACGGTGTGGCCGGCACCGCGATCGGTGCTGCCGTCGGCGGAGTGCTCGGCGCTGTGCCGGGCGCTGTGACTGGTGTTATCGCGGGAACCACCATCGGCACTGGTGATCTCGGCGAGCCGCAGGAGCTGCCTGCCGAGGTGCGTAGCTACTTCAACGACGTCGACCAGCCCGCGGTCACGGCCCAGACGCAGGAGACCCTCGCGCAGTGGGAGACCACGCCGATCGGTGGGGCCACCGCGTCGGCCGTGCGGGACGTCGTGAACGCCGCACCCGGAATCGATCGTCAGGCAAGGGATTTCGTGTCGGCGCAGCCCGGCGGCACGCAGGTGCTCGAACGGATCGACGGGGCAATCACCACATTCGTCGCCGAGTCGTCAATCGGCGTTGCCGCGAACATGATCAGTGGAGCCGTCGGGGGCGGCATCCAGGCATGAGCCACGGGTGGGGCGGACCGGTGTCCGCCCCGCCCGTCGACTTCGGGGAGGACACATGGCGACGGACAACCGAGCGGACGATTCGCTGTTCCCGGACGTCACCGAGCACTACGGGACGGAGTCGGTCCCCGAACGAACGGTGACCGAAGAGATTGCGGCGCTGCCGGTTCCGTCCGAACCGGACCTCGGGCATCCCCCGGAGCAGGCGCACCCGGCGCCCGAGCCCGCCGTGGTCGCAGAGCCTGTTGCACCCCCCGAGCCGGTCGCAACCCCCGAATCGCTCGCCGTGCCCGGGCCCATCGAACCGGCCGAGCCCGACGCCGTACCCGAGCCGGTCGCCGAGTTCGACCAGTTGCCGACGTGGCTGGTGACCGCCCCGGCGGAGTCACCGGCGGAGAAGCCGTCCGCGAAGAGGAAGCCGCTGCTGATCGGTGGCGGCGCCGCCGCGCTCCTCGTCATCGCTGCGGCCGCGACGATCGTCGGGTTCCGCGGCGCAAGCGACGCGATCGCGGGCTCGCCGAATCCCGTCGCCGGTTCCACTGCGGCGTCATCGTCGGCAGCGGACACGACGGTCGCGGTGGCGCCGGCGCAGTCCGCCGGGTGGTGTGCGGATTCTGTCGCCGACGGGCGGAGCGTCGGTCGCGGACCGGGAAGTGTCGACGACGGCCCGGGCGCGATCAGGGCGTTCGACCACGCGTACTACGTCGACCGCGACGGGGGCAGGGTCGCGTCACTGATGTTGACGCCCAACGCCGTTCCGGACATCCAGAAGTGGATCGACGAGGTTCCGCTCGGTACCGAGCACTGCGTCACGGTCGTGCCCACCGCCGACCCGAACGTCTTCGAGGTCGATCTGGGATTGCGGTCGCCGACCGGTTCGGACGGTGTGATCCGTCAACGTGTCACGGTCGCACCGTCGCCGGCGGGATTCAAGATCGCCAAGGTGGAGGACCTGCGATGAACAACGTGGTCTCGCTGCGCCGCACCCCCAGGGTGCCCGAGCCGGAGCGGGTGTCCGCGATGGTGGTCGCTGGATCGGGTGGGGCCGCCACCACCACGACGGTGTACGGGTTGGCCACTGCGCTCCGCCTCGGTACCGGCAAGGACGTCTCGGCGGTCGACGCGACCAGCGACGGCGGAAACCTTCTCGCGCGGGCCGGATTCGGCGCTGTCGATCCCGCCCGATCGATCCGGCAGCTCGAGTCGCGCATGGCGCTCACGTCCGCCGGTGTGGTGGTGGTGGGCAGCGGCAACGCGCAGGCGAGCGACCCCGCGATCGTCGACGAGCTGCTCGCGGCCCGGCACAGCGCTCGCGTCCACGACGTCGGTACCGCGCTGCGCTCGCCGCGACTGGCGCCACTGATCCGCTCCGGTGCGGCACTGGTGGTGGTCGCGCCCGCTCGTTCCGAACCGCTGAGCCGGATGCGTGACGCCCTCACCTGGGTGATGTCGACGTACGGTGCGCAGGTGCTCGGCGGCACCACCGTCGTCGTCTCGCACCAGATGCCCGACGCACCAGTCGATCTGGGGCCGATCCGGGACGCACTGTCACCACGGATCGCAGGATTCGTCGAGGTGCCCTTCGACGCGGCCCTCGCGCAGCCCGGAGTCATCGACCACCGCCGTCTGGCGACCTCGACGATCGACGCCTGGACCGACGTCCTGGACGTGCTCGGCGGACTGTTCTCCCGGCCGGAGCAGCCGGCGGAAGCGAGCGAGGAACTCGCCTGAACGGACGAAGGGACCCTTCACGCGCTGGTGGCGCATGAAGGGTCCCTTCAGCTGGAGGCCGGCCGATCAGGCCTTGAGGTCTCCAAGTGCATCGATGCGCTTCGCAGCGTCGGCCATGATGCGGTCGATCAGTTCCTGGCAGCTGGGCAGGTCGTCGATCATGCCGACCACCTGACCGGAGGCGAGCACGCCGGCCTCGGTGTTGCCCTCGACCAGACCGGCCTTGAGCAGCATCGGGGTGTTGGCGGCCATGATGATCTGCTGCCACGTGCGGTCGCCGGACTTCTTCATGGCGAGTCCGTCCTTGGCGAGGGTGGACCACTTCATGCCCGTCATCGCCTTGAACTTCATGGCATTCTTGGTGGCCGCAACGAGTCCCTTTGCGTAGCTGGACTTCTCGAGTGCGTTCACCAGTTCGGTGTTGAGCACGCGGTGCGGCATGCCGTCGACCTTCACCGACACCGTGGTGTCGGTCAGGCTGCGCTTGAGGTACTCCTGCTTGACCGAGTCCGGCACCGCCGAATCGCTCGTGAGCAGGAAGCGGGTGCCCATCGCGACACCGGCGGCACCGTACGACAGCGCCGCGGCCAGGCCGCGACCGTCGAAGAAGCCGCCGCCGGCGACAACCGGGATGTCGACCGCGTCGAGCACGGACGGCAGCAGCAGGGTGGTCGCGACTCCGCCGGTGTGGCCACCGCCCTCACCGCCCTGCACGATCACCGCGTCGGCGCCCCACGAGGCGACCTTGACGGCGTGCTTGGCGGCACCGATCGACGGGATCACGACGATCCCGTTGTCCTTGAGCTTGGCGATCAGTTCCTTCTTGGGCGCCAACGCGAACGAGGCGACCTTGACACCCTCGCGGATCAGCAGATCGCAGCGCTTCGAGGCGTCCGACGCGTCGGCGCGCATGTTGACGCCGAACGGCTTGTCCGTCAGCTGCTTGGTCTTGAGGACCGCTGCCTCGAGCTCCTCGTAGGTCATCGTCGCCGAGGCGAGGATGCCGAGGCCGCCCGCGTTGGCGGTGGCCGCGGTCAGGCGCGGGCCGGACACCCAGCCCATGCCCGTCTGAACGATCGGATGCTCGACACCGACCAGCTCGGTGAACGGCGTCTTCAGCAGCTGGCTCACAGCGAGACCTCGCGGTCACGCAGGCTCTTCGGATCGATGACCTCGCGGATCAGGCGCAGCTCCTCGGCGGTGGGCTCGCGGGTGACGCCGGCCTCGGCCAGGCCCGCGATCTCGAAGGAGGTGTTGGCCTTGACGTCCTCGGCGGTGACGCCGGGGTGCAGGCTCACCGCACGCATAGTCTGGTTCGGGCCGTGGAAGTCGAACACACCGAGGTTGGTGACCACCTGGTGGTTCTTCAGGAAGCGGAACGCCGGGTTCTCCGGGTCCACCTTGTCGTAGCCGACGCCGCACACCACGTCGACCTGCTCGGCGAACACGCGGGTGGAGTGCTTGCCCACCCAGTAGCTGGTGGCGTGGTTGATGGTGTTGCCGGGGGCGCCGCGCAGGCCGAACATCTGGCGGGTCGGCTTGTCCAGCGGGCCGAACGCGGAGAGGTTCTGGTTGCCGAACTTGTCGATCTGGTTCGCGCCCATCACCACGTGGCGACGGCCGGATGCGACCACGTCGAACACCTTGGAGAACGGGATGTAGCCCTCGATCGGCGCGGTGGCGCCGATGGCCGGCGCGTCGGCCAGGATCAGGGCCTCGCCGTCGGTGATGATCAGGTCCGGCTCGGTGGTGAGCTTGGCCAGGCGGGCACCGATCAGCGGCAGCGTCGCCATGGGGGAGGCGAAGATCTCGCCGGCGTCGGCGAACAACTCGGCGCACGCGATGGCGCAGTACTCCGCGCGGGTTACCTCGGTCATGACTTCTGCTCCTCTGCGAACTTGCGCACGGCGGCCTGGTAGTCGTCCTCGCTGCCGGACAGGTAGGTGTCGGCGAAGGCCTGCCACGCCTCGGGGGTCTTGGCGGACTCGGCGTAGTGGCGCTGGAACTTCTCGTCGCGCTTGTATTCGCCGGCGAAGGTGAAGTGCGCGCCGCCCGGGGCCTCGGTGACGGTGTCGACCATCGCGCGGTTCAGGATCAGGGCCTGATTCGGGACGGACTTGACGAGTTCCTCGGTCGAGACGATCTTGTCGACGCTGAGGATGCGCTGCTCGGCCGCGAGACAGAACAGGTCGTCGAAGTAGGGGTCGACGCCGGTGTAGGCGGCGTTGCCGCGCTCGTCGGCCAGGTCCAGGTGGACCAGGGCAGCGTCGAGGTTCAGCGCGGGCATCGCGATGAGGGACTCGATGCGGCCGTCGGCATGCGGGTACGGGGATGCGACGGTCTTGAGCTCGTCGCCCCAGACGGTCTGCGCATCCGAGCCGAGGCCCGCACGGATCGGCATGAACGGCAGGCGCGCGGCGGCGGCCTGCAGGCCGGCCTTGACCATGCCCTCGTCCATCTCGCGGGACTCGATGGTCCCGGCGACGCGGGCCTGTGCGAACCAGGGGTCGTAGAACGGCGCCGAGTCCAGGGACACGAAGCCGTAGTAGGCGCGCTTGACCTTGCCCGCGGAGATCAGCAGACCGAGGTCCGGGCCGAGGTACCCGACGACGGTCAGGTCCTTGACGTCGCTCCGCAGCAGCGCGCGCACCAGTGCCATCGGCTTGCGCCGCGAGCCCCAGCCGCCGATGCCGATGGTCATCCCGCTCTGGATGCCGGCGACGGCCTCATCCAGTGAGCGGCGCTTGTCGCGCTTCTCAGCCATTACTTGCTGTCTCCCTTGGGTGCGGTGGTGTTCGACTTCGGCTTGCCCGTGGCGACGAACTCGTCGCGGTGCTCGTCGGCGACGCCGGCGAGGTTGAGCTCGAACGTGAAGCCCTGCTCGATCCGGTAGCTGGTGTGCACGTCCATCACGTCGATGCGGTTGATCGCTTCCTTGGCGCGCCGGATCACGCGGGTGTCCTTGGCGGCGATCTCGCCGGCGATCTTCAGCGCGCATGCGTCGAGCTCGGCGCGCGGGACCACGTCGTACACGGAACCGAAGTGCTTGAGCGTCTGGGCGTCGACGTTCTTGGCCGTGTAGTACAGCGTGCGCATCATGTGCTGGGGGACCAGGCGGGCGAGGTGCGTGGCGGCACCGAGTGCGCCGCGGTCCACCTCGGGCAGGCCGAAGATCGCATCGTCGGACGCGACGATGACATCCGCGTTGCCGACCAGGCCGATGCCACCGCCGACGCAGAAGCCGTTGACGGCGACCACGACGGGCACCTCGCAGTCGTAGACCGCGGAGAAGGCTGCGGCGCAGCCGCGGTTGGCGTCGATGAGCGCGCCGTGACCCTCGGTGGCCTGCATTTCCTTGATGTCGACGCCGGCGTTGAAGCCGCGTCCCTCGGCGCGCAGGATCACCACGTGCGTGTTGGGATCCTTGCCCGCTTCGAGGATGGCGTCGGCCAACTCGAACCAGCCCTTCGAGGGGATGGCATTCACGGGCGGGTAGTCGACGGTGACCGTGGTGATCCCGGCACCGTCCGAGGTCGAAGTGATGCCCATGGCATGTTCCTTACGTCTGTTGACCGAACCAAGCGATTGCTTGGTAAGTTATCACAGACGGGTGCGAATGACCCGTGCCGCTTCAGGGAGGATGAACGTGGATCTCGGTCTCGAAGGCAAGGTCGTGCTGGTGACCGGCGGAGTGCGCGGAATCGGAGCCGGCATCAGCCGGTCCTTCCTGTGTGCGGGCGCGACGGTGGTGACGTGCGCGCGTCGCCCGGCCGACAAACCGGTCGAGGTCACGGGTCCCGGAGGCGAGCTGCGCAGCATCGACTTCATCCCGTGCGACGTGCGCGATGCAGACCAGGTGCAGTCGATGATCGATCAGATCGTCGCGAAGTACGGCCGGCTCGACACCGTCGTGAACAACGCCGGTGGCGCCCCGTTCGCGATGGCGGCCGACGCGAGCCCCAAGTTCCACTCCAAGATCGTCGAGTTGAACCTGCTCGCCCCGCTGCTGATCTCGCAGATCGCGAACGCGGTCATGCAGAAGCAAGAGGACGGCGGGTCGATCGTGATGATCTCCAGCGTCAGCGGCAGCAGGCCTTCCCCGGGCACCGCGGCGTACGGCGCCGCGAAGGCGGGTATCGACTCGCTCGCGGCCAGCCTGTCCGTCGAGTGGGCGCCCAAGGTGCGGGTCAACTCGATCGTTGTCGGGCTCGTGCAGACCGAGCTGAGCCACCTGCACTACGGCGACGAGGCAGGCATCGACGCCGTCGGCGCCACCGTCCCGCTGGGTCGGATGGCATTGCCCGAGGACATCGGCAATTGTGCGACATTCCTGGCATCACCGTTGGCGGCCTACGTCAGCGGTTCGACCCTTACCGTCCACGGCGGCGGCGAGCGCCCGGCCTTCCTGGCCGCGGCAACAACTTAAGGAGAATCAAGTGAGCGGATTGCTTGACGGCCGAGTCGTCATCATCACCGGCGCCGGCCGTGGAATCGGTCGCGCGCACGCGCTGGCCTTCGCGGCGGAGGGCGCCAAGGTCGTCGTCAACGATATCGGTGTCGGCGGCGACGGCTCCAACACCGGCGAGACCCCTGCCGAGCAGGTTGTCGCCGAGATCAAGGCCGCCGGCGGCGAGGCTGTCGTCAACGGCGACGATGTCGCGTCGTGGGAGGGTGCCCAGAACCTGATCCAAACCGCTATCGACACGTTCGGTGGACTGGACATCCTGGTCAACAATGCGGGCTTCCTGCGTGACCGCATGCTCGTCGGCATGAGCGAGGAAGAGTGGGACGCGGTCATCCGCGTGCACCTCAAGGGCCACTTCGCCCCGCTGCGCCACGCCGCCGCGTACTGGCGGGCCGAGTCCAAGGCCGGACGCCCGGTGGACGCCCGCATCATCAACACCAGCTCGGGCGCGGGCCTGCAGGGCTCCATCGGCCAGGGCAACTACGCCGCGGCCAAGGCCGGCATCGCCGAGATGACGATCCAGGCTGCCGCCGAGCTGAAGAACTACGGCGTCTCCGTCAACGCGATCGCCCCCGCGGCCCGTACCCGCATGACCGTCGGCGCCGGTGGCGCGATGGCCGAGGCGATGGCCGCTCCAGAGGAGGGCTTCGACGCGATGGCGCCGGAGAACATCTCCCCGCTGGTCGTGTGGCTGGGCAGCGCCGAGGCGAAGAACGTCACCGGCCGCGTGTTCGAGGTCGAGGGTGGCAAGATCACCGTCGCCGAGGGCTGGCGCCACGGCCCCACCCAGGACAAGGGTGACCGTTGGGATCCGAAGGAACTCGGACCGGTCGTGGCCGACCTGCTCGAGAAGGCCGAGACCCCCACCCCGGTCTACGGAGCCTGAGCAGCGGCATTCACGCCTGACGAAAACCGCCCGTGCACTCGATGCGCACGGGCGGTTTTCGTGTTTCGGCGTGTTTATGCCGGGGTGCGGATGATCAGAACCGTGCCGGGGAAGTAGGCGGCCAGTTCGCTGCGCGCCTGCTTGAGCGCCGCGGTCCCGTAGCCCTGCTTGCGGGCGTCGGGCGCCACCCAGATCGCGACGTCCACCTCGTTGCCGGTGAGCTCGCCGAACACCAGGCCGACACTGCTGGGCTCGTCGCCGGTGGTGCATTCCGCGACGAACCACCCCGCCGACTCGTCGTCGATGCGCTTGAGCCCGTCCCGACGCTCCTGCTCGACGCGGTCCTGGCTCCACGGCGCGCCCGAATCGTCGAAGCGCTCGGCGGACCGCTTGCGGAACAGGTCGGTGTCCCCGTCCGAATCGGTGAAGGGGCGCAAGCGAACTCCGGCGCCGGTGCTGAACGGACGCTGCTCGGGCAGCCACTGCAGGGTGGCGTCGAGGTCCTCGAGCTCGGTGCGGATCCGGTCGCGTTCCGTGACCGTCAGCCGGTCGAAACGCAGGTTCAGCACGGCCTCGGCGCAGAAGTCGGACGTCTCGAGCAGGTCACGGACGGCCGCGACGGCGGCGGCACGGTCCTTGCTCTCGACGATTGCGTCCAGGACCTCGTGACGACGGTCGAGTGCCTTCAGCAGGGCCGAAGCGATCTCGCGCCGGTCGATCACCTGGTCGTGGTTCTTCACTGTCATGGTGCGACATTCCTCCTCGAGAACGGGGGTCCCGGCGCCGATGTGCCGGGCGTCGACCCTCATTATTCCCGTCTGTGCGCCTGCGGGGGAGTGCCGCGCGCTATTCGCAGACGACGACGGGGATCTGCCGATCGGTCCAGGCCTGGTAATCATCGAACTCGGGATACATCGCCAGCAGCTTCGGCCACAGCTGCGCGCGCTCGTCGTCGTCGGCGACACGGGCTACCAGATTGCGTACCTGTGAACGGATCTGGATCGTCACTTTCGGGTCGGCCTTCAGGTTCAGGTACCACATCGGGTTCATCGGCTGGCCGCCCTGCGAGGCGACGAGGACGATGCGGTCGTCATCCTCGAGGAACACCAGGGGGGTCACCCGTGGCTCGCCGGTCTTGCGTCCGGTGGTGGTGAGCAGGCAGATCGGCAGGCCGTGCTTCGCGGCGCTGCCGATCCGCCACTTGCCGCCGATGCGCCCACCCGTGACCCGGTACACGACGACGTTCGTTTTCGACATCCACTTGACGAGGGATCGGGTGAACTGCGTATCGAGCAACGGTGGGCGCTTCATCGTGGCGTCAGATCCGCTCGATGATGGTGCCCGTCGCGAGTGCGCCGCCCGCGCACATCGTGATCAGGGCGGTCGAGCCGTCGCGGCGCTCGAGTTCGTGCAGC
>NZ_JBNPXA010000007.1:0-256915 GCF_050433545.1 Rhodococcus sp. BE178 | reverse complement strand
TTCTATCTCACCGGCGAAACGCCGATCAATGCGTCCAACAACACAACCCGCCCTGAACAGGGGAAAGGCGCCCACGCAAACCCGAGGAGCGCCACTGATGTTCGAGTCAATGGTCTTCTAGTTGTACTGCCCAGGCGGGGCGCCCGGCCGGATCGGCCGGCCGACGACGAGCTGGAGCGAAAACGTCTCCTCTCAGCAGTAATACCGTGGTCTTTGTCGGGATCGTCGACTACAACGTCGACGTGAGGGTTGATCACGAGCTGAGCGATCGCGTCGGACCCAGCACCAATCGACGCGAAATGGGGATCGACGTCGCACGTCACACACCACGCATGATCGGCCGGCCACACGAACGCTGGGGTTGGGGCTTCGATGTCGTGCAGAAGCGTCTTGATCTGGACCTCCCATTCGGCGAAGTCGGCAAGTGCTCCGTGGAACAGAAAGTAGTCGCGGTTCGGGATCGAGACCTTCGGCATCGGATCGTCGATGTGGAAGCTTGGCCATCCATCCCAAATGCAGAAGTAGCAATCATCAGGCGTGCCGGTGCATCGGGCCAACTGGGTCAGGACGACACTGAGTTGTTCGTTGTCGGATAGCGCGTCCGGAGCGGCGTGGACATGGTTGGCGCTTTGTCCCGGATGGCCCGGGTCCGGGATGAACCTCAGACGTGCGTACTTGTCGAAGCAGCGGGGCCCGCGAGCGGCCAGTCGCCGCCAGTCCTCGTCTCGCTGTTCGAGCCAGAGCGCAGCCGATAGATCGACACACCGTGTGATGGTCATTCGAGCAGTATGTCCGCCCCTGAATTGTCGAGCAATCAGCGAAGCTGACCCAGCAACCTCCTTCTCGGCTGACGCGGATTCATATCGCTCTAGGGGACTTGGAAGATTCCGATTCCTCGGCCCCGCGTCAGTCGTCCGAATCCGTGGCGGTGGTGTGCACCGCTCGTCGCGGCTCGTACCACACGTCGCCTGCCGGTTCGCCCGCCATGTTCCAACTCCACGACACTGTCGGGATGATCCGTGAGTACAGTCCGGCGCCGACGATCCCGACGCGTTCGATCGGCGGGTCCGCGATCCCGTAGACCCGGATGCACTTGGCGGTGAGGGGGTCGAGCGACATCAGTTCGTCGACGACGAGTGCCACCTTGTCGTGGCCGCCGAGTATGTTTCGGAACTTTCTGGTGTGAAGCACGGGCTCGCCGGTCCCACCGATCCAGAAGTGGGTGCCGTCGAACTCGAAGGCGAGTGGGACGACATCGGGTTGGCCGTCGTCGGACGTGGTCGCCAGTCGAGCGAGCGGTTGTGACCGCAGGAACTCGACCTCGTCGTCAGTGAAGGACATGGGCTCTTCCTCTCGTGATCACCCGCCCGGGCGCACCCACTCGAAAGCGTGTGCCGCGGAGCGTGTTCCCTCTGCGGTGCGGGAGCGGTTGGGCTCGCCGAGTTCGGCGAGCATCGGAGTCGCGATGTCGACGAGGCCGGTCAGTGCGGCCGGTGTCAGCCACCCGGGGCGGGTTGCGAACGCGATGTCCTCGCTGGAGGTGTTGCCGCTGGCGCCGGGGGCGAACGGACAGCCGCCGAGTCCGCCGAGCGAGCCGTCCACGACCGATGCCCCGGTGGCGATCGCGGCGAGTGTGTTCGCGACACCGAGCCCCCAGGTGTCGTGGCCGTGGAAGACGATGCGCCGCTCGGGGCTTTCGGTCGCGACCCGGCCGATCAACGCCGCCACCTGCGCGGGCACCGCCTGGCCGAGCGTGTCGGCGAGGACGATGTCGTCCGCGCCGTCCGCGCGGGGATCGTTCGCGATCGACAGCACCCGATCGGCCGGGACGTCGCCCTCGAACGGGCACGTGAACGACGTTGCGATACACAGCTGGATGCGCCCACCGACGGCGCGGGTCAACTCGATCGCCGCAGGCATCGCGGCCAGGCTGTCGTCGGTGGAGCGGCCGATATTGGCGCGGTTGTGGGATTCGGATGCGGAGAAGCAGTACTGGAAGTTGCGGGCGCCGGCAGCCGCGGCCTTCTCGACGTGGCGTGGGGTGGCCACCCACACCCAGCAGCGGTCGAGTTCCTCGGGCGTCAGTTCCCCGATCACCTCGAGGGTGTTCGCCATGGGCGGCACCAGGTCCGGCCGCGCCATCGACCCGATCTCGAGTTCGGGTACGCCCAGTGCGAGGAGCCCGCGCGCGATCTCCAGCTTGCGGTCGGTGGGCAGCACCTTGCCGGTGAGTTGCAGTCCGTCGCGCAGCGTCACGTCGCGCAGGATCGATTGCGGTGCAAACGAGTAGCTCATCAGTCCTCCGTCTCGGCGATGATCCGCTCGATCTCGGCGTCGGATCTGCCGAGCACGCTCGCCAGTACCTCGCGGGTGTGCTCGCCGAGGTCGGGGCCGACGTGATCGATCGGGAGCGACCTGTCGCCGATCACCGGCACAATGCCGGGGAACCCGACCGGCTGCGGTGAATCGGCGCCGGTATCCACGTCGAAGGTCTGAATCATGTTGCGCGCGTTGTACTGATCGTCGTCGACGATGTCGGCGGCGGTGTAGATCGGCCCGGACGGGACGTTCGCCGCGTCGAGGATGCGCAGCGCGTCGTCGCGGGTGTGGCGGGACGTCCACTCGCCGATCGCGGCGTCGAGTTCGTCGCGGCGCGCCCAGCGTCCGGCGTTGGTCTGCAGTTCCTCGTCGGCGGCGAGGTCCGGTCGGTCGATCGTCTCCATGTAGCGCTGGAAGATCGCGTCGCCGTTGCCGGAGATGATGATGCTGGTGCCGTCGTTGCACGGGTACGCGTTGGAAGGCGCGATGCCTTCCATGCGGCCGCCGACGCGTTCGCGTTTGACGCCGTACGCGAGGTAGTCGGGGATCAGTGACTCCATCATCGACATGATCGACTCGTTGAGCGCGACGTCGATGATCCGCTGCGACAGCGCGAGCGATTCGCCCGTGCGGGACTGGCGTTGGAACAGCGCCATCACCGAGCCGAAGGCGGCGTACAGGCCGGCGATGGAGTCGCCGATCGACACACCCACCCGGACCGGCGGACGGTCAGGGTCGCCGACGAGTTCCCGGAATCCGCCGAGCGCCTCGGCGACCGCGGCGAAGCCGGGCCGTTCGGCGAGCGGGCCGGTCTGACCGAACGCGGAGATCCGGGTGATCACCAGATCGGGATTGACCGCGTCCAACTGCTCGGGGCCGATGCCCCACTTCTCGAGCGTGCCGGGCCGGAAATTCTCGAGCAGGATGTCGCACTGCGCGGCGAGGTCGAGCACCAGCTGCCGGCCTTCCTCGGTCCGCAGGTCCAGCACGATCGACTTCTTGTTGCGGTTGATCGTGCGGTAGAGCATCGACGTGGTGCCCGAATACAGACGCCAGTTGCGCAGTTCGTCGCCGGTGCGGGGCCTCTCGACCTTGATCACCTCGGCGCCGAAATCGGCGAGCAGCCGACCGGCGGTGGGGGCCGCGATGTAGTTGCCCAGCTCGAGCACGCGCACGCCCTCGAGGGGCCGGGTCGGGATGTCCTGCGTCATCCCTCGATTCAAGCAGTTTCCGGCGCGTCGTGGTTCTCCCGTCCAGCGGGAAATGACATGCGGATACGCCAGCGCATACGGTGTGCTGAATGAGACGTGGGCCACATTCGATGTGTGGTCGCCCGACGACGGATGGAGTGCATGGTGGGTCTGAGTTCGGATCGGATCGTGGTGGTGACCGGAGCCAGCCGCGGTGCCGGCAAGGGAATCGCGCTCGCGCTCGGGGCGACCGGCGCGAAGGTGTACGTCACCGGACGGACGCAGACCGAGGGCGACGCACCCCTGCCGGGCACCGTGTTCGCCACCGCCGAGGAGATCACCCGCCGCGGCGGTGAGGGAGTTCCCGTCGTCCTCGACCACAGCGACGACGCCCAGGTGGAGGCGTTCTTCGCGCAGCTCCGCGAGGAGCACGGACGCCTCGACATCCTGGTCAACAACGCGCTCAACGTGCCGGACGAGCTGACCAAGAAGGGCCCGTTCTGGGAGAAGTCGCTGTCGCTGCTCGACGTGCTCGACGTCGGCATGCGGTCCAGCTACGTGTCGAGCTACTACGCCGCACCGCTGCTCGCCGCCAACGGTGAGGGCCTCGTCGTCAACACCTCGTCGTTCGGCGGTACCTGCTACATGCACGGCCCCGCGTACGGCGCCGGCAAGGCCGCGGTCGACAAGATGGCCCACGACATGGCTGTCGACTTCCGGCCGTTCAACGTCGCGGTCGTCTCGCTCTGGATGGGTCTGCTCCTGACCGAGCGCACCAAGGCCGGGTTCGATGCGAACCCGGGCGCGTACGACGGTCTGGCGGCGACCGCGGAGTCGGCGGAGTTCCCCGGACGCGTCATCGACGCGTTGGCCCGTGACCCCCAGCTGATGAAGCGCAGCGGCCAGGTGCTCGTCGGCGCCGAGGTCGCGGAGGAACTCGGGGTCAAGGACCTCGAGGGGAAGCAGCCGCCGTCGCATCGCCAGTTCCTCGGTAACCCGCCGGTGTTCTCCGACGCCGTCATCGACTGACACCGATCTGCAGCGGACTCGTATCGGATCGGTATCGACTGCGCGGACCCGACGTGTCGTCCCGGTGGGGGCGACCGTCGGGTCTAGCGTTCGCGGCGGACGTGAACTACCGCGTAGCCGTCGTTGTCCGCACACCCGAGTCGAAATCACGCGCCTGGGACGTGAGGGAGTCGTCATGGAGTCCACCGCAATCAAGTTCGTTCTGCTGAGTCTGTTCCTGGTAGGTCTGGTCGTGGCCGGTGTCGGGGTGGCCGAACTGCACGTGCACGCCACGGTCGCGGCGCTGATCGTCGCGTCGGTGTCGGGGCTGCTGCTGCTCCGCATCCGGGCCGAATCGCACGGCCGCCTCGAGCCGCGAGGCCGAATCGCAGGCTGACGGCGTCGTCGTCGCCACGCAGTTTCCGGATTTCTGGGACAGTGGTGGGCAGGAGCCCTTCGAGGAGGCGCGATGCCTGCACCCGACCCGTCCGCCGCCGTGACCGAACGGCGCGCCCGTATCAACGACCAGGTCCGCCGCTGGTGTGAGCGTGCCCGGCTCGACGGCCGGCACCCGCCGCTGTCCGACGTCGCCGCGCTGTTGATCGCGGCGGGCCGAGTGGACGGGCCGACGCGGCAAGCCCTGACCGCCCGTCGTCGTGCGGGCCGGACGATTCCGTCGATCGGCGGTTTCGGTGGTCTTCGCCTGCTCACCGACGAGCACGCCCGGCTTGCCACCCGGGCGGCGTCGTTGCGGCCCGGCCCGGTCCAGCTGGCGCACCGCTATCGCGCCGCGGAGCTGGCGAAACATATAGACAGGCTGTGTTTGGCGGTGACGATGTCGAACATGCACTACGGCGGTGGCGTCCGGGCTATTCGCCGCGAGCGCCGTGACGGCGTGCATCTGGACCCCGGACAGCGCGACGCGCTGTTCGCGGCGTTGCAGCACACCCCCGCTCCGTTGCCGGTCGGGCGGCGGCATCTGCACGAGTTCCGCAACGCGGTGCTCGAGTCGACGGCGCAGCGTGTGGCCCGGCTGTCCGAGCACACCCGGGCCGAGGACGTGGGTCGCCGGGCGGTCGACGCGCTCGAACGTGCCGTGGAACCCGACGACGATCGGTTCGCCGACCGCTACGATACCCTGCTGTTCCTCGCCGGCTCGCTCTACGACCGGATCGAGGGTTCTCCCGCATGGCATTCGGAGCACTTCGTGGTGCAGCGCGCGCAGCTGGATCTCGCGGAGGAGCTCACGCAGATCGCGGTCGACACCGTTGCGCTGCAAGGCATCCTCGGTGAACTCGACAACGCGCTCACCTCCACGCCGGCTGCTCGCGACCAAGTGCAGTCGCGCCACGACGCGTTGGTGCCGGTGTGGGACCAGCTGGTCGATCGGGTCGCCGCACTGGCCCGGATCGGGGACCTGCTGTCGCAGGCCGAGACCCAGCTGCGAGCAATGGCGTCGATGCGCTGGGCCACGAGCCTCGATACCCGGATCGACGATCTGATCGCCCGTTCCGGCAACCGCGAGCTGTCGGCGGACAACACGCACCAGGTCGGCGATCAGTTCGGTGGCGTCGAGGAACTGATGGGCACGTATCGGAGCGCGTTGGGCGGGGACATCGCCGCGCTCACCGCCCGGGGTGAGTCGTGACCTCCGGCATCAGGCCGTTACCTCGCCGTCGAACCAGTCCTATTGCCACGGGGTGATCGCCTCGAGCGCGCCCCGGAAGAGCGCGCCGCCGCTCTCGGTGCCGGTTTCGGACCATGGCGCCCCCGAATCGCGTAGTCGGGACAGAACCGTCGACGGGTTGTCCTCCACGGCCACGAGCGTGACGAGGATCGCGGCCTCGTCTTCGGCCGCGCCTTCCCGGCTCGGCCAGACCGGGGGCGCCAGGTCGGGCGCGCTCACCAGCGAACCACGCCGAGGTGACGCCGGGGACGTCGACGAGTGCGGGGACGACATCCTCGAGCTGCGTGCGATAGCACTCGTGGAGCTGCTCGCGCGACAGCCCCGGTGCGAGGACTCGTACGTCGAGCAGCATCCCGGAGACCGGTCGGAAGCACACCGCCCTGGGCGTGAGCCGCACGTGCGGTGCGATCGCGCCATGAAACCTCCTGTCGGAGGGCATTGACTGACTCGCAGACGCCCATGTATCCAATGTTTCAAAACATTCGCAAGAAAAGGTCCAGGGGAGGTCCCCCGCATCGGGATCCAGCCCACTGCGTCTGCGAAATGGAGTCGAGATGAATCCCAGTGGAATCGAGGCGTACCGCCTCGGCCGCAGCTTCGACGTCATGCCGATCCCGATGGATCCCGAGCACTGCGTCTACGTGCCGGCAGGCCCGCTCACCTTCGTCGTCGAGTCGCGACGTCTCACCGACGAGCCATCAACTCGAACGCGCGCGATCGGGGCCGTCCCTGATGCCACGTACGACAGCGGCGGCGCGTGTGTCCACGTGCTCGACACGGTAGATCGACTGGAGCGCTTGCGCTTCGACTGCTTCGACAACGAACCGCACTACCACTACATCCATCAGTCCGAGCAGGTCAACGTCGTTGTGCGCTTCGACCAGTTCGCCGAGGGGGATCCCCGGGAGTGGACTCTCGAACGCCTGCGCTCCCGCCTGCCCCACATGCTCGAGCCCCTCGGTTCGGTAAGACTCGCCGACGAGGTGCGAGCCGCGGATCTGGGGTCGGCGATCGACGAGGTCGCGCGCCTCCTCGACATCGCCGGGTAGCTCTCGACCGCGTCCCCGGACCGAGGTGCCGGACAACGGGTGCGGCGCTGCCGGTTTCGCTGCCGGGCGCGTGCCAAGCTGTGCGCATGGCGTTGCGATTCGAGGAGAGATGACGATGTTCGAGCCCACCTGGGAATCGGTGTCGGGTAGAGCGCTTCCGGACTGGTACGACGACGCCAAGCTCGGAATCTTCGTGCACTGGGGCCTGTACTCCGTGCCGGCATGGGCGCCGCAGGTCGACGACATTCAGCAGTTGCTCCGCGAGCACGGACCGCGGGGCATGCTCCGCAACAATCCGTACGCGGAGTGGTATCTGAACTCGATGGGGATCGACGGCAGCCCGACGCAGCGCCACCACCGCGACACCTACGGCGCGGACTATCCGTACGACGGGTTTATCGAGGAATTCGACCGGGAGTCGTCGTCGGCGGATCTGGACGTGCTCGCAGCGCTGTGTGCGCAGACCGGAGCGGGCTACGTCGTTCTCACCACCAAGCACCACGACGGGTTCACGCTGTGGCCGTCCGAGTCGGAACACCCGCGCAAGGGTGCCTATCACGCAAAGCGAGACCTGGTCGGCGATCTGGCCGATGCTGTTCGGGCACAGGGCATGCGGATGGGACTCTACTACTCGGGCGGATACGACTGGCCCCACAACGACGCGCTGATGGACAGCCCGGCCGACCTCGCACTGGCGGTCCCGCCCGGCGACGACTACCGCGAGTACGCCACGGCGCACGTGCGCGAACTGATCGACCGTTACGGCCCGTCGGTGCTGTGGAACGACATCTGCTGGCCGCCCGGCGGCAATCTGGCCGAACTGTTCGCGTACTACTACAACACCGTCGACGAGGGCGTGGTCAACGACAGATGGGCCGAGCAGGACGTCAAGCGGGACAGGATGTCCGAGTCGGTGCTGCGCGGTATCGGCGAACTGGTGCAGCGGGCGTGGCGCCTGCTGCCGGACGACAAGAAGGAACTCGCGTTCCCGGCGTCGCCGCACTACGACTTCCGCAGCCCGGAATACGCCACGTTCGACACCGTCGTCACCGAGAAGTGGGAATCGACTCGCGGCGTGGGACATTCGTTCGCCGCCAATCGAAACGAACGACCGGACGACATCGTCACGGCCACCGAGTTGATCCGCTCGTTCGTCGACATCGTCAGCAAGAACGGCAACCTGCTGATCGGAATCGGTCCCGACCCCGACGGCACGATCCCCGAGGTGCAGCAGGCTCCGCTGCGTGGGCTGGGGGAGTGGATGGCGGTCAACCGCGACGCGGTGATCGGCAGCCGGCCGTGGACGACTGCTGCCGGAACGACGTCCGAGGGCACTCAGGTGCGGTACACCCGCAAGGGCTCCGACGTGTTCGCGTTCCTGCTGGAACTACCCGGAACCCGACGCTTCACGCTGAGCGGAGTCGACACTCGTGACGTGGACGGGGTCGAACTGCTCGGCGACCCCGCCGCACTGGACTTCTCCACGATCGACGGCCGGCTTTCCGTCGAACTTCCTCCGCAGGTGCCCGTCTCGGCCACGTACGTGCTTCGATTGGCGGGCGTGGCCGGCTAGCCGGCCACGTGCCGGATCACCAGCCGCGCTCGGCGAGGCGGTGCGGCTGCGGGATGTCGTCGACGTTGATGCCGACCATGGCCTCGCCGAGTCCGCGGGAGACCTTGGCGAGCACGTCGGGGTCGTCGTGGAAGGTGGTGGCCTTGACGATCGCGGCGGCGCGCTCGGCGGGGTTGCCGGACTTGAAGATGCCGGAGCCGACGAACACGCCCTCGGCGCCGAGCTGCATCATCATCGCCGCGTCCGCGGGGGTCGCGATGCCGCCGGCGGTGAACAGGGTGACGGGCAGCTTGCCGGCCTTGGCGACCTCGACGACGAGGTCGTAGGGGGCCTGCAGTTCCTTGGCCGCGACGTACAGTTCGTCCTCGGGCAGCGAGGTCAGGCGGCGGATCTCCTGGCGGATCTTGCGCATGTGGGTGGTGGCGTTGGAGACGTCGCCGGTGCCGGCCTCGCCCTTGGAGCGGATCATCGCCGCGCCCTCGTTGATGCGACGCAGGGCCTCGCCGAGGTTGGTGGCGCCACACACGAACGGGACGGTGAACGAGAACTTGTCGATGTGGTTCTCGTAGTCGGCCGGGGTGAGGACCTCGGACTCGTCGATGTAGTCCACGCCGAGGGACTGCAGGATCTGCGCCTCGACGAAGTGGCCGATGCGGGCCTTGGCCATCACGGGGATGGAGACGGCCTCGATGATGCCGTCGATCATGTCCGGGTCCGACATGCGCGAGACGCCGCCCTGCGCGCGGATGTCGGCGGGCACACGCTCGAGCGCCATGACCGCGACAGCGCCGGCGTCCTCGGCGATCTTGGCCTGCTCGGCGGTGACCACGTCCATGATGACGCCGATTGGTGGAGTGGGAAAAACGTTCAGCGCTCGGGGCGCGCAGCCATGCCGTCGAGGAATACGGACATGCAGTCGTCGGAGAGCTCGCCGAGCGTGTACGGGTCGTCGGGCTTGCGCCAGTAGACGGTGAACCACACCGAATCTCGGAGGAATCGGTGGAACACCTTGGAGGGAACGTCCTTTCGGAGAACGTCCGCGTCCTTGCCGGCTTCGATGGCGTCGAGCCAGATCGTCTGGATCTCGTCGGCGAGCGCGGCGGCTGCGGTGAAGTCACGCAGCTTGCGCAGGTTGGGGAACTCGGCGTGATAGACCTTCGTCGCGTCGGGGCGGGCCGCGCCCATCGCCAGGGAGACGTCGACGATCGCCTTCAGCCGTGCGCGTGGCTCGAGCTGCTCGAGGCCGGTCACCCGATAGTTCGCGAGGAGGTCCGAGAGGAACACCGTGACCAGCTCGTTGACGATGGCGCCCTTCGACCGGAAGTAGTGGTAGAGCGCGCCCGCATTGATGCCGACCTCGTCACCGATCTCGCGCATCGAGGTTCCGGGGATCCCGCGCGCGGCGAACAGGACGGCGGCGGCGTCGAGTATCTCGGACCTCCTGTCGGGGGCTTCGGGCACGCGTGTTCCTTTCATTTGAACAATCATTCAAACCATAGTGCTGCCCGGTGCCGCCGGTCAAAAGGAGGGTGCCGAGAGTGCCGTGACCGGCGCCTCCGGGCCTCCGCGGCTCAATTGCGTTCCTCCTTGACTGCTTCGGGCAGCCGTTCTATATTCTTCCTGAATGAACGTTCAATGAGCGCCATTCAGATATCAATGTGGTCTTCGTGAGCCCGGGTCCGCTGCCGGAGCCGTCACCTCGGCCTGTGCGAATGCTGGAGGTGCGCAGGGTCTTCCGCGGCATCGCGCGCTGCGATCGCCACACGAGGGGTGCGAGGTGCCGAAACCCGACACCGCCGGACGCCTTCCGAGAAATCAAACGAGGAGATCCCATGACCAGGGTTGTCTACGCCCGAAGTGTTCACGACGAGCGCGAGATCAATGCGTGTCTCGAGGTTCTGCGGGGAGGCCCGTTCGCCCTCAAGATCGGCAAGAACGTTGCCGAGATGGAGCGCAGGGTCGCCGATCTCTACGGCAAGAAGCTGGGCCTGATGTGCAACTCGGGTTCGTCCGCGCTGTACCTGGCGCTCGAACTGCTCGATCTGCCCAAGGGCTCCGAGGTGATCACCTCGCCGCTCACCTTCTCGACCGACGTGTCGCCGATCGTCCGCGGTGGCTGGATTCCGGTGTTCGTCGACGTCGAGCCGGACACGTACAACGTCGATGCGTCCAAGATCGAGGCGTTGATCACCGACAAGACCAAGGCGATCCTGGTCCCGAACCTGGCGGGCAATGCCCCCGACTGGGACGCCATCCGCGAGATCGCCGACCGTCACGACCTCAGGGTCATCGAGGATTCGTGCGACTGCATCGGAACGACCCTCAACGGCACCAAGACCGGTTCGCGGTCCGACATCACCGTCACCAGCTTCGCGATGTCGCACATCATCACGTGTGCCGGCAACGGTGGCATGGTGTGCCTCGACGACGAGAAGCTGCGCGACAAGGGCCTCATGCTGCGGCGCTGGGGTCGCCGATCCGAGCCACACCTGTTCGGGTCTGAGCAGGCGCGGACCGGACGCGTGTTCCGCGAGAGTCTCGACGGCGTCGCGTACGACAACGACTTCATCTTCGACGTCCTGCCCTGGAACTTCGAGCCGTCCGAGCTGGGCTCCGCGTTCGGCCTGGTCCAGCTGAGCAAGCTCGACGTGAACTACAAGCGCCGCCACGAGATCTTCGACGCGTTCACCGCGGCCTTCGGCGCCTACCCGTCGCTGTTCCGTCTCCCCAAGCCGCTCCAGGGCTTCTATACCGCGTGGCTGTGCTACCCCGTCACGATCCGCGAGGACGCCGGGTTCGAGCGCTCGGACCTGCAGGAGTCGCTCGAGGGTGCGGGTATCGACACCCGAACGGTGTGGAGTGGCAATGTCACTCGCCACCCGATGATGCGCAATGTCGAGTACCGCATTCCCGAGGACGGCCTGCCGTTCGCGGACGAGGTGTTCGAGCGCGGTATGTCCCTCGGGATGAGCCACGGCACGACGGACGAGGAACTCGATCACGTGGTGGCGAGCATCCACGCGTTCGCGGCCAAGTTCGTCGCGCCGCAGACGTAGCGCATATGTAGGCGCCATTGCCGCCTGCGCAGAGTCCGCTCGTACCCGAGCCCCCGACTTCCGAGTCGGGGGCTCGTCGCGTTCTCCGGGGCCCGCGATCCCGGAGATTCCCTGATGTGGAACTGTGTTCTAGATAACCGTGAGACTTCCGCTTGACATTTGCATCTACCTCGCTAATCTCGAAGGCAATCGTATAGAACACGGTTTCACATCGAGTAGTTTCATCAGGAGTGTCCATCGTGACGAATGAAACGCCCTACATCCTCATCTCGGCTGACAGTCATGCCGGTGCCGACCATGCCACCTACCGCTCGTACCTCGAATCGACGTGGCACGAGGAGTTCGACGCGTGGCGCGGAAAGTACAAGAACCCCTACCGTGACCTCGTCGACGACGGCCGAACCCGTAACTGGGACAACGAGCGTCGACTGCGCGAGACGCAGGGTGACGGCACGGTCGGTGAGGTGCTGTTCCCCAACACGGTGCCCCCGTTCTTCCCGAGTGCCGCCGTGCTGGCGGGCCCGCCGCGGGCCGAGGACTTCGACAAGCGTCTCGCGGGCGTGCGCGCCCACAACCGCTGGCTGAAGGACTTCTGCAACGACGCTCCCGCCCAGCGTGCCGGCGTTGCGCAGGTGTTCCTCAACGGCGTCGACGAGGCGATCAAGGACGTCGAGTGGGTCAAGGAGAACGGACTGCGCGGCGGCATCCTGCTGCCGAACCTGGCGCCCGACATCAAGTGGGTCAAGCCGCTGTACGACCCCGAGTACGACCGGTTGTGGAAGGTCTGCGAGGACCTCGGCGTCCCGGTGAACAGCCATGCCGGCACCGGTCTGCCGGACTACGGCCGCTACAAGACGTCGTCACTGCTCTACATCAACGAGGTCGGCTTCTACTCGATGCGTCCGCTGGTGCAGATGATCCTCTCGGGTGTCTTCGAGCGGTTCCCGAAGCTCAAGTTCGCGGTGTCCGAGCAGGGTTGTGCGTGGGCGCCGGATCTGATGCGTCAGCTCGACACGGTGGACCTGCGGGTCAAGCGCACCGGCCGGATCGGCGAGCTGTTCTACAGCGAGGACGAGCAGCTTCCGTTGCGTCCGAGCGAGTACTTCCGGCGCAATGTGTGGGTCGGTGCGACGATGCCGTCGGCGCAGGACATGGCGTCGCGCGACACGCTCGGCGAGGGCAAGTTCATGTGGGGCAGCGACTACCCGCACAACGAGGGCACGTACCCGTTCACGCGCGAGTGCATCCGTCAGGTGATGCACGACGTCGACGAGACCGAGCTGCGGAAGCTGTTCGCGGCGAACGCTGCCGAGTTGTACGACTTCGACCTGGACGCGCTGGCCCCGCTGGCGGTGAAGTACGGCCCCACGCCGTCCGAGGTCGCCCAGCCGCTCACCGAGCTGCCGGACGAGCCGAACGACGTCCTGCTGCGTGAGTCCTTCGCCAAGCAGCTCGAGGCGGAGCTCGGCGTATGACGGGCCGACTGGGGGGACGGCGGGCGATCGTCACCGGTGCCAGCCGCGGCATCGGTGCGGGCATCGCGCAGCGGCTGGCGGCGGAGGGCGCGGCCGTCGCGATCGTGGCCCGCACGGTCGACGAACCCGATCGCGGGTTCGAGGGCACGCTGGCCGAGACCGCGCAGCTGATCCGCCAGGCCGGTGGCACGGTCGCGATCGTGCCGGCCGCGCTCGAGGATGCGGACTCCCGTGCGCGGATCGTCCCGGAGGCGGAGGCGGAGACGGCGCTGGGCGGACCGATCGACATCCTCGTCAACAACGCGGCGGCGGCGATCTTCCAGCCGCTGCGGGATTACCCGTCCAAGCGCGCGCACCTGACGTTCGAGGTGAACGTCCATGCGCCGCTGGACCTCGCGCAGCGGGTGATCCCCGGCATGCGTGAGCGCGGCGCGGGGTGGATCGTCAACATCACCAGCGGCACCGCGCGGATCCGGCCCGTCGAAGCGCTCCCCGCGGGGGAGACCACCCTGGATGCCGACATCCACGGCACGACGCTCTACGGCATGAGCAAGGCCGCCCAGGATCGGATGACAGCGGGGCTGGCCGCCGAACTGAACGGGACCGGGATCCGTGTCAACGCGGTGCGCCCACGCTCGGCCGTCGCGACGGCGGGGGCGCTGTCGGTGGCGTCGAACATGGTCGGTTCCAAGTGGTTCGTGCCCGAGTCGCTCGAGGAAATGGTCGAGGCGGTGACGTGGTTGTGCGACGCCGCACCGCACTACACCGGAAACGTCGAGGCGAGCCTGGACATCCTCGATCGTGAAAGCATCACGGTCCGTGATCTGAATGGCAGGCCGATCCCGAAGGAGCAGAGCATATGACACCCTACGACGGAATCCCGATCATCGACACCCACATCGGGTTTCGCGAGGCCGGGTACGACGAGTACGCATTCATCACGCGTCAGACCAAGGACCGGGAGAGCCGCGACGAGTTCAGCATGCCCGCCCAGTACATGTTCAAGGGCGTGCCGGACGACCTCGACACCGACGATCCGATCTCGGCGACGCTGCGGGCGATGGACAAGCACGGCATCGAGATCGGCATGGTCAGCATGGCCAAGGAGTCGGGGCAACGCGCAATCAAGTCCTTCCCGGACCGGTTCGTTCCGCAGGGCTCCGCGGTGGACCCCAACGACATCATGGGCACGCTGACGCGGATGACGCGCGAGTACGAGGAGTTCGACATCGTCTCGGTGAGTTCGTTTGCGGCGGGTACGTTCCCGCAGGTGGCGCTCAACGCGCCGCAGATGTACCCGATCTACGCCAAGTGCGTCGAACTCGACATCCCGATCTTCGCGTGTGCCGGGATCGCCGGACCGCGGGTCAAGTCCGCGGTGCAGCACGTCGAACTGATCGACGACGTGATGTTCGACTTCCCGGACCTGGTGTTCGTCACGCGGCACGGCTGCGAGCCGTGGGAGGACCTGGCGATCAAACTGATGCTCAAGTGGCCCAACCTCTACTACTCGACGTCCGCGTTCGCGCCCAAGCACTACCCGCAGGCGATCGTCGACTACGCCAACACCCGCGGCGCCGACAAGATCATCTATGCCGGGTACTTCCCGGCCGGACTGACGCTGGACCGGATCTTCGGCGACATGCCGAACGTGCCGTTGAACGCCGACGTCTGGCCCAAGTTCCTCCACGAGAACGCCCGCAAGGTGTTGAAACTGAAAGGTTGATCGGACATGCCGATCGGTATCGGAGCCGACCACGACGCGCTTGCCGACTCCCTCGCACGGTTCGCCGCGCGGACCACGCCCGTCGAGCAGACTCGTCTGCAGATCGCGGAACTCGGGAGAGGGGAGCGACCCGCCCACTGGGGCCAGTTGGTGGGGATGGGTATTCCGTCCCTGCACATCGCCGAGGAATTCGGCGGTGCCGGCGCCGGTCTCCTCGAACTGACCGTTGCCCTCGAACAATCGGGGCACGGGCTGATTCCGGGCCCGCTGCTGCCGACGGTCACCGCGAGCGCCGTGATCCAGGCGCACGGCACCGACGCGGCGCGCAAGGCATTGCTGCCGCGCTTCGCAGCGGGCGCGATCGGTGCGTGCGCTCTCGAACCCGGAACCGTGACGCTCGAGGGGGACGGCGACGAAGTGATCGCTTCCGGGACCACGGTTCCGATCCTGGGCGCCGTCGGTGCAGACATCCTGGTGCTGGCGGGCCAGTGCGGTGAGACGCCGGTGTGGTTCGTGCTCCCCGCCGACGCCGCCGGGATCGACCGAACCCCCGCAGAGGGCGTCGATCTCACCCGCGACATCGGACGGATCCATCTGTCGGAGGCCAGGATTCCCGCCGACCACATCCTCGGCGCGTTACCCGAGGAGGTGGAGTCGCTCGCAGCCGTCCTGCAGTGCGCCGAGGCCGTCGGCATCGCCCGATGGGCACAGGAGACGAGCCTGGCGTACGCGAAGATCCGCGAGCAGTTCGGACGACCGATCGGCTCGTTCCAGGCGATCAAACACAAGTGCGCCCAACTGTTCATCCGACTCGAGGTGATGACCAGTTCGGTGTGGGATGCGGCGATGGCCGCGGACGGCGGCGACCCGCAACAGCTGGCACTCGCGGCGGCGCGAACCGCGACGGTGTGTCGGCGCGAGGCCGTCGACATGGTCCTGGACAGCCTGACGCTGCTCGGCGGCATCGGCAACACGTGGGAACACGACATTCACCTGTACTGGAGGCGGGCAGCGAGCCTGCTGGCACTCGGTGGTGCACAGGACGAGTGGGCCCGGCGCGCCGGCGAACTGGCGCTCACGACGGAGCGTCGTGCGGCTCTCGGCATCGAGGATCGTCCGGAATTCCGGGCCGGGGTGGCCGCGACGATCGCGGCGGCGGCCGCGCTGGATCCGCTGTCGGCACGGGTGTTGCTGGCCGACCGTGGTCTGGTGGCGCCGCACTATCCCGCTCCGTACGGGCTGGGTGCGGACACCGCCGGACAGCTCGTCATCGCCGAGGAGTTCGACCGCGCGGGGATGGCCCAGCCCACCACTGTCATCGGTGAGTGGGCGCTACCGTCGATCCTGCAGTACGGAACCGAAGACCAGATGGAGCGGCTCGTCGCGCCGACCCTGCGCGGCGAGATCGTGTGGTGCCAGTTGTTCTCCGAGCCCGGTGCCGGCTCCGACCTGGCGTCGCTCACGACGTTCGCCACCAAGGTGGACGGCGGCTGGCGGATCGACGGTCGGAAGGTGTGGAACTCCAAGGCGCACGAGGCGCACTGGGGAATCTGCCTGGCCCGCACCGATCGCGACGTGCCCAAGCATCGGGGCATCAGCTTCTTCCTCGTCGACATGTCGGCGCCGGGCGTGGAGGTGCGGCCGTTGCGCGAGGCCAATGGCGACAGCATGTTCAACGAGGTCACGCTCGACGGAGTGTTCGTGCCCGACGCCGACCTCGTCGGCACGCCGGGGGAGGGCTGGAAGGCGGCCCGCACGACGCTCGCGAACGAGCGGGTAGCGATGGGCACCACCCCGGTCGCCGGTGGCCACCGCTTCGATCCGGTCGAGGTTGTCCGTGCTCTCGACCCTGCTGCCCGGTCCGCGGCACTGCCCGCGCTCGGCCGGATCACCTCCGGGACAGGCGCTCTCGATGCCCTCGCGCACCGGAGCATCCTCAAGCGGCTGTCGGGCCTGAATCCGGGGGTCGAGGCCAGCGCACTCAAGGCGGCGTCCGCGCGGCACATCACCGACGCCGCCGCGCAGGTGTTCGAGTGGTTCGGGCCCGAGGCCGCCGTCGGCAGCCTGGGTCCCGGTGTGGCGGGTGGAGGACGGGCGGCCAAGGCGTACCTGTCGACGCCGTCGCTGCTCATCGGCGGCGGCACGCTCGAGATCCAGCTCAACGTCATCGCCGAGCAGATCCTCGGGCTGCCGAGGGAACCTCGATGAGCACACCGCCCCTCGACGGCCGCGTCGCGATCGTCACGACATCCTCGCTACCGGTCTGTCACGGGACCGGCACAAGCTGGGCCTCGCAACGGAATTCGGTGCCGACGTGGTCGTGGACGTCGAGACCGAGGATCTACGGGAGGTCGCCCGGCAGACGACCGGCGTCCGCAGAGTTGACTTCGTGCTCGACACCTCGCCGCACGCCACCGGTCCGCTGCTCGACGCGCTCGAGATCGTCCGTCACGCTCGAGAACATCCGGCTGATCCGGTGCGACGGGTCGAATGTGCAGGCCTATCAGCAGGCGGCGGGAACTGTCGTGTCCGGCCGATTCCCGCTCAGCCGCATGTGAACCCACGTCCTCGGCTTCGATCGGATCGAGTGCGGGATCGAACTGTTCCGCGGCGACTACCCGGAGGAGTGTCCGATCAACATCGTGATCACCCCGACCGAGAGTGGTGCCTGACGGTCCGGGTTCCGTCCCGCGCGCAAGTTCGTCTGCCGCCCGCGCAATTGTGCGCGCGGGAGGCCGATTCGCGCGCGGGACGGATGCGGACTATTCGCAGGCGATTCCGTCGTTGTCGCGATCCAGGTGTGGCGCATATCCGGCCTGGCCGCGGTAGATCGGAGTGACACCGGCATTGCGTGCCTCGGTGCAGTTCTTGTAGCCGGCTCGCGGCGCGGGAGCCGGCGCGGGTGCCGGAGCCACGCGCGGACTGGCCTGGGGCGCGGGCGCGGGCGCGGGCGCGGGAGCAGGGGAAGGAGCAGGAGCCGGGGCGGGTGGTGCCGGTGCCGGCAGGGGAGCGCCGACGACATGACCTGGAACCGGCGGCAGGACAGGGCGGAGCGCATCGGCGGATCCTGTGGGGATCATATTGGCGATCTCCAGCGGCAGAAAGTCGTGGATGGTGCTGGGGCGCATCGGCGTACCGGGGGCCGGGGGCAACAACGGCTGCACGGCGTCGGCGATGAACTGCGGCACCACGGAGGCGACCGGGGCGGGAAGGAAGTCGTGGATCGTTGTTGCCTGCGCCGCCGCGGGTGCGCAGAGTGTGATTGCGGCACAGCCGATCACGGCGAACGTGTACCGGGTCTTCATGGAAAGGTCT
Source organism: Rhodococcus sp. BE178 (assembly GCF_050433545.1). Lineage (NCBI taxonomy): Bacteria > Bacillati > Actinomycetota > Actinomycetes > Mycobacteriales > Nocardiaceae > Rhodococcus > Rhodococcus sp. BE178. Next base: position 238,517 of record NZ_JBNPXA010000007.1, on the reverse strand, counting down.
CCTCGTCTGGTGGGTGTTTCCCGCCGGGGCGGTCGGGTGATTCTTACAGACACCGCAGCCTCTAGGTGACCGATCGGTCGGTGTTGGGTGGTTTCGGTGCGGCCGGTGATGTACGCTCTCGCGGTTCATACGATGTCCGGCAGGGGGCCGGTTACTGGGGGAGTCTCAAGTGGCTGTCATTTCTTCGAAGAGTGTTCTCGTGCGGTCGACTGCCGTCGGCGTAGGCGCAGTGGTGATCGGTGTACTTGCTGGATGTGGTTCGGGGGAAACGAGTTCCGCGTCTGCAACGTCGACCACGGCCACGACCATGGCCGCCACTACGACGACGTCGGTCGTCGCTCCGGCACCCCGTATTTCCGCGCCACCCGCCGCGGTCGTGTCGCCGGAGGTCACACTGTCCACTCCCGTGGCGCCTCCGGCCCCAGCGCCGACACGGGTGCTCATGCCGGACGTGATGTGCATGAACCTGCAGGACGCGCAGGATCTCATTCAGGCGAACGGTGTGTTCTTCTCCCGCAGCGCCGACGCGTCCGGCAAGGGCCGCAAGCAGGTACTCGACGCGAACTGGATCGTCGTCGGTCAGCAGCCCTCCGTGGGAGCGCCCGTCGGCGAGGCGGAGGCCGTGCTGTCCGTCGTGAAGATCGGAGAGCCGAGCCCCTGCTGATCCCAGCTCCTGCGGTGCGCCGCTGTTACCGCAGTTCGTCGGGGTCGTCGAACAGCGACGGCTGGACCGGGTCGTCGAACAGTTCCATCTGTTCGGGCGGGCTCCCCGGCTCTGGTTCCGGCACGAATGCCTCGGGAACCGTGTCGGTGCCCGATGTCTCGGGTGCCGTGGCCGGTTCGGCGGGCGGGAAGTGCAGCACGCCGCCGAAATGCGCCGCGAACTCTTCGTCGACGCCTCCGAGGAAGTCCGACAGGTGCTCGACCATGTCGGCGAGGTGCTGCGGGACGAACGGGTCGGCGAGCATGTCGATCATGACGCGCAGCCGATCCTCGAAGAGGGCGAAGCGGAGATACGGCCAGCGCCGATTGAGGTCGGTGATGAGCTCGGATGCTCGTGTGCGGCCACTGATGTCGCGGACCAGGGGCGCCCACAGCTGCACCTCGGGTGTGCTCTCGTTCGCGATGACGAGTGCGAGTGCGGAGCCGAAGCGCAGGACCACGTCACCGTCCGCGTCCAGTTCCGGCGCCTGCCCGTAGATGTCGGTCAGGGTGTGCGCGATCACCTCGCGCAGGTGCGCGGTGTCGCGGGGGCGGATCGACACGTGCCGGTCGAGCGGTGTCCGGACGGGGGTGACGGCCGGATCCGCTGCCGGTTCGGGATCGCCCCCGAGATGGTGCAGGGCAAGGAATGCGGGGTGTGGCACGTCCCAGGTGTCCCGCAGGACCGACACCGCCATCGAGGCCAGCTGATCGGCCCAGCGCGCCGCCTTCTCGACGACGAGCGCGGGTACGTCGCCCATGTCGAGTTCGGGATCCCCGTCGGGCGCGTCGGTGGACGCGGGATGCGTCCATCCCTGAGCCAGCAGTCGGGATTCGTCGGCAGCGGTCAATCGGCGCCGCGGCGGCAGGTGGACATCGGCGGGAAGTTCGCACCGGACGGCCGGGCCGTCGGGTCCGTCGACCGCGTTGAACTGCAGGAACGGCACACGGCCGTCGGCCTCGTCGGTGTCGCAGACCGTCTCGAGGATCACCTGGTCGTCGGACGAGATCGCAGCGATCCGATCGGCGAGTGACGAACGGAACGCAGCCCACGCCCCGGTGACTTCTCGGTCGAAATCACCGGTGGCGAACCTGTCTGCGGACTCGGACACGGGACCCCCTGCTTCACGTCGTACCACCTGGGCCGGGAGTGTCGGCCGGACCTGTGCGGTACTGATACGGTATCGCGTCCGCCGTCGCGGACTGGAACAGGTGACCGGTCCGGAAGGTTCGCGATCGAAACGAATGTTCGGTTTTGTCCGTTCGCGCACTAGCCTCCCCGGCGATACACACACGTCCTGGAGGTTGTGCGATGCGATTCGATCTGGATCGACACGGTGAGAGCCACGATCGGTTCCGGCGACGGTGGGGTCGGCGCGTCGTCGGTCTCGGTGCCGTTGCGGTTTCCATCGTGATCGCCACCGGAACCGCGACCGCGGCGCCGGCGACCAGCAGCCCGGGCAGTATCGGGGCCGGTAGTACAGGCGCCGGGAGTGTGGGCTCAGGATCGTCGATACCGGAGTCGTTCAAGGAGGATCCGGGGCCGGTCCCGCCGACACGGGACGACATCACCACCGCCGCGATCACTGGTGAGAAGCCGCAGTCGGGGCAGGCCGTTCAGTACACCGTCGCCTCGCCCGCGCTACGCCATGAGGTCACGGTCGACGTGCTGCTGCCGAAGGACCGGTCGGTGCTGCGCCCCACCCTCTACATGCTCGACGGCGCGGGTGCGCGCAACAACACCAGCGGGTGGATGAACAAGAGCCTCGGCGACGCGCCCGCGTTCTTCGAGGACGAGAACGTCAACGTCGTGCTGCTCAACGGCGGTCAAGGCAGCCTGTACACCGACTGGGACCAGGTCGATCCCGAGCTCGGACTGAACAAGTGGGAGTCCTTCATCGCCGAGGAGCTGCCGCCACTGATCGACGCGAAGCTGAACACCGACGGCGTCAAGGCGATTGCCGGCAACTCGATGGGCGCACAGTCGGCGATGATGCTGGCCCACCGGTACCCGGACCTCTACAGCGGTGCCGCGGCCTTCAGCGGGTGCTACTCCACGAGTGATCCCCTCGGCCGTCTCGTGGTCCAGACGACCGTCACGTCACGGAGCGGCGATCCGGCCAACATGTGGACCGACCCGTCAGGTCCGGAATGGCTGTCGCACGACACGGTGCGCAACGCGGAGAAGCTGCGGGGCAAGCAGATCTACCTGTCGGTGGCGACGGGCCTGCCCGGGGCCCACGAGGAAGGCTCCGGCGACGTCCGCCGTCTGCTCCTGGGTGGCGTCATCGAGGGTGCCTCCAACGTGTGCACCCGGATTCTCGAGACGCGACTGGACCAGTTGAAGATCCCGGTGACCGTCGACTACGAGGGCACGGGCGTCCACGCCTGGGACTACTGGCGCGACCAGCTGCCCAAGTCGTGGCCGACGCTCCAGCGGGCCCTCGGTCTCGACCGACGGCCGGATCAGCCGGTGACGGCCTGAACCGACAGTTGGTTCAGTCCCTCGCCGGTGCCGGCGCAGCCCTTGGTCGCGTACGGCACGAAGATCGAGCCGGTGTCGTTCGGCGGGTAGACCCGAAGTCCGGCAACGTCGGTGGGTGAGCAGGTGTCGGCCGGGTAGTTCTCCACGTTGACCGCGCGCACCGCTGCGGTCGCCGTCGCGTTCGGCGTGAGCGTCACGGCGCCGGACGATTCTCCGGAACGTGTTGCCGCGGAACCGACCTGGGCGCCGTCGGCGCCGCCCTGGACGTACGAGACGCCGGGGAAGCCGTCGAGGACGCAGTCGCGACCGCCGACGTTCGTGAAGATCAGCGGCAGTTCGGTGGAGCCGGCCGCGCCCTGCGCCTGGCCGAGGGTCAGCTGCAACTCGCTCACGGCACAACCCTCGGGGTGCGCGGTGGGTGTGAACGTCGAACCAGCCGCCTTGACGGTCGTGGTCGCGGTCGCGGCGGCCGCCGCTGCGGTCGTCGTCGCCGACGTGGCAGAGGTGGTGCCCGGCAGCGCCTCCGCCGTACCGTCCTCGTCCTTGCTGCACCCGGCGGTGGCCAGGACCGCCGCGATACCCAGGACCCCGAGGCCGCGGACGAGGGTCGGCTGTCGATTCATGGCTGGTATCTCCTCGAGCGGATCGGCGGCAGGTTCACTGCGAATATTTCACGCGTGGACCTCGCGTGCCGGTCGGCTCGCCGCGGGCCGTGGCGTCACCGAACGCCGGCGATACGTGATCGTCACGTCGGGTAGTGCGGATGTAACAGCAGCTTGCCTAGCGTATTCATCGACGTATACACGGTTGGACCGTCGCTCGCGGTCCACGCGAGAAGGCGGCCGACGATGACGCACCCCTCCATCAGCACCGACAGCAGCACCCCCACCGGCCGCGTGCGCGAGGCCTTCGCGCGCATCCACGAGTGCGGTCGGCAGGAGGTCTGGATCACGCTGCGCTCGGAGTCCGACGCCGTGGCCGACGCGGTCGCCGTGGAGCGCAGGCTCGCGGCGGGTGAGGAACTGCCGTTGGCGGGGACGGTGTTCGCCGTCAAGGACAACATCGACGTCGTCGGCCTGCCGACCACGGCGGCCTGCCCCGAGTTCGCCTACGTTCCGCAGGTGTCGTCGCCCGCCGTGACGCGGCTGCAGGCAGCCGGGGCGGTGGTCCTCGGCAAGACCAACCTGGACCAGTTCGCGACGGGACTCGTCGGAACCCGCAGCCCCTACGGTGTCGTGCGGTCGGCGACCCACCCGGACCGCGTGTCGGGCGGGTCGAGTTCGGGGTCGGGAGCGGCGGTGGGACTGGGGCTCGTCGACTTCGCGCTGGGCACGGACACGGCCGGTTCCGGCCGGGTGCCGGCGGCCTTCAACGGTGTCGTGGGGATCAAGCCGACCCTCGGACTCGTCCCGACCCGCGGTGTCGTGCCGGCCTGCGCGGACTTCGACTGCGTCACCGTGCTGGCGCCCACCGTGGGCCTCGCGGGACGCGCGATGTCGATCATGATCGGGCCGGACGCCGACGACCCGCGCAGCCGCGTCCGGCCGTCGGACGTGCCACTGTCCGCCCCGACGCGGGCGCGCGTCGGGGTGCCGGTCGACGGGCAGTTGGAGACGCTCTCCGACAGCTACCGGCGCAGCTTCGCGGCGGCCGTCGAGCGCGCCGCGGAAGCCGACATGGAGGTCGTGCGGGTCGACATCGCACCGCTGCTCGACGCCGCGACACTGCTGTACGACGGCGCCCTGGTCGCGGAGCGCTTCGATGCGGTGGGCCGGTTCGTCGTCTCCCATCCCGATGCCGCGCTGGACCCGACGGTCGCCTCGATCGTTCGGGCATCGGAATCGAAGCCGGCCCACGAGTTCGTGCGCGACATGGGCACTCTCGCGGCCGCGAAGCATCATGCCGAGCGGCTGTTCGCGGACCTCGACGTCCTGCTGCTGCCCACCGCTACCGAGCACCCCCTGATCGCGGACGTGCTCGCGGAGCCGGTGGAGATCAACAGGCGTCTGGGCACGTTCACGAACTTCTGCAACCTGCTCGACCTGGCGTCCGTCGCCGTGCCCACCCCGGGCGAACCCGGTGAATCGTTCGGGGTGATGACCGTGGCTCCGGCGTTCGGGGATCAGGTGGCGCTGGACGTGGCGGCCCGCATCCAGGGCGTCGAGACGGCGGATCTTGCGCCGGAGGAGGGGATCGGGCTCGCGGTCTTCGGGGCGCACCTGCGTGGTCAGCCGCTGCATCACCAACTGGAGGCGCTGGGGGCGCGGTTCGAACGACCTGTCGCGACCACCGCGGACTATCTGATGGTGCGGCTGGATTCGGTTCCGCCCAAGCCGGGCCTGGTGCACGTGCCCGACGGCTCGGGCCGCTCGCTTCCGGGTGAGCTGTACCGGATCTCGGCGGCCGGGCTCGGTGCCTTCCTCGCGGCCCTGCCCGCCCCGATGGCGCTGACGTCGATGACCCTCGCCGGCGGGACCGTCGCGGTCGGCTTCACCTGCACGCCCGCAGCGGCCGCGGCCGGGGTGGACATCACCGAATTCGGTGGCTGGCGTGCGTTTCTCGGTGGCGTTCCCGCGTGACGATGTGCCGGGGCTCCGCAGAGTGACGGTGCCGACGTGACGGACGTGTTACGGGTGCCGCGGCGGGGCGTTTTCGTTAACACGGCGATCACAGGGGCGACCACCGGGCGTAAACGCGTCGCGAAACAGTGTGGGGGAGCGGATACGGCGCCGTATACCGACTCGGCGCAATACTTTTCGACGTCTCGACCCCCAGGAGAATTCCATGCCCCTGCACGAGCCGATTCACTGACCCGTCGAAGGGAGTAACGAGATGACCACTGCCGACGGACCGTCGGGCACGAGCCTGCGCGAGAAGGTGTACGTGGAGTTGCGGGAGCAGATCATGAGCGGGCAAGTTCCCGCGCATGCTCGGCTGGTGGAGGGACGCCTGTGCGAGTCGCTCGGGGTGTCCCGCACACCGTTGCGGGAGGCGCTGGTCCGGTTGCATTCGGACGGTATCGTCACCCGCCGCGAGGACGGCTACTACCCGACGTTCCCCGATCTCGGCAGCATCCGTGATCTGTACGAGCTGCGGATCACCCTGGAACTGCGGGGGATCGCCCGGCACCTCGAGAACGCCGATCTGGAGTTCGACGTGCCGCTGCTCGAGGCGACACGCGCGCAGTGGCGGGACCTGAAGGCAGACCCGCCGGCACCGTCCCGCGACATCGTCCAGCTGGACCAGCAGTTCCACCTCGATCTGTCGACCGCGGCGGGGAATCCGGCGCTGACCCGGGCGCTGGCAGCGGTCAACAGCCAGATCCGGCTCGTGCGCATGCACGACTACCAAACGCCCGAGCGGGTGGAATCGACGATCACCGAGCACCTGGCGATCGTCGAGCAGGTCCTCGACGGCGAATTGGACGGTGCACTCGCCGCGCTGCATGCGCACGTCGGCGAGTCGTTGGACGTGGTCGAGGAGCGTGCGGTGCATGCCGTCACCGCGCACGCCCTGCACGGCTGGCGCTGACAGCCCGGCACGGCCGGCCCGAGACGACCGAACCGCCTCCGCTACGTGACCGAAGTCACGGGCCGGAGGCGGTTCGGTGTGTGGGCGTGGAGGCGGTGTTACCGCGATCCGGCGGCGCTCAGCCGGGTCAGTGTGCGTCCGAGAACGGGGCCGTCCGAGCCCAGCTCGTCGAACCGGGACTCGGCGTCGGTGAGCGGTCGCTCGACGGGAGTGAGGGCGCGAGCGAGATCTGCGCGGCGACGCACGGCGGCCAGTATCTGCGCATCCAGGTCGACAATCTCCTGCTCGAGGCGGTCGAGCGAGGCCGCGTCGGCGGTCCGGTGCGATCCAACGGCACGGACGGCGATCGAGTCGGTCTGAACGGACAAATCGTCTCCTCGGGTCTCGGTCGGGCAGGCGCCGATGCGGCGCCGTCTCCTGGTTAGTCGCATCTGCGGCTTGAACGTTACTTCCGGTACGCGACCAATGCATGGCGAGACGGGCGGCGTAGAGTTGCACTGTGCAACATGACGGCGAGGTCGATCAGGTGGCGGCGGTGCACGCCGAACTGGTCCAGTTGGCCCGAGAGCTGGTGGCCGGCGGCCGGGACGCGCAGGGCGGTCCGTCGTTCGCTCAGCACTCGGTCCTCTCGTTCGTCGCGCGGAACCCGGGATGTCGCGCCACCGACATCTCCGATGCGTTCGGTGTCAACCGGTCGACCGTTTCGCGGCAGCTCCGGGGGTGTACCGACGGCGGATGGGTTCGGGCCGATTCGGCCCCCGTCCGCTCCGGTCGCCCCCTGTACCTGACTGCCCAGGGCGTCGCGGTGCTCGCGGCCGCCGACCGCCGCCGCTTCGACGACGTCCGCGCGCGCGTGGACGGCTGGTCGCCGGCCGAGATCGCCCAGTTTGCCCTGATCCTGCGGCGGTTCCGTGACGGGCCGCTCGCGGGCTTGGAAGTTCCCGAAGTTCCCGAAGTTCCCGAAGCTTCCGCGATACCTGTGATTCCCGGGGTCCCCGGTGTCCCTGCAACAGCTGGAGATGACGCACATGCGTGAGTACGGCGCCCCTGCCCGCTTCACCATCGCCGACGACGAGTCCATCGTCCGCACGGTGTTCGAGCACGCGAGACGCAGTCCCGATCGCGTGCTGTTCTCCCGTCCGGTCGAGGACCGGTGGGTGGACGTCACCGCACTCGAATTCGCGGATCTGGTCACCGGGGTGGCGAAGGGTCTGGTGGCGGCGGGGGTCGGACCCGGCGACCGGGTGGCGCTGCTGTCCGCGACGCGGTTCGAGTGGACGCTGTTCGACTTCGCGATCTGGGCGGCAGGCGCTGTCTCGGTGCCGATCTACGACTCGTCGTCGCCGGAACAGATCCGGTGGATCGTCGAGGATTCCGGGGCCGTCCTCGCGATCGTCGAGACCGCCACCCACGCGGCCGGATTCGACGGTGTCATGTCCGGCCCGGGTCGTGTGCTGCAGGTCGAGGACCGGGCCGTGGAGAAGCTCGTCGCCGAGGGCGTGCGAATCGACGACGCCGTCGTCGGCGACCGGCTGGCCGGGATTCGAGCGGACGACCTTGCGTCGTTGGTCTACACGTCGGGGACCACGGGGCGGCCGAAGGGGTGCATTCTCACGCACCGGAACTTCCTGTCCGAGGTGCGCGGGATCCTGGTTGCGTCCGTCGGTGACGTGGCCAAGCCCGGCAACCGGATGCTGACCTTCCTTCCGTTGGCTCACGTGCTCGCGCGCGCGGTGTCCCTCGCGATGTTCGAGGCCGGCGGCACCCAGGCACACTGGTCGAACTTCGGCACGGTCGCGGGCCAGTTCCAGCGCTTCCGGCCACACGTGATCCTCGGTGTTCCACGGGTTTTCGAGAAGGTGCGCGACAGCGCCGCCCATGCCGCCGAGACCGGGGGCCGGATTCCGCGGGCGGTGTTCGCCTTCGCGGAGGCCACCGCGATCGCCTACAGCGAATCCCTCGACACGGGTGGCCCGTCCCGGCTCCTGAAGCTGCGACACGCGATCGCCGATCGGCTGGTGTACGCCAAACTTCGTGCCGCGCTGGGCGACCAGTGCTGGTGGGCGATCTCGGGCGGCGGGGCGCTCATGCCGCGGCTGGGCCACTTCTTCCGCGGCGTCGGCGTGCCGATCTACGAGGGCTACGGGCTCACGGAGTCCACTGCCGCGCACTGTGTCAACGTGCCCGACGAGCAGAAGATCGGCACGGTGGGCCGCCCGATGAGCGGAAACTCGGTGCGGATCGCGCCGGACGGCGAGATCGAACTCGGCGGCGGCGTCGTGTTCGCCGGGTACTGGCGCAACGACTCCGCCACGGCGGACACCTTCCACGACGGCTGGCTCCGCACCGGGGACCTCGGCGAACTGGACGACGACGGGTACCTGACGCTCACCGGGCGGAAGAAGGACCTGCTGGTTACCGCCGGAGGAAAGAACGTCTCGCCGGGCCCACTCGAGGATCGCCTGCGTTCGAACGTGCTTGTCTCACAGGCTGTTGTCGTGGGTGACGGTCGACCGTTCATCGGTGTGTTGTTGACCCTCGACCCCGAGCCCTTCGGGAACTGGAAGTCGGCGAACGGAAAGCCGGCATCGGCGACGGTCGCCGATCTCGCCACGGACACCGATCTCCGCGCCGCGCTCCAGGCCGTCATCGACGACGCGAATTCGACGGTCTCCCACGCGGAGGCGATCAAGAGGTTCGAGATCCTGCCGCACGACCTCAGCGAGGAGTCCGGGGAACTGACCGCCACGCTGAAGATCAAGCGGCAGGTGGTGTCCGAGCGTTTCGCCGAGCAGATCGAGTCGATCTACCGGGGGCACTGAGCTCGTCAGCGGCGGCCTCCGGCGTCACCGGCGGCCGCGACCAACGCCGGCAGGCCCACGGCCGCGGTCGTGCGCCACGAGTAGTGCACGTGGTCGCTCAATCCGGTTGCCTCGGGATTGATCTCGACGACCGTCGCGCCGGATCGTGCGGCCCGCAGCGGCAGTTCCGCGGCCGGATACACCACCGCGGACGTGCCCACGACGACCATGAGGTCGCAGTCCTCGACCGCGTCGACCGCGCGTTGCCACGCGTCCTCGGGCAGTGCCTCGCCGAACCACACGACGCCGGGGCGCACCGCCCCGCCGCAGTTTTCGCATGTCGGCGGCGCGAGCGGACCGGTGGGTTCGGCCTCGACGCCGCCGTCGCCGGGGAACGACGAGCCACAGTCGCTGCATCGTGGTGAGAACAGGCTGCCGTGCAGGTGCGCGGCGACCGGACTGCCCGCCCGCTCGTGGAGGTCATCGACGTTCTGGGTGATCACCGTCATCCCGGTGCGCCCGGCCCACTGGGCGATCGCGCGGTGACCGGCGTGCGGTTGCACACGCCGCGCGAGTCCGGTCCGCCACTGGTACCACGCCCACACCAGGCCGCTGTCGCGGTGCCACGCCTCGGGGTGGCCAGTTCGGCCGGCTCGAATCGTTCCCACAACCCGGTCTGTGCGTCCCGGAAGGTCGGCACGCCGCTCTCGGCCGACATTCCGGCGCCGCTGAACACCACGACACGACGGGCGGCGCGGGCGGCGCCGACGAGGGCGGGATCTGGCTCGGGTTCGGTCATATCGTCGATTGTGCAGGTCGGTGGACCGCGTGCGGAACCGGACTGGGCGCACCCGGGTGCATCGGGTTGAATTGACCCATGTCTACCTGCGTGCTGCGATGACCGCGCAGTTCCTGCCGCACCCCGGCACCGGCGAACTGTTCACCTCCCCCGTTGCTGCGGGCAGCGGCTGGCCGGGCGATCGGGCGACCCCGGACACCCCGATCGCGCACTCGTGCGCCGACGTCGTCGCCGAGGCCGCCGCCGCAAAGAATCTCGCGGAGTTGGGCGCCCGAATCAGTGTGTGCCGGGCGTGCCCTCGGCTGGTCGACTGGCGCGAGCAGGCCGCCGAGGTCAAGCGCCGCTCGTTCGCGGACCAGCCCTACTGGGGGCGCCCACTGGTCGGTTTCGGTGACGACTTCCCCAAGCTGCTGATCATGGGACTGGCACCGGCCGCCAACGGCGGCAATCGGACCGGGCGGATGTTCACCGGCGATCAGGCGGGGGATTGGTTGTTCCGGGCCCTGCACCGAGCCGGGATCGCGAGCAAGGGCGAGGTCGAGTACGCGGGCGACGGGCAGAAGCTGTTCGGCGCGCGGATGATCTCGGCGGTGCGCTGCGCACCGCCCGACAACAAGCCCAGTGTCGACGAGCGCGACTGCTGCGCGGGCTGGCTCGACGCCGAGCTCGCGCAACTGCTGCCGTGGGTGCGCGCTGTCATCGCGCTCGGCGGTTTCGGCTGGGACGCCACACTGAACGCAGTTCGGCGAGCGGGTGGCACGGTACCGACGCCGAAGCCGAAGTTCGGGCACGGTGAGGTCGCCGTCGTCCACAAGGCGGACGGCAAGCCGCTCAACGTGATCGGCTGTTACCACCCGAGTCAGCAGAACACCTTCACCGGCAAACTCACCGAGAAGATGCTCGACGACGTCGTCGCCCGTGGCCAGGACCTTGCCGGACTCGGCTGGGGGTGCGGCGGCTCCGGCCGCTGACCGCTGCATCCGGAACTCGCGAACGTCCTCTCAGTGGGACGAATGCTTGATCCACCTCCCCTCTGCGTGGCTAGGATCACACCCCGTCCGAATGTCGTTGGAGGTCCGAATGAGTCACGTGGTGGCCGAACCCGCCGTCCAGGTCGGGTACGTGGTCGGGGACCTCGACGCGAGCATCGCGCACTGGGTGGGGTCCGTCGGCGTCGGTCCGTGGACCGTGTTTCGCGGCGTGACCCTGCACGGCCGGTACGCGGGTGCGGAGACCGCGGTGACCATGGACGTGGCGATGGGTTACTCGGGCGACATGCAGATCGAGTTGATCCAGCCCACGTCGTCCGGCCCGTCGCCGTACGTCGACGAGTCCGGCTCGCCGTTGGCGGGTCCGCACCACCTCGCGTGGATCACCGAGGACCTGGACGCGTCCCTCGCGGCGGCCCGGGGGAAGGGGCTGGAGGAGCTGTTCGTCGCGGAGGGCGCAGGCACGCGCGTGGCCTATCTGCAGTCGCCCGGGGAGCCGGGCGTCATCTTCGAGTACATCCAGAGTCCCGCGATGCGCCAGATGCTCGCGTACGGGATCGAGCAGGCGCGCACCTGGGACGGCACCGATCCGGTCCGCATTATCGCCTGATCCACGGCACCGGACACACAGAGTGGAAACAGAATCCGGCACGGCCGGGAAAGGCTGAACGATGGTCAACTGGAACGAAGAATGCGATGTCCTGGTGGTCGGCTCGGGTGGCGGCGGCGTCACCGGCGCGTACACCGCGGCCCGTGAGGGCCTCGACGTGATCCTGGTCGAGGCAACCGACAAGTTCGGTGGGACCACGGCGTACTCGGGCGGCGGCGGGGTCTGGTTCCCCTGCAACCCGGTGCTCGAGCGCGCGGGCACCGACGACACGATCGAGGATGCGCTCGAGTACTACCACGCGGTGGTCGGTGATCGCACCCCGCGCGAGCTGCAGGACACCTATGTCCGCGGCGGCGCGCCGCTGATCGCGTATCTCGAGCAGGACGAGATCCTGAAGTTCGAGATGCTGCCGTGGCCCGACTACTTCGGCAAGGCGCCCAAGGCGCGCCTCGACGGCCAGCGCCACACAATGCCGAGCCCGCTGCCGATCTCGGAGGTCGGTGACCTGCACGAGCTGGTGCGCGGCCCGCTGGACTTCGACCGTCTCGGTGCGCCCCTGCCCGAGTACCTGATCGGTGGCCGCGCCCTGATCGGCCGCTTCCTCAAGGCGATGGAGAAGTACCCGAACGCGAAGCTGCACCTGAACACCGCGCTCGTCGAGTTGGTGGTCGAGGACGGCGCCGTGGTCGGCGGCATCGTCGAGCGGGACGGCGAGCGGGTCGCGATCCACGCCCGCAAGGGCGTTCTGCTCGCGGCCGGTGGCTTCGAGGGCAACGACGAGATGCGCCAGAAGTACGGCGTTCCCGGTGAGGCCCGCGACACGATGGGGCCGTGGGGCAACCTCGGTAAGGCTCACCAGGCCGGCATCGCGGTCGGCGCGGATACCGACCTGATGGGCGAGGCGTGGTGGTCGCCCGGCATGACGCATCCGGACGGGCGGTCGGCGTTCGCGCTCTGGTTCACCGCCGGCATCTTCGTCAACCAGGACGGCCAGCGGTTCGTCAACGAGTCGGCGGCATACGACCGCATCGGCCGCGACATCATCGCCCAGATGGAGGCCGGTCAGGCCACGCTGCCGTACTGGATGATCTACGACGACAAGGACGGCGAGCGTCCTCCGGTGAACGCCACCAACGTCTCGATGGTCGAGACGGAGAAGTACGTCGACGCCGGTCTGTGGCACACCGCCGACACTCTCGAGGAGCTGGCGGCGAAGATCGGTGTCCCGGCCGAGAACCTGGTCGCGACCGTCGAGCGGTTCAACTCGTTCGTCGGCACCGGCGTCGATCCCGACTTCGGTCGCGGCGACGAGGCCTACGATCGCGCGTTCTCCGGTGGTGAGCCGCCACTCGTCACGATCGAGCAGGGCCCGTTCCATGCGGCCGCGTTCGGCATCTCCGACCTCGGCACCAAAGGCGGCCTGCGCACCGACACCGCGGCGCGGGTGCTCGACACGTCGGGCAAGCCCATCGCGGGCCTGTACGCGGCGGGCAACACGATGGCGGCGCCGAGCGGCACCGTCTACCCCGGCGGCGGCAACCCGATCGGCACCAGCATGCTGTTCAGCCACCTCGCGGCGATGGACATGGCCGGTAAGTAGTCGGTCCAGCTACTACTGCGCCCCCGCTGCCGGTGAACCGGCAGCGGGGGGCGCAGTAGTTCTCGCGAAAGGCTAGTTGTTCGTGACCGCGAACCCCTTGCCGACCGGGTTGGACTGCGTGGCGATGCCGTCGAGCACCGCGGAGAAGTCCACGAACTCGAACGGCCCTCGGGTCATCCCCACCAGCTGCGTGTCGTTGACGAACGCGGGGCCGCCGGAGTCCCCGCCGTTGGCGGTGACGAACGAGTTGATCCGGGACGCGGCCTGTCCGTAGATCGGTCCACAGGTGACGCCGGTCCGCACTCCGGCCTTGCACAGCTCGCCGTCCGGATTGGACGGCCCGATGCTGTCGATCCGCACCTCTGGTCCGTTCGAGGACAGGACCGCGTCCGGGTTGAGCTTGATCACGACGAAGTCGATGCTCGGATCGCGGTATGCGATGGTTCCGATCGGATCTCCGGTCCCGGTCGACAGGAACCGGTAAACCGTTGCACCGTCCGGAAATTCGGTTGCTCCGCCCGCGACCGCGGAGACGCAGTGCCCCGCGGAGATCGCGATCTTGTTGCCGAGAGTGTCGGTGCCGACGACTCCGAGGGTGCAGTACTCCTGGTTCTGCAGCGGGTTCGATGGGCCGGCATCGGGCTTCGCCGTCCAGGCGATGCCGTTGGAGATCGTTCCCGTTGCCGCCGATGCGGCAGGGGCGACGGCCAGTGCCGGCACCAGGGCGGCGAATGCGGCGAGCGTGGCCAGCAGGACTCGTTTCGTCATCTTCTCTTCCTGTCGGATGACCATCCGGAGACGAGGTCGGGTACCGGTGAGGCAGCGAAGAACGCGCCTTCGGTCGGGTGTCGGAGGGCTCGGAGCAGACTCCGAGCGTCGACCGGCCCGGTATCTCTACGTGGTGGTGGCGCTGGTGCCGAATGGCCTCTCCGGTAGCGCCGTAACAGAAGGATAACGAGGATGTCTCGATCCGTCGAGCGTTATCCGTTGTTCGTCTCTATCGGGTCTCAACCGACCGGTTGGCTTGGGCGGTAGTAACTTTCGGGATCGCGACGTGGAGACCGGCCGGTACTGCGCTCAGTCGGCGGTCTCCTGTTCCGCCAGCGCCCGGCGGGACTCTTCGTGCAGGATCTCGATGAGGTCGTGCTCGATCGCGGCGAACTCGGGCGACGTCATCACCGACAGTTCCCGGGGCCGCGGCAGATCGACGACGACCTCGCGGCGGACCGTCGCGGGCCGGGCCGAGAGCACGATCACCCGGTCGGACAGGAACACCGCCTCGCGGATGTCGTGGGTGATCATCAGCACCGTCCAGCGATAGCGCTGCCAGACGTCCTGCAGCCACGTCTGCATCTCGGTGCGGGTGAGGGAGTCGAGGGCGCCGAACGGCTCGTCGAGGAGCAGCACCTCGCGGTCCTGGACCACGGTCCGCAGCAACGCGGCCCGCTGGCGCATGCCGCCCGACAGTTGGTGCGGGCGCGCATCCTCGAACCCGGCCAGGCCGAACACGGGGAACAGCTCGGCCGCGCGCGCCCGCGCCTGCTTCCGGGGCATCCGCTGGACCTCGAGGCCCAGGGTGGTGTTGTCGATCACCGAGCGCCACGGGAACAGCAGATCCCTCTGCGGCATGTGGGCGCACGTCGGCGCTGCCACGGTCCCGGAGTCCGGGGGCTCGAGGCCCGCGACGATCGAGAACACGGTGCTCTTGCCGCACCCGCTGGGACCGATCACCGACACGAATTCGCCGGGACGGACCGCGAACTCGATGCCGTCGAGGACGCGGCGTGTGCCGAACGACTTGGTGACGTCCGACAGTTCGACGATCGGCCGCTCAGCCACGACGCGACTCCTGGGACCGGCTCGGCTGTGCGATCCACGGCGCCACGACACGTTCGATCGCGAACGTGCACAGGTACAGCGCGACGCTGATCGCCGCCGTCACCAGGACCGCGGCGAGCACCAGGTCGGTGCGGAACGAGTTCTTCTGGATGCTCATGTAGATGCCCAGACCGGAAGTGGCGCCGACGTATTCGGCGAACACCGCACCCACCACGGCGTAGGTGACGCCGATGCGCAGCGCCGTGAAGAACCGGGGGAGGGCGGACGGTAGCCGCACGTAGCGGAACTGCTGCCACCGGGAGGCGCCCATGCTGCGCAGCAGCGCACCGGCCTCCCGGTCGGTCGAGGCGAACCCCTCGATCAACCCGATCGCCATGGGAAAGAACGTGGCCAGCGCGATCACCAGGATCTTCGGCAGCAGGCCGAACCCGAACCAGATGATCATCAGAGGCGCGATCGCGATGATCGGGAGGGTCTGCGAGATCACGAACAGGGGAACGAAAGCCCTGCGCAGCCACGGCGAGAAGTCGACGACGATCGCGAGCGCCCACGCCACCGCGAGGGACACCGCGAACCCGACGAGCGTCACCTGCAGCGTGGACCACGCGTGGACGGCGATGTCGTCGCGGTGCGCCCAGCCCTGTTCGAGGACCCGCGCCGGTGACGGCAGCACCTGCGGGCGGATCCCGCTCGCCGCGACATAGGCCTGCCATGCCGCGACGAGCGCGATCACCACGACGATCGCCGGCAGTAACCGGCGCACCGCACCGTACATCGTGTGCGCTCCGCGACGGCGCCCATCGAGCGCTCCGCGCTTACGGCGCTGCGAGGTACTCATCGGTGAAGTACGTCGACCAGTCCGGCTCGGTGGTGAGTGGCTTGCCGTCGGGGCCTGCGAGCAGACCGTGCTCGAACAGGAAGCGGGAGTACCCCGACCACTGCTCGAGTGTCTGCGTGCCGACGCGGCCCGATGCGTCCTTCATGTAGTCGGCGGCCAACATCCGCTGGCTCTCGAACACCAACTCCTCGTCGCTGAACACGCCCGGATTCGCGGCGATCAGTGCCTTGGCGCCACGGTCCGGGTCGTCGGCGGCCACCTGGTAGCCGCGCTGCAGCGCCTGCACGAACTTGCGGGCCTGCTCGGGATGCGCGGCCAGCCACTCCTCGTTCCCGTTCACCACGATCGCGTACGCGTCCGGGAAGCCGTAGTCGGTGTAGTGGAAGTAGCGCATCGGGGTGCCGCGGCGGGCGGCCTCGACGCCCTCCCACGCGAAGTACGACACCGTGAAGTCGGCCTGCCCGCCGTACACAGCCTCGTACGCCGATGTTCCCAGCACGACCGTCTCGAAATCGCCTGTGCCGCCGTCGTTTCGAATGACCTGACGGAGGATCTCGCGTTCGCCGGGGTCGCCGAACCCGGCGTAGGTCTTCCCGTCGAGGTCCTTCGGGCCGGCGAGATCGGCGCGGTCCGCCTTCACGCCGATGCCCGTCGCCCAGTGCTGCAACGGCGCCAGCACGGAGACGGTCTGCGCGCCCGCGGCACGCGAGAACGTCGCAGAATCCTGGAAGCTGGAACCGAATTCGGCGTTGCCCGAGTCGACGAGCGTGTCGGGGGACGTGTTGTTGTACGGCAGCACCTGGACGTCGAGTCCCGCGTCCGCGAAGAACCCCTCCTGCAACGCGACGTACAACCCGGTGTGGTTGGTGTTCGGTGTCCAGTCGAGGGCGAAGCGGATGGTGTCTCCGGAGTCGTCGCTGCCGCACCCGGTGAGGACGCTCAGTGCCGACGCGACGATCGCGGACGTCGCGAGGACCCTGCGCAGCCGGGACATCGACGTCACGACGCGGGCCAGGGCTGCGGGTTCAGGGCGGTGTCCCAGAACATGAACTCGTAGCGCGTGGCGATCACGAACGCGCGCGCCATCGCCTCCCGCTGCGCGGACGTCGTTGCCGCTGCCGCGACGTCGACCAGTCGGCGCGCGGTCTCGACGGACTCCTGGAACTCGGGGGCGTCGTACGTGGTGACCCACTGGGCGTACGGATGCGACGGGTCCGCCGCCAGCACCTCCGCGGCGCTCGCGGCGAGCTTGCGGCCCACCTCGCCGTAGATCCAGAAGCACGGCAACACCGCGGCGGCGGCCACGGCATACGACTCGGTGGCGGCGGTGGCCGTCAGGTACGACACATACCCGAGGCAGGCCTGCGAGTGTTCCGGCGTGGAGTCGCTCGCGGGCAGGACGCCGCCGGCGAGCAGGCTCTCGTGGAGTTCGGTCTCGACCACCGCGGCCGTCGACGCCGATGTGGCCCAGAACGCCGCGGTGTGCGGATCGGGGGACTTGGCGGCGAGCAGTGCGAGTGCCTTCGCGTACTCGGCCAGGTAGAGAGCGTCCTGTTCGACGTACGTGCGGAACACGTCGAGCGGCAGTGTGCCGTCGCCGAGACGACGCAGGAACTCCATGTCGTCGATCGCGCCGCGCAGGACCGCGGTGCGATCCCACAGGTGATCGGTGAAGCGCGCGTCGGCCGGTGCGGCGTCGTCGCTGGTGTGGACAGATTTGTCGTGGACAGGCGTGGTCATCGCCGTGACATCCCTTCGTCAGCATTACCTGATGCAGGTTCCCGGGTGTGATCTCAGCCCCGCCCGTGCGGAGCACCCCGTGTCAGTGAACGAGCCGACCTTAGCACCGCCGGATTGGTACGTTGGCAGTCGGCTGTCAGCCTCGGTCGGCTGGCGGTCGAAGGTGAGGAGGGCCGCGTGATGGAAGCCGTGGAGATCGTCGAGACACAGGCACCCGACACACTCGTGGTGGAGACGCCGCTCGGTCCGATACGCGGATATGCCGATGGCTCGGTTTTCTCGTGGAAGGGGATTCCGTATGCGGCGCCGCCGACCGGTGAGCGCCGCTTCCGGCGCCCGAGTGCGCCGCAGCCGTGGACCGAGATCCGCGACGGCAGGGTGTTCGGTCCCATGGCGCCGCAGGGCCACGACACGTCGGTGCCGATCGACCCGGACCTGCGGATCGACGAGGACTGCCTGACCGTCAACGTGTGGGCGCCGCGGCCGGACGGGACGCCGCGGCCGGTGATGGTGTGGATCCACGGCGGCGCGTACTGCCTGGGGTCGTCGGCCCAGCCCATCTACGACGGCCGCCTGCTCGCCGAGCGTGGCGACGTCGTCCTGGTGACCTTCAACTACCGGTTGGGCACTCTCGGCTTCCTGGATCTGTCGTCGTTCACCACTCCCGAGCGGACGTTCGAGTCGAACCTGGGTCTCCGCGACCAGATTGCTGCCCTCGAGTGGGTGCGCGACAACATCCAGGCCTTCGGGGGTGACCCCGGTGAGGTGACGTTGTTCGGCGAGTCCTCCGGTGGCGGTTCGATCACGACACTGATGACGGTGCCCCGCGCGGAAGGCCTGTTCCACCGCGCGATCGCGCAGAGCCCGCCGTCGACGTCGGTGTACGGCGCGGAGCGGGCCGCTTCCGTCGCGGCACGGTTCCTCGAGATCCTCGATCTGCCGGCGGAACGGGTCGCCGAGCTCTGCGACATCCCGTTCGAACGCTTGGTGAAGGCGGGCGACCTCCTCGTCGACGAGGTGCCGACGAAGGTGCCGGGCACGCTGGCGATGGCGCCGGTCGTGGACCGCGACCTCGTCCCGCACTACCCGGTCGCCGCCTTCCAGAAGGGGTACTCGCACCGGATCCCGCTCATCATCGGCTCCAACAAGGACGAGGCGTCGATCTTCAAGTTCATGCGCTCACCGCTGCTGCCGGTCAGCGCCGAGGCGGTCCAGCAGATGTTCGCCGGACTCGCGCAGGACAATCCGGGGCTGTCGGCGCTGCGGCTCGCCGAGATCGTCGCCGCCTACCCGGACGGCGCGAAACCGCGGGGCGCCCTGGCAATCTCACGGGACGCGGCGTTCCGGATGCCCGCGCTGTGGGTCGCCGACGCGCACAGCCGCCACTCGCCCACGTGGGTCTACCGGTTCGATCACGCCGCTCCGATGCTCAAGGCGGCCCGCGTGGGCGCCGGGCACGCCACCGAATTGCCCTACGTGTTCGGCAATTTCGGGACACTCAACCCGGACCCGACCTTCTGGCTCGGCGGCCGCAAGACGGCGCTCGAGGTGGCGGGGCGGGTGCAGCGACGCTGGTTGGCCTTCGCGCGCCACGCGGTGCCGGCGGCCCTCGACGGTTCCAAGCACTGGGCGCCGTACACCGAGGAGACCCGATCCACCCTGCTGATCGACAGCCACGACAGCCTGGTGGCGGATCCCGACCACGCGATGCGCATCGCGTGGGGTGACGAGGTGATGGGGTTCAGCTAGTCGGGCTGGGTCACGCCTTCTTGACGACGCTCGACTTGAGCTGCATGGGGCCGATCCCGTCGACCTTGCAGTCGATGTCGTGGTCGCCGACGCCCTGGACCAGTCGTATGTTGCGGACCTTCGTGCCGGCCTTGATGCCGGTGGGGCTGCCCTTGACCTTGAGGCTCTTGATCACCGTGACGGTGTCACCGTCGGCGAGGACGTTGCCGACGGAGTCCCGGACAACCCCGTCCGCGACGTCGTCCGATCCACCGTCGGAGGGGGTCCATTCGTGTGCGCACTCCGGGCAGACCAGGAGGGCGCCCATCTCGTAGGTGTACTCACACGAGCAGTTGGGGCAGGGCGGCAGGGGAGTGTCCACGTCGCGATCGTAGTGGGTGGGAGCGGATCAGCGGCGGTCTGGTTCGACGTCCGACAAGACGCAGGCCGGGGTCGCCCGGGCTACGAACTCGTCGGCTGCGCGAGCATCCTGCCGAGCGTGCGCAGCTGCGATGTTGCGCCCCCGAGTGCGAACTCCGCCCGCTTGGCCGCGACGAAGTACCGATGAACTGGGTAGTCGAGAAAGATCCCGATGCTCGCGTGCACGTGAACCACAGTGTGAGCGAGGCGATGGCCAGCCTCCGCAGCCCAGAACTTGGCAGCGGCGATTTCGGCGTCTGCGGACAACTCCTCGGATTCGCGCCACGCTGCCTGCCACAGTGTCATCCGAATCGCCTCGACATCGATGTAGGCATCCGCCAGCCTCTGCCGGACGGCCTGGAACGAGCCGATCGGCTTGTCGAACTGCTTTCGGGTACAGGCGTAGTCGCTCGTCAGCTCCAGTGCCTGTTCGACGACACCGAGCTGGTAGGCGCATGTGGCGATGGTCGCGCGTCGGTGTGCCCACTGTGCGCCGCCGTCGCCCGGTGTACCGATGACAGCCGTGTGGTCGACAGTCACATCCTCCATTTCGAGCAGCGCGGCATCGGTGCCGTCGACCACGTGCTGCGCGCTGACCCTGACTCCGTCGATGTCGTGATCGACGACCACCAACATCGAGCCGTCTTCGGTGGTTGCCTCAACCAGAAAGGCATCGGCGAATGAACCTGAAGGAACAACGCTTCGTGATCCTCTCAGACACCAGCCGGCAGCCTTCTTCTCGGCGACGAACCTGTCATCCTCGGTGGCCAACGCCGGCGCGATGACCATGCTGCCGTCCGCGACCGCGCCTACCCACCGCTGGACTTGGGCGCTGTCACCGAACTGCGCGACTGCGGACGCCGCGACCGCGACGCTGGACAAGTATGGAACCGCAGCGACCGCCCGGCCGATCTCGATCAGTATCGAGCACTGTTCCAGCAGCCCGAATCCACCACCGACTGGAGCGGGTAGTGCTGCATCGAGCAACCCGGCCCGCACCATCGCCTGCCACAGTGGCCGGTCGAAACTGTTGCGGTCGACGGCACTTGTGGTGGCTGAACTCGTCAGCAGGTCACGAGTCAGACGCGACAGGTCGTTCTGCGCTTCGGTGAGACTGAAGTCCATGGGTATCACACTCCTCGAGTAGGTCAGCGAGTGATGGGGAGTCCGAGCGCAGCTTTGGCGATGATGTCGCGCTGGACTTCATTCGTGCCGCCGCCGAAAGTCAGGATGAGCGACGAGCGGTGGAACCGTTCGATCCGGCCACGCAGCAACGCCGCAGGGGAGTTCGTCCGCACGATCGCGGAGTCGCCCAATACCTCCATGAGTAGCCGGTATGCCTCGGTTGCGAGTTCTGTACCGAATATCTTTGTCGCCGAGGCCTCCGCGGGTCCGAGTTCGCCAGAGTCGGCTGCCCATGCGATTCGCCAGTTGCGAAGCTTGAGGTACTCGACGTGTGCGTGAACACGCGCCAGATGCAGTTGTGCCCACTCCGCATCGATCACCCGCGAGCCGTCGGCACGTTTGGTGTGGCGTGCCCACTCCAATACCTGGCGCAGCGATTCCTGAAGGGGAGCGGCCGATGTCAGCGCCACTCGCTCGTGGTTGAGCTGATTGGTGATCAACGGCCAGCCGCCGTGTAGGTCGCCGACGACGTTGGACGCGGGCACCCGCACGTCGGAGTAGAAGGTCGCGCTCGTTCCCGGTCCCGCCATAGTATGAATCTTCGTCCAGGAGAAGCCCTCCGCCGAGGCAGGGACGATCAAGATCGACAGCCCGCGATGCTTGGTGGCCTCCTGATCGGTACGTGCCGCCAGCCACACATAGTCGGCGTACTCGATCAGGCTGGTCCAGGCCTTCTCGCCATTGATGACGTAACTGTCTCCGTCCTGACGGGCCGTGGTCCGCAACGATGCCAAGTCGGTGCCGGCCTCCGGCTCGGAATATCCAATCGAAAAGTGCAATTCGCCCTTCGCGATCTTTGGAAGGAAGAACGCCTTCTGCTCGTCGGTTCCGAATCGCATGATGGTCGGACCTACGGTGTTCACCGTCAGGAATGGGAAGGGGACCCCGGCCGCGGCAGCCTCATCGGTGAAGATCAGTTGATCCAGCATCGGGCGGTCCCGACCGCCGAACTCTTCCGGCCAGCCGACCGTCAGCCACCCGTCCTGTCCCAGCCGGCGAACAACCTCCTTGTAGGCGCTCGCATCACCGTATTCACCGCCCGGTCCGGCCAGGGCCTCCCGCAGTTCGGCGGTCATGAGTTCGGAAAAGTACCCACGAAGTTGCTTACGCAACTGCCCCTGCTCTTCGGTGAAGCTTATGTGCATCGGACCCTCGGCTCCTCCGTTGATTGGTCTCCGCATGCACCACGGCCAAACCGGTGATGCGGCTTTCGAGACCAAAACTAGGACAGGTTGCAGGTATTGGTGAAGGCTTGTGCGGGGCAGGAAGATGCCGATCTCTTGGCAGCGAATTACCAGCGCGAAGGTTCGCCTGTGAGGCGTATCACTTGCGTTGACTTCGTCTCGGGTGGATCGCACTCTGTCAACTGGGGCGATCCGCGCGAATTCCGGGGGTGGGGAAATGACGCACGACGGCATGATTGGTTCTTTCCATACAGAGAATCGCGGAGCGGGTGAGACGCAGGTTGACGTCAGTTGGTTACTCGCTGAGTCGCGCAGATTGCTCGATCGCGCGATCGTCGAACACGACACGCGGAGGAAGGGTGACTTCATTCGCATCTGTCCGGACGACCGTTGGGAACGCAACCTGCAGCATCTACTTCAGCGTGTCCGTGAGGAAGCCGTTCTGGCAGTGGCCTGCCCCCTACGAATGAAACCCAGCTACCAGGCGAGTCATCAGCTCGTCTCGGAGCATCTGGAAGCAGGCAAGCAGATTCGGCTGCTGTACTCGCCGGGTTATGCCGAAACACGTGACCATCGGTCGCTGGTTCAACAGACCACGCTCGAAGCGCAGATCAAGGTGGCCAATGCCGACTTTCACAACATGGTCATCGTCGACAGGAAGATTGCGGCAATCTGGGGCGATGGAGGTCGACAGCACCCCTATGGGTTCGTGATCAGCGATCCGGATCTGCTCAGGGCGATTCACCAGTTCGCAACTCTCATTTGGGCCTCGGCGCCTAGGTTGTCGGCGCATCTGGGCTTGCGTCGCGAGGGGTTCGACGAAATGTCACTGGCCGTATTGCGTGCGCTCAACCTGGGTCTCAAAGACGAAGTAGCGGCGCGCCGGCTGTTGGTGTCGCTGCGTACTTATCGTCGACATGTCGCCGACATCATGGTCAGGCTCGGCGTCACCACCCGATTTCAAATCGGAGCCCGAGCGGCCGAACTCGGTCTTCTGTCATCGGGCGCAACCGCTTTCGACCCCAGTCGGACGTAGAGCGTGTGTTCGTGATCGGCCTCAGCGCGGCACCCGTGGCAGGCCTAGCCCATTCACCGCGATCAACTCGCGCTGGACCTCGTTCACCCCGCCGCCGAAGGTCAGAACCAGATTGCGCTTCGCCTGGACGTCAAGCCAGGTTGCCAACTCTGCTGTCGCCGGATCGGCGAGATCCCCATGCAGGGCAACGATCTGCTCGAGCTGCTCGTAGAGTCGCTGAATTCGCTCGGACCCGAACACTTTCGTCGCCGAAGCATCGGCCGCACCGATCGGTGCGTTCGCCTCCGCGGCGGCGACCTGCCAGTTCAGTAGCTCATTGATCCGCTCGGTGGCCCGAGTCTCGATCAATGCCGAACGCACGTCCGGAATGTCGAGCCGGTCGTGTTGGGCGGCCCAAGCGTGGACCTGGTCGAACAGTCCACCGATCCTTCCCGCGGGACCGAGCATCACCCGTTCGTAGTTGAGCTGTGTGACGATCAATTGCCACCCCTGATTCTCCTCGCCGACAATCATTTGCGCTGGAACACGAACGTCGGAGTAATACGTCACATCGACGTGGTGTGCACCATCGGCAGTGATGATCGGTGTCCAGGTGAAGCCCGGATCGCGTGTGTCGACGATGAGTATCGAGATGCCTTTGTGCTTGGGCGCGTCGGGATCGGTTCGAACCGCGAGCCAGATGTAGTCAGCCGCATGGCCTCCCGTGGTGAACGTCTTCTGGCCGTTGACGACGTAGTGGTCGCCCACTCGAACCGCGGTGGTGCGAAGTGACGCGAGATCGGTCCCGTAGTCGGGTTCGGAGTATCCGATTGCAAAGTGGAGATCGCCGGACAAGATCTTGGGCAGGAAGAACGCCTTCTGCTCGTCGGTCCCGAACGCCTGCAGCGTCGGCCCGACGGTCTGCAATGTGACAGACGGTAGTTGAACGTCGGCGCGGTGAGCCTCGTTGACGAAGATGTGTTGCTCGATCGAACCGAAGCCGCGACCGCCGAATTCCTTTGGCCAGCCGACTCCGAGCCAGCCGTCGCGACCCATCCGACGGACCACGTCTCGGTAGACGGGGCCGTGCCGGTCGACAAGTGTCGTTGCCCGCTCATCGGGAGTCATCAACTGCTGGAAGTAGCGGCGCAACTCGTCCTGCAACGCGCGCTGAGGTGGTGTGAGTTCGATGAACGTTCCCTGGGCTGTGGCCTTCTCCGCGGGCTCTCGCTCGCTATCCGTGTCCAACCCGAGGACGTGGCGCGTATGTTCCGACCCGCCCAAGAATCGGCTCAGATCCTTGAGCGTGGAGTAGTGCCTATGCAGGGGGTAGGTGATGTCTGCCCCCATCCCTCCATGCAGGTGGTGACAAGTCCGAAGGGCGCTCAGCGCCTCGGAGGTCAACCAGTGACAAGCGAGTGCGAGGCTCTGATCGGAACTCAAACCGGCGGTGACGCGCCATGCGCCGGCCGAGGCCGCCAGATGCATGGTGCGCGCGGCAATGTACACATCGGCGATCTGCTGCGATACAGCTTGGAAGCTGGCGAGTGGCTTGCCGAACTGATGGCGTGTCCGGACGTGCCTGGTGGTCAATGTGAGCGCGCCGGTCAGTGCACCGTCTCCGATCGCGACCGCGCCTACAAGAGCGAAGGTACGCAGCGAGGCCACGGAGGCTCCGCTGAAGTCGTTGCCCAGTACCGCCGAATCATCGACCTGCACACCGGACAATCGAATCGTGTAGTCGGGTTGTCCGGATGCAGTGGGAGTCGGTACGAGCTCGACGCCATGGGCTGCCGGGTCGACGAGGAACACTGCAGTGCCGTCGGGGGTTGTGGCCGGTATCAGCACTCGTGTGGCTTGTGCGGCGAATGGTACCGCGATCTTCAGCCCATCGAGTTCCCAACCGCGGGTGGTGCGGATCGCCGTGGTCCGGGGTGTGTCGGTCAGGGGATCGCTCAGTTCGCTCGGGGCTCCGGTGATCAGGCTGTCGCCGGTGGCCAGGGCCGGCAACAATTCGGCCCGCTGCGCAACGGTGCCGTGGGTGGCGAGGGGCAGTACTCCGAGCGCGAGAGCTGCGAAGGCGGGAACACGAGCACCGTGGGCTGAGACTTCATGTAAGACGGCAGCCACCTCGGCGGCACCCAATCCGTCACCACCGAGGTCTACCGGAAGTGCCAACGACAGCAGACCGACGTTGGCGAGCGAGGCCCACACCCGCGGGTCGTAGCCGAGCTGCGGATCCAGGTCGACTCGGCTCAGAGGGCTGGTCTTCTCCAGCACCTCGTTCGTCAGCTCGGCTATATCTCGATGAACGTCGTTCGGGGTGAAATCCACGCCAGCTCCTCGGTGGGAATTGCAACTGACCCCGTTCTACTTCCGCATCGGCCGGCGTCTGGCGATCTGGCAGGAAGATGCCAGTTTCCGACGCTCTCCTTTGAGCGACTGCAGATTACGAACGCAGAAATCACCGTGACGAATTACCGTGCTATCGATCAGTGAGAATCCGGTTCGACGCCCAGCTTCTCGCACGCAGCCTGGTACAGCGCGACCACCTCGGTGCGGATCGAGGCGCGGTCGGTGACCGTGCCGACCCAGGGCACCCGCACGGTGCGCTCGGTGCCGTCGACGTCGGCGGACCATTCGCCGGCCTCGGTGTCCAGCCCGGTCATGCGGGCACCGGTGGCGGCGGGTTCCGCGAACGCGCGGACGATCATCAGGTTGTCGGCGGCGTGGTCGCCGTTCATGTGGCCGGTCACGGCGGCGACGACGGCGGCGTCGAAGGAGGTCATGGGCGCGATCCTAGCTCCACCGTCGGAGGCTGCCGGTCGGCGTCCAACTCACGCAGGACCGGCAGCGTGAAGCACACGAGCGCCACCGCGAGCACCGGTACCGCCAGGACGAAGAACGTGGTCTGGACGCCGACCTGATCGATCAGCGGGCCGGCCAACAGGAAGCCGAGCGGCCCGGCGGCGTACGCGGTGGAGGTCATCACTCCGACGACGCGGCCACGCATGTGCTCGGGACTGCGGGTCTGCATGGCCCAGTTGGCGATCGGACCCACCGGCCCGTACACCAGGCCGATCACGACGGACAGGCCCAGCAGCACCCACAGCGGTGGCAGGAACGCCATGCCGAGCATCGACAATCCGAGGCCGCTGACCGCGATCAGCATCAGGTTCCGGCGTTTCAGGTACGGCGCGAGCGCCCCGTAGGCGAGAGCGCCGACCAGTCCGCCGATGCTCATCGCCATCAACACCCAACCCAATTGGGCGGGCTGGCCCTGATCGGTGAAGTACTTGGGGAACAACACCGACTCGATCGGCAGATACAGCGCCACGATCACCATGTCGACCAGTGCGAGCGTGCGCAGCAGGCGGTCGTTCCACACGAACCGCAGCCCCTCGAGCGTGCCCGTCCACATCGACGCAGGCCGGGTGGCGTGGTCGGGGCGGCCGGCGTGCTCGAGGCGCAGGAACGCGATCGTCACGATCGACAGGACGAAGCAGACCGCGGTGACCCACAGGGTGCTCTCCGGGCCGACCAGCGCGATCAGGACACCGCCGATGCCGGGACCGACGAGGTAGGCGACGTTGTAGTTGGCCTCGTACAGGCTGTTGACGCGGTCGAGTTTCCATCCCGCCGCCCTCGTCGCGGCCGGCAGCATCGATTCGCGCGCCGAGATCCCGGCCGGGTCGAACGTCGCACCGAGCGCGGCCAGCAGCGCGAGCACCGGCACCGACAGACCGATGGTGCCCGCGACGACCGGGATCGCGGCCACCGACAGTGCGGAGAGTGCGTCCGACACCAGCGACGTGGGGCGGCGGCCGAACCGGTCGACGACGGTGCCCGAGAACAGGCTCGCCAGCAGCAGCGGAACGGTTGCCGCGCCCGCCACGATCGCGGCGTCGGTGGCCCGGCCGGTCTGCTCGAGCACCAGCCACGGCAGCGCGACGATGACGATGCCGTTGCCGGTCGCCGACAGCAGCGTTGCGATGTTGAGCAGAATCAACGGCCCGAATCGTCGGGTGGTGGTCACGTTCGGGGCGGTCACGTCGGCAGGCCTCTGCTTGCGGGGGTGGGGTGGTTCGAAGCTAACAGTGCGGCCGGGGACCGCGCGAACGGTTTTTCAAGCGGCACCAGCCCCGGCCGCACCACGTCGCTACTCGCGGGTGCCGATGGCCTCGACCGGGTCCTGGCGCAGCGCGGTCCGCGTCGGAAGCGCGATCGCGCACAGCCCCAGCAGGACGGTGACCGCGATGATGCCGCCGTAGACGACGGGGGAGACACTCGGGATCGGCGTACCCGATACGGCCGCCGCGATGCCGGCGAGCGGGGGGATCGCGATGAGCGTGCCGACCACCGCGGCGACCGACACCACGATCACCGACTCCGTCCGCATCATCCGGTGCACCTGCCGCTTGCTCGCGCCGACCAGGCGCAGCAGCGCGAACTCCCGGCCGCGTTCGGCGGTCGCCAGCACGAGCGTGTTGACGACGGCGACCGCGAGGTAGCCGAGCAGGACCGCCAGGGCCACGATGCTCACCCACGACTGGGTGCGCCGCTGGTCCTGACCGGCGGCGGCGAACTCGGCGCGGTCCGCGACGGCGATCCGGGGCGTCATCTGCAGCGCCTGACGAAGTTCGTCGACCCGACCGGGCTCCGCGGTGACCAGGACGACGTCGGCGGTGCCCGCGGTGGTGTGCTCCCGAACCTGCGCGGCCGGCAGCGTGACATCACCGAATCCGAGACCGCGGCCGTACGTCGCCACGACGGTCGGGGTGATCAGCGTCCCGTCGCCGAGTCGCAGCGGCACCACCTCGCCCACGCCGGCGGCCATGTCGAAGGCGGCGTCGAGACTGAGCGCGACGGTGCCGTCCCGCAGCTGTCCCAGATCACCTTCGCGCACATCGAGATCGAGCGTCGACGACGTGGTGGCGGGATCGATGCCCTGCACCGCGTGGGGCTCGGTGGTGGGGGCCTCGCTGTCGGCGCTGGTGAACAGTGCCTGACTGCGGGTGATCGGATTTGCCGCGCGCACAGCCGGTTCGGCGGCGATGGCGTCGACCAGTTCCGGCGCCAGCCCCGCGGCACCGCTCACGACGAGGTCGGCGGTGATGCCGCTGCGGGACTGGTCGTCGGCCGCCGCGGAGATGGTGCTCTGGGTGAACAGCTGCACCGACCCGATCGCGATGGCCAGGGCCAGCGGGGTGATCGCCGCGGCCAGCCGCCGCGCCCGCGCTCCGGTGTTGGCGGCCGCGAGGACGAGGGCCGGTGACGAACTGCGTCGCATCGGTCCGCCGAAGCGGGCGATCGCGGTCGATACCAGGGCGGGGCCGAGGAGTGCCGCCGAGATCACCAGCAGCACAGCCGAACTCCCCGCGCCGGCGAGAGCGGCCTGACCCGGCAGGACGGCGGGCAGCAGCGACGTCGCCAGACCGCCGGCGGCGAACACGAGTCCGGTCACGAGCCGGCCGCGCCCGATGGTGGCGGGTTCGACCGCGGACTCGCGCAGCGCCTCGGTGGGATCGAGCCGGGCCGGACGGCGGGCGGCGATCGCGGCCGCGATCCGCGCGGTGCCGACGGCCAGTAGCACGCCCACCACGGCCGGCAGCGGTCCGTACGCCAGCGCGAAGTCCGACGGGAGCACCCCGGCCTCGGTGAACTGCGCCCGCAGCATGCCGGCGACGGCGAACCCCGGCCACACGCCGAGCACCGCGGCGAGCCCGGCCACCAGCAGTACCTCGCTGCCGACCAGGCGGTGGATCTGGCCGGGGGTCGCGCCCATCGCGCGCAGCAACGCGAACTCGCGGCGGCGCTGCTGGATCGACAGCGACAGCGTGCTCGCGACCACGAACATCGCGATCAGGATCGCCAGGCCGGCGAACGACCCGCACAGCATGATCAGTTCGCTGCGGGCCGCGCCCGCGTCCAGGTACTCGACGTCGCCGCGGGCGTCGCCGGTGTAGGTGCGCACATCGCCGTCGGCGAGCGCGCCGCGGGCGCGGGCGGCCAGTGACGATGCGTCGAACCCCTGCTCGGCGAGCAGCCCCACCGTTGCGACGCGATCGGCGTGCGGCCACAGTTCCTGCGCCCGGGCGTCGGAGAGGAACACCGCCGCCGGGCGTTCGGTCGGTTCGGACGTCGGCGCGGCCGCCACGCCCACGACGGTGTAGGTGTCACCGATGCCGCCGTGCCGCAACGTGATCCGATCGCCCGGGGCCGCGCCACCGGTGACGACCGCCTCCGTCGCGGACGCGGGGGCGCGTCCGGCGGTGAGGGAATACGGCGCGAGGACGGCCGATCCCCAGCCGTGACCGTCGAGCAGCGTGCCGTCGTCGGTGGTCAGTGGCACGCTCACATCGCCCACCGCGGTACGCACGCCCGGGAGCGCGGCCAACTCGTCGACGGCCGCGGCCGGCAACAGTGCACGCTCGGCGAACGGCTGGTCGATGTCCTCCTTCACCTCGAGTGCCTGGGGCGCACCGACGACGACGTCGGCCCCGGCGTACCGGTGCGGGGTGACGCCGCCGCGGATCCCGGACTCGAACAGCACCCCGAGCGCGCACGTGAGCAGTGCCGCGCAGAACACCGCGACGAACATCGCCGCGAAGCCGCCGCGTTGTGCGCGGATGTTGGCGCGGGCGAGGGCCCGCAATCTCGACCTGTGCATCGTCACCACTCCCCGAGGTGCGTCATGTGGTCGGCGACCGCGGCGGCGGTGGGGGACTCCATCCGGCCGACGAGGCGTCCGTCGGCGAGGAACAACACCCGGTCGGCGTGCGCGGCAGCGACCGGATCGTGGGTCACCATGACGATGGTCTGCCCCAGTTCGGTGGTGGTGCGGCGCAACAGGTCGAGCACCTGGCGGCCGGTGCGGCTGTCGAGTGCTCCGGTGGGCTCGTCCGCGAACACTGCGTGGGGCTGCGTGATGAGCGCGCGGGCGATCGCGACGCGCTGCTGTTGGCCGCCCGACATCTCGGCCGGGCGACGGTCGCGCTTGCCGTCGAGCCCGACCGCGTTCAGGACGTAGTCGAGGTGCGCCCGGTCGGCGACGCGGCCGGCCAGCAGCAGCGGCAGCGTCACGTTCTGCTCCACCGTCAGCGCCGACATGAGGTTGTAGGCCTGGAACACGAAACCGATGTGGTCGCGCCGGAACACCGTGCGGGCCTTGGGCTTGAGTGAGCTGAGCTCGGTGTCGCCCAGCCATACCGAACCCCGAGTCGGCTGATCCAGCCCGGCGGCGCAGTGCAGGAATGTGCTCTTGCCCGAGCCGGACGGCCCCATGACGGCGGTGAAGCTGCCGGGCGCGAGTGTGAGGCTGACGTTGTCGAGCGCGGTGACCTCGGCCCGGCCGGAGCCGTACGACTTGGTGACGGCGTCGAGTCGGACGGCGGCCCGAGGCGGGCTCTCGATGAGCGGGGGCGTTGCGGTGAAGGAGGACATGCCCGAAACGCTATGGACGGTGGCGTGAGCGAACCATCCCGTGCGGTACCCGATCGATGGTGTAGCGGGCTATACCGACAGCGGCCCGGTCGTGCGGCATGCTGGAGCAGTGCAGTGGACCGAACGCCTGAACGAGCGGTGGCGCGCCGTCCGCTTCCTCGTGGTCGAGGCCGGCGCCGCCGTCGTCTCGCTCTGCTTCCTCGTGGTCGGGCTGATGATCGGGGCGATGCTGATCCTGATCGTCGGCTGGCTCGCGGTGCCCGCGTACGTGCGTGCGCTGCGGTGGTGGGCGGGCGGGGCGCGGGTGCGGGCCGGGCGGTACACGGGGACCGTGGTGGGCGAGCGGTATCCACAGATCACGGACCATCCGGGCTTCGACGATCTACGGCGGCTGCTGACCGCACAGTCCACGCGACGCGACTTTGCGTGGGTCGCCGTGCACTCGATCGCGGCGCTCACGGCGGGTCTGCTGGCGATAGGACTGCCGGTGGCGGCGCTGAATTCGCTGGCGATCCCGTTCTACTGGTGGGCGCTGCCGCCCGACGAGCCGGTGAGCAGCATCTATCCGGTCACGTCGTGGTGGGGTGCGGCGCCGATGCCGCTCGTCGCCGTCGGCTACGTGCTGCTGGGGTGGTGGATGATCCCCGCGATGGCCCGGGGCATCAGCGGGCTCGCGTCCCGGCTGCTCGCGCCGCGGCGGGAAACCGAACTGTCCGAACGGGTCTCGGCCCTGACCGCGAGCCGTGCCGCCGCCCTCGACGCGCACGCCGCGGAGTTGCGGCGGATCGAACGGGACCTGCACGACGGTGCCCAGAATCGGTTGGTCGCGGTGGTGATGATGCTCGGTCTCGCCGAACGCTCGCTGCGGGTGGACCCGGATCAGGCTCTGCCGCAGCTGCTTCGGGCGCAGGACGCCGCGTCGGACGCGCTGTCGGAGCTGCGGACGCTGGTCCACGACATCTATCCGCCGATCCTCGACGAGCTGGGGCTGGGCGGTGCCGTGTCGGCGCTGGCGGGACGCTGCACGGTGCCGTGCGTGCTCGACGTCGACGGCCTGCGCCGGGCGCCCGCCGCGGTGGAGGCGGCCGCGTACTTCGTCGTCGCCGAGGCCCTCACCAACGTCGTCAAGCACAGCGGTGCCGAGCGCGTGCGGCTCACGATCGGCACCCGCGACGCCGCGGCGGGGGCGACCATGGTGATCGACGTCCTCGACGACGGGCACGGCGGTGCGGTGGAGACCGCGGGCAGCGGATTGGCCGGGATCCGGCGCCGCGTGGCAGCGTTCGAGGGAACTATGACCGTGCAGAGCCCGCTCGGCGGGCCGACGAGACTCGAGGTGACACTGCCGTGCGGATTCTGATCGCCGAGGACGACGCCCTGCTCCGGGAGGGGCTCGCGCTCCTGCTGCGCAGCGTCGGGATCGAGGTGACGGCTGCGGTCGACGACGCCGAGAAGTTCCTCGCGGCGTTCGAGGCGGATCCGCCGGACGGTGCCGTGCTGGACGTGCGCATGCCGCCGACGTTCACCAACGAGGGCCTGAAGGCGGCGATCGAGGCGCGGCGGCGTCGGCCCGGATTCCCGGTCCTGGTGCTCTCGGCGTACGTCGAGGACCGGTACGCGGGGGAGCTGCTGTCCGGTGGCGCGTCCGGCGTCGGCTACCTGCTCAAGGAGCGGGTCGGCAAGGTCGAGGAGTTCGTCGACGCGCTGCGCCGGGTGGTCGACGGCGGGACGGTGATGGATCCCGAGGTGATCTCGCAGCTCATGAGCCGGCGCCGCGCCGACGATCCCATCCGCACCCTCACCCCGCGCGAATCGGAGGTGTTGGGACTGATGGCCGAGGGGCTCGGCAACGCGGACATCGCCCGCAAACTCGTGGTCAGCGACACCGCGGTGAGCAAGCACATCGGCAACATCTTCGCGAAGCTCGGACTGTCAGCGTCGGATACCGGACACCGGCGGGTGCTCGCGGTGCTCGCCCACCTGCGCTCCTGATCAGGCGCTCTCGAGCGCCTCGCCGACCTCCTGCAGCGCGCGGTGGTGCTGATCGGCGGCCAGCGCGTGCCCGGCGGCGATCGCGAGAGCCACGGGCCAGTCGATCAGCTCGAACGCCGCGAGCAGCCCGAGGGCGGCGAAATACGCCAGCTGTTCGGGCCGGGGCACCCCGATGTCCCCGACGAGCGGGAGCCGGATCGCGAAGCGCGAGCCCTGGTCGATCTGTTCGAGCGCGGCCTGGTGCGAATCGAGTCGGTGCTGCAGGTCCATGGTTGTTTCGGTCATCGTTCGCCCTGCCCATCCTCGTCGTTCACCTGCCGGACACCTACGGCCGCCATCGTGGGAGCCGTGATCGTTTCGTTACCTGCACTGTCTGCGTTCGCATCGGCTCTCGCTCCCTCGCGGACCGATCCGTTGACCGGTGCCGTCGCCGCAGTTCTGACCCCGCCGCTGCGCCACACGTACGCCGTGCTGCTGCGCGCCGGAGTGCTGATCGTCGACTGATCCGGCGCGGTGCTGCGGGCCTGCCACCACGTGAGTACCCGGGGTGCCACCGCGGCGGCCGCGGTGGCACCGGCGGCGGACCCGAGGGCCTGAGTCCATCCGACGGGGCCGATTGGGGTGCAACCGAGGAACTGGCTGACCCCGGGCGTGGTGACCACCGCGCCGAGCACCGCCAGCGAGCCCACGGCCGTCGCCACGACCAGCGGGCTGCGGGAATCGATCAGCGTCTGCCCCAGCTGGGCCCCGACGAGCGCGACGAGTCCCACCGTCGACGCCCTGCGCGGGCGCCCGGTGACCGAGGCCAGACCCCACGCGACGCCCGCACCGGCGGCGGTCGCCGCGCCCCGCACGGCGACCGTCCGCCATAGTGCGGCCGTGTCCGGCCCGCGGCCGTCGTAGGCGCGGTCCGGGTTGGGTGGGCTCACCGCGAGCGCCGCCGCCGGTAGCGCGTCGGTGAGCAGATTGACCAGCAGCAGTTG
The DNA here is from genome assembly GCF_050433545.1 of Rhodococcus sp. BE178. Lineage (NCBI taxonomy): Bacteria > Bacillati > Actinomycetota > Actinomycetes > Mycobacteriales > Nocardiaceae > Rhodococcus > Rhodococcus sp. BE178. The sequence continues at coordinate 204,633 of NZ_JBNPXA010000007.1, read as the reverse complement.
TCTCGCGTTGAGGGGGGCACGCCCGCTGATCGCGCTCCCGATCAGTGCGAACGCAACCTCGCCGGCGTTGCCGCCGAGCAGCACCGACACCGCCGACTGCACCCGCTGCCACAGCTGCCGGCCCTCGTCGATCGCGTCCAGGATCGCGTCGACGTGGCCGTCGAGCAGCAGGATGTCGGCCGCGCTGCGGGCCGGGTGGCTGCCGTGCGACGCGACGCCGATCCCGATGCTCGCGGCCCGGATCGCGGCGGCGTCGTTGGCGCCGTCCCCGACCATCGCGCAGACGTGCCCGGTGCGTTCGAGGGTCTGCACGATCTGTACCTTCTGCTCCGGCGACATCCGCGCGAACACCTGGCGCTCGCGCACCGCGGTCTCCTGCCGCCGGTGCGACAGCGCCTCCCATTCGGTGCCGGTCAGCACGTCGCCCGCGTCGAGTTCGAGGCCCAGGTCCCGGGCGATCGCGGCGGCGGTGACGGGATGATCGCCGGTGATCAGCCGCACCGAGACGTCCCGCTCCTCGAGGGCGGGGAGCAGCCCGGCGGCCTCGGGTCGGGCGGTGTCGGACAGCCCCAGCAGGCCGAGCGGCTCCAGCCCCCGGCGGCACAGGGATTCGATCGCGTCGGGATCGTCCGCGGCCCGCGCCGCCTGGTCCGCAGTGAGGGTGCGGCGGGCCACCGCGATCACGCGCAGGCCCTGCTCGGCCATCGTCTGCACCTCGTCGACGATCGTCTCGAGCGGTGCGGGTGAGGTGCCGGTGCAGGCGGCCAGCATCACCTCGGGTGCGCCCTTGACCACCAGGTCGGTGCCGGTGATCGCGGCGGCGTACGGGCGGCCGGACCGGAACGGAAGCAGCACGTCGGCGGTGTGGACGCTGCCCGACCTCGCCCTGGCCTCCACCACGGCGCGGTCGGTGGCGTGCGCGGCCGCCTTCCCGTCCGCGGTGATCGATGTGCGGGCTGCGGCGTCGACGACGTCGTCGTGGTCGTGCGAGCCGAGGGGCCGGACCGCGGTGACCTGCAGGCGGTCCTCGCTGAGCGTGCCCGTCTTGTCGAAGCACACGACGTCGACCCGGCCGAGTGCCTCGACCGAACGGGGCGCGCGCACCAGCGCCGACGAATGCGTGAGCCGGCGCGCAGCCGCTTGCTGGGCGAGGGTCGCGACGAGGGGCAGGCCCTCGGGCACGGCCGCCACCGCCACGGCGACGCCGCTCGTGATCGCGGCCTGGAGTCCACCGCCGCGCAGCATCGAGGTGAGGGTGACCAGCGCACCACCGCCGACGCTGACCGGCAGAACCCGCCGGGTCAACTCGCCCAGCTGGGCCTGCAGCCCTGTCCGGCCGACCGGTGTCGGCGACAGCGCGGATGCGCGGCCCGTCTCGGTGGCGGCGCCGACGGCGGTCACCACGGCGGTCGCCGTGCCGGTCAGGACGGTGGTGCCCGAGTAGAGCATGCAACTGCGTTCGGCGAGGGGGACACCCGGCGTCGCATCGGTCTGCTTGTCGACCGGCAGGGATTCCCCGGTCAGGGAGGACTCGTCCACCTCGACGCCGTCCGCCTCGATCAGGCGGCCGTCGGCAGGCACCACCTCACCCGGCCGTACCTCGATCACCTCGCCCGCGCGAAGCAGTCCGGCGGCCACGGCCTCGTGTCCGCCCTGTCCGCCGCCGACCACGCGAGCCGGGGTGTCCTGCACCGCGAGGAGCCGCCGCAGCAGCCGCTCCGCGTGCAGGCGCTGGACGGCGGACAGTGCGGCGTTGCCGACGAGGACGGATCCGACGAGGATCGCGTCGACGGGGGAGCCGAGCACGGCACTCGCGGCCGAGCCCGTGGCGAGGATCGGCGTCAGCGGGTCGGACAGCTCGGTCCGCAGCGAGCGCCCGAAATCCCAGGTGGCCTCCACGGGGCGCCGCATCCAGGTCGCCGTCGCCATCAGGCGGCCCGCCCCGGCCGTCTCCGACCGCGGTCCGGGCGTGCCGAGCATGGCGCGGACGCGGTCGACAGGCATCGAATGCCAGTCGTGCTGTGGATCCGGCAGGGGTGTAGCGGCGCGCAGAACCTGTCGAGCCAGCCGGTGGCCGGTCCACAGTGCGGCGCCGGCCCCGGCGCTGACGGGCCCCGGGCCGCGGCCGTGCGTCCCGGGTAGCATCAGGAGCGATCCGAGAAGTGAAGCGCCGGTGGCAATCTCGATACCGCGGCGACTGGCGGTCCGGGCCGCCGGGACGGCGCGCACCACCCGCCATGCGGCCGCCAGGTCGGGGATGAGGAGATCGCAGTCGGTGGGCGGCGGGGCGCCGCTGCGCACGAGCCCGATCCCGACGTCCGCGGTCGCGAGTGCCCGCGGACAGTCCGCGGCGAGAACCGCCACCGACGCGCCACCGTCCCGCAGGTTCAGTGCCATCTCCAGGAGGTCGGAATCGACTGCGCCGGTGGGCTTCCGGAGCTCGTCGAACGCCGAGCGCAGGGTTCCGAGGGCATCGTCGTCGATCGAGTGGACGGTCATGGCGGACCGCCGAATCTGTTCGAGCAGGCCACCGGCCAGGGGATCGCGAACGGGCGCGACCAGCACCGCGGCGTCGGGGTCGTCGGCGAGGTCCGACACCTCCGACAGTTCCGCGAGTCGATGCCACCCCTGCCCGAGCACTCCGTCGTCGACGGCGGTGCGGGCCACGTCCCAGACGCGCGCCCGACGGTCCTCGGCAACGCCCCGGATCCGGCTCACCCGCAGATCGGTGGTCAACAGCGCACGCGGGTCGACGACCAGCGCGGTCACGCAGTCGATCCGACGCAGCACGTCAGGGCCGCGGCACAGCACGCGGTGATCGGTGACCAGTCCGCGACCGAGCGCGCTCGCGAATGACTCACGTGCGGTGCGGGCCGCCTTCGGGGCCGTCACCAGAGCCGTCGTCCCTGCCGTGCGGAGACTGCCGGTGGCGGCACCGACGGCCACCGAGCCCGCGAGCTGCACCCACGCGGCCCGCTCGAGATGGCGATCGACCGCGCCGCTGGGGGGAGCGGTGTCGGCGGGCGTGCTCCGGGGGAGGGGACTGCGCTGCCACGCGCGCCGGTTGGCGACCACCTCGCCCACCACCGACGCCCGCAGCAGCGCCTCGACCGCGAGAGGGGCCGGCGCCTGCGCGGCCGCGAAGCCGGCGGCCGTCGCGGTCGACAGGACCAGGTCGGTGCCGACGCGACCGAGCCCGGCCTCCAGGAGCCGGCGCAGCCGCGGTTGGTAGTCGAGGACCGTCACCGGCGCGGCCAGCGCGAGGGGTAGCCGCGGCAACGTCAGGATCCGTCCCGCCGTCGCGAATCCGAACCCGACGGAGTGGGCGGCGAGCGCGGCCACACGGGCGCGGAGCACGGCATCGTCCCAGGCCGGCGGCGGTGGACGATCGGTGCCGGGGGAGTCGGCCTGTCGAGGCGCGAGCAGCGCGGTCAGCACACCCGCGGTCGCGGCGGTGCCGACGACCGCCGTCGTCAGTGCCGTGTCCAGGCTCCGGCGGGGCAGTGCGCGTGCCTGCCCCAGTAGTGCCCCGACCCCCGCGATCCTCACCGAGTGGTACGCCCCCGTGGCCGGGAGGTCGTGCTCTTCTTCGTCGTCTTCTTCGCAGTTGCCTTCTTGGTGTTCGCGGTGCGGTCGGGACCCGCTCGGGTGGGCTTGGCGGGCGCGCTCGCGGGGGCGGCGGCCATCGCAGCCTCCGGGTGCGCGCCGCGCTCGTGGAGTTGCCTCAACACGAGCGCGGCGCCCCCGACGGTCAGGACCACCGGCCATTCGACGAGCCCCACCGCGCCCGCGGCGGCCATGGTCAGTACGGCGGCCGGTGTGGAGTGGCTCCCAGTTTCGACGCCTCTGCGCATCCCGTCGGCCATTCCGCCGACCGCGCCCCGGACGCCCCCGACGACGGTCCCGACAGCCGCGCCGCCGACCGCGCCGATCGAGGCGGTGGTCGCCTCCGCGATCCCGGAGACGGTCCGCACGGCTCCGTCGGCGAACGACATTCGGCCGTTGCCGGATCTGTGACCGTTGTGCGAGGTGTTCCCTGTCTGTTCCATCGAACGCCCATCGTCGGATTCGCAGTCGCAGTGGGGCTGCAGTCGTCGGGGATCGGGTTACCACTCGCAGCCGAGTCTAAACCCGACCACCTGCCTTGTGAACCTTTCGGACGTTCGATCGGCACGAATCACCCGGTGTGTCAAGCGTTGTATTCAGCCAAACGGCAACCCGTGGCATTGCGACCGTCCGGTCCTAACGTTGTTCTCTGTCACCCCATCTCGTTGCGCCCCCGATCCGAGTGCGGCGCACGGATTTTCCGTCCCATTGCAACCCAGGAGTCCTCGATGTTCCGTATGCGCCGTCTGCCCCGAGCTGCTCTCGCGCTCGCGCTCGTTCCCCTGGCAGGGCTGGCGGGTACCGCTGCAGCAGACCGATGCGGCGTCCGCGTTCTCCACCGGGCAGGTGGATGCGTGGGCCTCCTTCCTTGCTCCTTACCAGGAGGCGAAAGTGAAGGGCGCCAAGGAGATCGCCACCGAGGGCAGCATCGACTCGGTCGATAACACGATCATCGCCGGCCGCACCGCGGTGCTGCAGGAACATCCCGAGGCGGTGCAGAAGTTCCTCGAGGTCACCCAGGACCTCACTCGCCGGCAGCGGGAGAATCCGGCCGCGTTCGAGAACGTCTTCGAACAGGCCGGTCCGCGGGCGCTGACCGGGCAGCGGCTCGACGACGCGATCGCGCTCGGCGGCAAGGTCACCGACTTCCGCTACCCGACCGCCGCCGACGAGGCGGATCTGCAGTCCGTGGCCGACCTGTTCTACGACAACGGCGTCATCCAGCGGCAGATCGCGGCCTCCGACCTCACGTTCGACCTGCAGGGCGCGGTGGCCGACAAGCAGGCGGCACGGCGATGACGGTCACCGCGCAACCTGCCGCCGACACCAGGGTGACGGAGTCCCTGGCGCTCGAGGGGCCCCGCTACCGGAGGACGCGCAGCAGGCCGGCGTGGCTGTCGCTGCCGCTGCGACTGCTCGCGAGGTGCTCTCCGGCACGGGATCTGCCGGCTTCGTCACCGGCTACGCCGAGGTCTTCCGCCGGCACCCCGAGATCACGTCCATCGTGCACGTGCACACGCCGTGGCTCGGTGGCTGGGCGCAGACCCACCGCACGTTGCGGATCAAGTACGCCGCCTCGCAGCGCCTGACGCTGTCCCGGGACATCCCGCCGCACATCGACCGCAGCCAGTCACCGGGCAACTTCATCCTCGATCGCCTGGTCGACGACCCGGACCTCGTCGCGACCTTCGAGGCGAACGGCGGTGTCAACGTCATCGGCCGCGACGGGCTGCTCGAGCTCGCCAAGTTCGTCGTCCTGCTCGAGGAGGGCGCCCAGTACCAGGCGCTCGGTGAACTCGTCGGCGGCACCGTCGACTTCGACAAGACCAACCTCGTCGCCCAGTGGGGCCGCAGCGGCCTGCTCGACGAGGCCCGCCGCCGCGGACTCGTCTGAGCCCGAACCGATTTCAGGAGGACTTCCGTGACCATCCGTGTCGGGTAATTCCCGAACAACAACTCCCTGTTCGCGTTGCGCCACAACGGCCTGCTCGAACTCCGTCTCCCCGACGTCGAGTGGGTCGACCTGCGCGACCTGCCTTCGACGCGACGGGTCGATCCCCGGCACGGGTTGCCGACGCTGCACTCGGACTGGCTGTTCGAGGACGGCGGCTACGACGTCATCGGGACCGGGTTCACCCCGCCGATCACCGCCCTCGGTCAGGGCCGCGACCTGGTCTACGTCGGCATCTCCGGCCCGCGGGTGGAGAACGGCCGGCTGGTGACCCTCGCCGACTCCGGTATCCGCACCGCCGCGGACCTGCGCGGCAAGCGGATCGGGATCGCGCACGGGTCGTGGCAGACCACGCTCGCGCTGCTCGCCCTCGACCGCGAGGGCCTGACGTGGTCGGATGTCGTGCCGGTGGATGTCGATGTGAACGAGGGCGGCGGGGCACTGCTGCGCGGTGACCTCGACGCCTGGGTGGGCGCCTATCCGGGCCTGGCCGACGTGGAGGCTGCCGCCCGGCTGCACACCCTCGTCGACACCGACGGGCTGTTCAGTCATCCGTCACTGTGGTTCGTGCGCCGCGACTTCGCCGAGAACCACCGCGCCGAGCTCGAGGCGGTCATCGCCGCGCTGCAGGAATCCGACGCGTGGATCGTCGCGAATCCGCGTGAAGCGGCACGGTTCTTCGTCGAGGACGCCGAAAGGCGCGGGGGCACTGCAGATCTGAACCGTTGGGAGGAGGCACTGCGCGGCCGGCCCCTCGGGATCGGTCCGGTCACCGAGGAGTTCCTCGACGAGCAGCAGCGCGCCGCGGACCTGCTGTATGCCAACGGTCTGCTGCCGAAGCCGGTGGCGGTGCGCGGCGCGGTCCTGCCGTGGATCGGCGGGGTGGTCGAGGCGACCCGGCCCGGCGCCGCGGTGTGATCGGCCGGCCGGCACCGGCTACCCTGGTCGTCGAGTGTTCGCGTTCGTGGCGGCACACGTGAGCAGCAGGGATGGCGTCGATGGGCAGGCAGCGGGGCGGCCGCAGAACCGAGGGGCGCACTCCTCGCGGTGACGAGGGAGGACCCGTCGCAGGGGCCTACGAGATCGACACCGGGATGTGCGAACTCGAGGAGGATCCGTTCGATCCGCAGAGCTGGATCGTGAAGATCAACGGTGAACCGAGTTCGCACATCGACCTCGCCGATCCGCAGACCCTCGCTTTCGACTACATGCGGTGGATATCCGAACTGTCTCGTTCCCAATGGGATTCGCAGACCAAGCTGCGGGTGCTCCACCTCGGCGGCGGCGCCTGCACTCTGGCCCGCAGCTTCGCATCCGTGTACCCGGAGGCGCGTCAGGTGGTCGTCGAGTTGGACGGCCGCCTCGCCGTGCTGGTCCGCGAGTGGTTCGACCTGCCGCGGGCGCCGCTACTGCGGGTTCGGGTGGGGGAGGCGCGCGCGGTCACCGAGACGCTCACCGACGACAGCCGGGACCTGATCATCCGGGACGTGTTCGCCGGGCGCAGCACGCCTCGGCCGCTCACCACGCTCGAGTTCACCAGGCAGGCACGCCGCGTGCTGTCCCCGGGCGGCATCTACGTGGTGAACTGCGGCGATACCCCGGATCTGCGCGGCGCGCGCGCCGAGGCGGCGACGATCGGCGCGGTGTTCGAGCACACCGCGATCATCGCGGACCCCGCCATGCTCAAGGGCAAGCGTGACGGCAACATCGTCATCGCCGGCAGCGATGTCCCGATCGGAACGTCCCCGACACTCGCCAGTCGCGTCCTCGGCGGCGGCACCCCGGCCCACGTGTGGCAGGACGCCCAGGTCCGGCGGTTCGCCGAGTCGGCGAAGGTACTGCGCGACGAGGGCACGCCGACCGAGGGGTGACAAGGATGCTTGACATCTGGGTGTCAAGCATCTTTTACTCTTCCTGTGACCGGTACACCACGCGGCAACCGGGTGCGCGAGCATCGCAAACAGGCCGGGATAACGCAGGCCGAACTGGCACGTGCGGGCGGTGTGAGCCGTCAGAGCATCGTGTCGGTGGAGGGCGGCGACTACGCGCCGAGCGTCTATCTCGCGCTGCGTCTGGCGCGGGCGTTGGACGCGAGTGTCGAGACGCTGTTCCCGTTGGACGAGGAGGGGTGACGATGAGTGTCTTCGTGAACGCCATGCGGGTCGTGGGAGACCTGGACGACGAGTTCTACAGTGACGAGCGACAGCGTGACGTGTGGAACGAGGCCGCGGCCGTCGGGTTCCAGCTGTTCCTGTGGGCGGCGCTGCTCGCCGCGGCAGTGCTGCCGTGGGTGGCCGGTGCCGTCGGCGCATGGGTGGCGCTCGGTCTGCTCGTGGTCTCCATCGCGATCTCGGCCTGCACAATGGAATTCGCGCGCAGGCGGCAGGTCGATCTGCGCGAGACGGCAACCATGGCTCGCCCGCGGATGGCAGTCGCCGTCGCGGTCTACGTGATCGGCGCGGCCGGAATTGTCGCCCGCCTGCTGGTGTCGAACAGCGACAGCGCGTCGTCGACGTGGGCGGGCGTGATTGTCGGGGCGGCGATCGGCGGCGCCGCTGCCGTCGTCGGCGTCCGGAACAAGCGGCGGCGCCGGGCGCGGTTCGAGGCGGCCGACGACTAGGGCGTGGCGCGCCACTGTCAACCGGTGGCGTCACAGCAGTTCCCGGTTCCGGTTCGGTGCGCGGATGCCCTTCGGCTTCCGTTGTCCTGCAGGGCGATCAATGCGCACATCGCCGCGCAATGTGCTGCTGCGCGAACAGTAGGGTGCATGGCTATCGCCCATGCTCGTCGGGCTGTCGATGACATCTTGCCTTCCATTTCGTCGGTGGGGTTGTTCGTCTACGTCGTTGTTGTGGAACAGATTCGGCGTCGTCGGGTCAGTGGCTGTGGTGACCGGATGCCTGCTCGGGTACCGGTGTAGTCGCGTTGTCGGCAGTCACGGTGAACTCGGCGGTACGCACCACTCCCTCGTGTCGGAAGTCCAAGAACAAGCGGTAGGCCCCGACGCTCGGCATGCCGGCGTAGAAGTTGATTGCGGGCCCAGCCGGCGTGACGCCGTCACCGGGATGGCCGTCCGGGTGGACGTGGAGATACGTGAGGTCGGAGGCGTGTAACGCGACCAGATGGCCGTACGCGCCCAGATAGGGCTGCAGGTCCGTTACGGGTTGCTTGTCGCGGCTGACCGAGAGCGTGAGCTTCGATGTTCGGCCTGCGTGGGCCGCCCCGTCGAGGGAGACGGTGTAACTGTCGACCGTCGCAGTGGCGGTCGCGAGGGGCAATGGCCGCGGCTCGTAGGTGCCTGCGACGTGCACGTCCGCACCCAGCGTGATTCCGTCGCCGCCGTCCGGGGTGAAGTCGGCGAAGATTCGATAGTCGCCAGCGTGATCGAAATCGACTGGCACATGCCAGGTTCCGGACGAATCCAGTTCGGGGTGCACGTGCTGAAATCCGGTCAGGTCGTGGCCGACCACGATCAGATGCAGTTGCTTCTCGTGGGCGTCGGTGTACCGGGTCAGTGGGATTCCGGTCGAATCGACGATCCGGAACTGCAGGGGTACCCGGCTCCCGACGGTCGTCTCCGACGCTGCCAGTTCCAGTGTGTAGCCGCTCTCGCTGAACATCAGTCCTCCAAGTGGTAGGGCGGTGGCAGCTTCCGTATCGGAAGGGCTGCGGTTGTCGTGCGTCTCGGGGTTGCGTACTGCGATGCCGCAGGCCGCATTGCAATTTGTACTATACCCCCCTAGGGTATCGATCGGTGAGACAATCACCGACGGGAGATCTGATGTGCCCCTGCGGTGGGCGCCGATCGAGGATGTTCGAGTATTGCCTGTTTGTCGGGCATTTCGCGTCCGTGCGGGCCAGTGTTCGCCGTGGCTTGATCGTCCAGATCGCCCTTGATCTTCCGTTTCATCGCCCATACCCCGTACAGGTAAGGAAGGGGCAGTATGTCCACGCAAGCACAATCCACCCGAAAGTGGTGGGCGTTGGCGTTGATAGCCGCCGCGCAGTTCATGGTCATCATGGACACCTCCATCATCGGTGTCGCTCTTCCCCAGATGCAGAGTGATCTGGGCTTCTCCCAGGAGGGCCTGACGTGGGTGTTCAACGCCTACGTCATCGCATTCGGTGGGCTGCTCCTACTCGGTGGGCGCCTCTCGGATCTGTTCGGTGCCCGCCGAGTGTTCACCGCCGGCTGGCTGATCCTGCTGGCCGGTTCCGTCGTCGCCGGTGCCGCCGGCAACGTCGCCGTCGAGCTCACGGGCCGCGCAGTCCAGGGCGCCGGTGCGGCACTCATCGCGCCGTCGGCCCTCACCCTGTTGATGATGCTGTTCGGCAGCACGCAGAAGGAGATGACCAAGGCGCTGTCCATCTACGGTGCTGCGGCCCCGGCCGGCGGCACCGCCGGGGTGTTCCTCGGCGGCGTCATCACCGAATACGCCAGCTGGCCGTGGGTCTTCTATCTCAACATCCCCATCGCCGTCATCGCACTGATCGCCACGCCCTTCCTGATGCCGAACGCCGCCGCGCGCACCGGATCGATCGATCTTCTCGGCGCACTCGCCGTCACGGCAGGCCTCGCTGTCGGAGTCTTCGGCATCGTCAGGGCACCCGACGTCGGCTGGGGATCGGGGCAGACGTGGCTTGCGCTCGCGGTATCGGCCGCATTGTTGGGCGCCTTCGTGATGATCCAGTCCAAGCGCCGCGAACCATTGGTACGACTCGGAATCTTCAAGGCACCCAACCTCGCCGCCGCCAACATCGCTCAGCTGGTCCTCGGTGCGGCGTGGATACCGATGTGGTTCTTCCTGAACCTGTACCTGCAGCAAGTGCTCGGTTACAGCGCCTTCCCGGCCGGTGCGGCTCTGCTGCCGATGACAATGCTCGTCATGCTCGGCATGATCGTTGTCGCTCCCAGGGCCATGCAGCGGTTCGGAGCCAAGACGATGATCGTGGCAGGGTTGCTGGTTCTCGGAATCGGGCTGGGGTGGATGTCGTTGGTGCGGCCCACCGGCAACTTCTGGGTCGATGTGCTGCCGGCGTCGCTGGTGGCAGCGGCAGGCATGACGCTGGCGTTCATTCCCTCACTGGGGACGGCGATTTCGGCCGCACGCCCCGAGGAGGGCGGATTGGCGTCCGGCATCGTCAATGTCAGTTACCAGGTCGGCTCTGCTGTCGGGCTGGCCGTGATGACGGCAATCGCAACCGTGTTCGGTGCTGACCAGCTCGGTGACCTGACGGAGCTGACGAACGGGTTCTCCGCAGTCTTCATCGGTGCGGCAGTCATTGCGCTGGTGGGCGCGGGTATCACCGCGGTAGCGATGCGATCGACCAAGGTTGCCCCGGAGCCTGTGAACGCCTGACCCGCAAAGCCTCGAATCGAACAGGAAGGCTCAACCCATGCCCACCGATCGCACCTACCTCGTCGCCGGAATGACCTGCGGAAGCTGCGCACGAAAGGTAGCCGGCCACGTCGAGCGGATTCCCGGAATCATCGGCGTCGACATCGACCTCGCCAGCGGCGGAATCACCCTCACCAGCGAGGGCCCGGTCAGCGATGCCGATGTCCGGCAGGCCGTCGAGAACGCCGGGTACAAGCTCACCACCAACTGAGCAACCGCACACACACAGGTCGACTTCGCCGCCCGTCCCGGCCACCCCCACCGGCGGTAAGCCGGGACGGGCGGGGAGCCGACCGCTCACGAAACCACAGAGGACTGCTATGCCTCGTTTCACACCTCTCACCCCGGATACCGCTGTCGGTGCATCGCGGGATCTTCTCTCCGAACTGGTCTCCCGTCATGGGCAGGTCGGCGGGATGGTCTCCACGATGGCGCACTCGCCCGCCGTGCTGGGCGGCTATCTGCAGCTCAGCCGGGCTATGAGGCGAACGAAACTGAACCGCAGGATCGGCGAGCGAATCTCGATCGCGGTCCAGGCCCGGCAGGGTTGCGCCGCCTGCCTCGAAGCCCGCATCGCCGCCGCGCACGCCCACGGTGTCGAGACCGACGAGATCGACCGTGCCCGCTCGGGCACCTCGGCCGGTCCCGCCATCGCGGCGATGATCGACCTCGGCCTTCGCGTCTACCAGGAACCGACCTCGATCACCGATGAACACGTCGCGGGCCTTCGCGGGGCACGGCTACAGCGACCGCGAGATCGCCGATGTCGTCGGCATCGTCGCCCTCAACCTCCTGACCGGCGCCTTCAATGTCCTCGCGGGAGTGAAGACTACCGACGGCTAGGCCGGTTCGGGTTCGGAGTCCAGCGGGACCTCCCGTGCGGCGCGGATGCCGATCCAGGCGCCGATGAGGGTGAAGCCCAGCAGGCAGCCGGCCCCCACACTGCCGAGCACCGTCAGCCAGGTCTCCGACAGCGGGGCGAGGGCGCCGAATCCGGTGAGGATCGAGCAGTAGCCACCGATCTGCATCGTGCGGCTCCCGGCTCGGTGGGCGGTGGTCCACGCCTCGTCGCTCACCATCGTCGACGGTGTCCGAATGCCGGCGTACGGGTTTCGCTTCAGACGGCCGCTGGCCGCGGCCCGCGACGCCCACACGACCGCGACCCCCGCGATGGTGAAAGTCAGCCACAGCAGCACCCGCAACCCGATCGACTCCATGGGACTCACGCTAGATCATGAGCACGACACACACTCATGCTCCGGCGGGCAACGTGCTGAAGTCGGCCGGTCGGCCCTCCGCGAAGGCGGCCAGCGCCTCCCTGTTCGCGGGCCCGCCCAGCATCTCGCGGAAGCACGCGTTCTCCCGTTCGCGCGCGGCGGCGATCTCGGCGCGCAGCGGCTCGGTCATCGTCCGTTTGACAGCGATCAGGCTCGAGATCGGCTTGGCTGCCAGGGTTTCGGCGTGGGCACGGGCAACGTTCATGAGCTCGTCCGGCGCGCACACCCGCCACACCAGGCCCATCTCCTGGGCTTGGTCCGCGTCGATCCACTCCGAACTCATCAGCACCCATGCCGCGTTCTGCCGGCCGATCAGCTTCGGCATCAGGTAGCTCGACGCGGCCTCCGGTGCCACGCCGAGATCGGTGAACGGGCACTTGAGCCGCGCCTGGCTGGACATGAACGTTAGATCCGCGAACCCGAGGATGGTGGCACCGGCACCCAGCCCGAGTCCGTTCACCGCGCAGATCAGCGGCTTGGGAAAGTTCACGAGTGCGTCGATCAGGCCATTGAAGCCATGCTTGCCGCGCTGGTAGTTCGGATCGGTTGTGAGCGCCTGCATCTCGCGCAGATCGGTACCCGCGCTGAACGCGCGTCCGTTGCCGGTGAGCAGCACCACCGCGACTTCCGGGTCGTCGGCGGCGGCCAGCAGCGCCTCGGTGGTGGCGTCGTACAGCGCCTCGCTGAACGCGTTGAGTGCGTCGGGCCGATCGAGCGTCAGTGTCCGTACGCGGGCGCGGTCGTCGATGAGAATGCTCATGCCAGCACAGTAGAACGTGTTGCAGCTTCAGGGGTGCGTATCCCGTTCAGGAGGACGCAGGGTGCCGCCGATTCACCGTTTGCTTAAAAACTGATATCACTTTAATATCTGTTTTGATGGTGCGCGACGGACTGCGCCACGCTGACGAGAGGGCACCCATGACTGCCGGGACATCCGCAATCGAATCCGTTCCGATCGAGGCCACGGGGGTGGAGGAGCGTCCCGGCTGGTCCGCGAACGGCTGGCCCTTCGCGATCGGCGGGCTGCTGGCGATCGTCGCCGGCGCTGGTCTGATCGCCGCCGGGATCCTGCTCGGGTCGGGGATCAACATTCCGCTCGTCGTCGCCGGGGGAGTGTTCCTCTTCGGCGCGCTCGACGCCCTGGTGGGGCTCGTGCTCGTCGAGCCGGGGCAGGCGCGGGTGCTTCAGCTGCTGCAGGGCTCCTACTCGGGGACGCTGCGGCAGGACGGACTGCGCTGGGTCAACCCGCTGAACACACGCCGGGCCATCTCCACCAGGATTCGCAACCACGACACCGGGAAGGCAAAGGTCAACGACGCGGACGGCAATCCGATCGAGATCTCCGCCGTGATCGTCTGGCAGGTCCGCGACACCGCTCGCGCCATGTTCGACGTCGACGATTTCGAGGAGTTCGTGGCGGTCCAGACCGAGGCCGCAGTGCGGCACATCGCCGGCAGCTACCCCTACGACGGCGGCGGGGAGTCGATCTCTTTGCGGCAGAACGCGGACGAGATCACCTCGAAGCTGTCCGACGAGGTGGGTGAGCGTGTTCGGTCCGCGGGCGTGCAGGTGATCGAGTCGCGCATCAATCAGCTCGCGTACGCCCCGGAGATCGCGCAGGCGATGCTGCGGCGCCAGCAGGCCGGTGCCGTCATTGCGGCGCGCGAGCAGATCGTGCAGGGTGCGGTCGGCATGGTCGCCTCCGCGCTGGACCGGCTCGAGCGCGAGCACACCGTCGAACTCGACGAGGAGCGCAAGGCGGCGATGGTCTCGAATCTGCTGGTGGTGCTCTGTGGCGACCAGGGCGCCCAGCCGGTCGTCAACACCGGAACCCTCTACCAGTAGGCTGCGCCGTCATGGTCGAACGCAAGAAGGTGCTGTTGCGCCTCGACCCGGCCGTGCACGACGCGCTCGCGCGATGGGCCGCCGACGACCTGCGCAGTACCAACGCGCAGATCGAGTTCCTGCTGCGACGTGCGCTGGACGACGCGGGACGGGCGCCCTCGAACGCCGAGAAGATGCGGCGACCGGGACGCCCGCGCAAGGACGACGAGTGATGCGGCGCGGGGGGGGGGGGGGGGCCCCCCCCCCCCCCCCCCCGGGGGGGGGGGGGGGGGGGGGGGGGGGCCCCCCCCCCCCCCCCGCGCCGCATGTAGCTCAGTTCCGGGCGAACCGCGCCGGCTCGGTGTTCGGCACCTGCGAGACCTGCCCGCGCGCCACCAGGTGGCGCAGGTGCGCGGCGGCCTCGGACAGCGCCATCCCCTTGGCCATCGGGTGGAACTTCTCCCACGGCCGGTACCACTTCATCCGCTCGGCCACCTGCCACACGGTGATCTCGTCGGTGCCGAACGCCTCGTACAGGTGGTCGAGGCGTTCCTCGTGGTGATCGATCAACTCACCGGCACGGCCCGCCACATCGACGATCGGAAGACCGTGCGCGCCGAGCCCGCGGGTGACGTCCATCTTCTGCACGCGGCGCAGCGACTCCATGAACTCGGCGAGCGCGTCACGCTCCTCGAGCGGGTACACGAAGTTGCCGATGTGCGGGGTGGTCTTCTGCAGCACGTGGTCGCCGGTGAACATGACGTCGGCATCCTCGAGATAGAAGCACACGTGGCCGGGGGTGTGACCCGGAGTGAACACCGCCCGCAGGTTCCGTCCGCTCAGTCCGATCAGCTCGTCGTCGACCAGGACGCGGTCGGGTGCCGATTCCGGACCCACCGGGGGATCGCCCTGCGCTGCCTTCTCGAACGCCTCCCGGTCGGTCAACGACGCGCCGGCGCGCTCGAGGTTGGACAGCTGGAAGTCCATCCACTCCTCGTTGCGGCCCGACGACATCTTCTCGAACATGTCGTGGTCGGCCTCGTGCATCGCGATCCACGCGCCTGACGCCTCACGCACCCGGCCGCACAGGCCCGTGTGGTCGGGGTGGAAGTGCGTGAGCACGACGCCCTCGACCTCGGACACCGAATGCCCGATCGACTCGAGGCCCGACGTCAATCCCTCCCAGCCCTCGTCGCCGTCCCAGCCGGCGTCGACGAGGATCACCCCGCCCGGCGACTCCATCGCGTAGACGAGGGTGCTGCCCAGCGGATTGTGGGACATGGGAACAGAAATCTGGAAGATGCCATCACCGATGGCAGAAGCACCTGACATTTGCGCAACCTCGTTGGCTAGATGAAGAACCCGCTCTACCTATGCCTTCATAGTTACTCTTCGGGTTTCGGGGCGGCGTGACCGGTCCCACTTAGCGGAAAATGGCGGCTATGCAACCAGGTCTGCGAACTCGGGGTGCGACGCGACGTACTTCTCGACGTACGAGCACGACGGCACGATCTTGAAGCCCTGTTCGCGGGAGGTGTCGAGGGCGGCCTTGACCACCTGGCCGGCCAGGCCCTGGCCGCGGAAGTCCGGGTTGGTGACGGTATGTCCGAAGTCGCGGACGCCGTTCGTCTCGATGTAGTCGGCATAGCCGGCGAGGGCGTCGTCGACGTAGATCTCGAAGCGGTTCTCTCCCGCGTTGTGCTCGATCCTGTTCGCCACGGCCGGGCTCCTTTCGTTTGCTTACGAACGCACGTTACCCGGGTACAGCGCCGGATCGAGGGCGTGTATTCCGTGCCGGTCTGGATCCGGAGCGGTTCCCGGACGACAGCGAGCCGACGACCGCGTTCGGCCGCGGCGCCGTCTACACCCGCACCTGCGCTGGTTCGCGGCTGCGTGCCGAGCCGTACCCGCACGCCGGCGTCCCGTGGGGTGGTGAACACGCGGCTAGCGATTTCCTTGCTGCTTGATCTCTTCAAATCTCGCTCTGAGCAACGGAATGAAGGCAACGGCATCAAAGTCTTGGAAGCGGTCCCTGTACCTCATGAGGACTTGCTCGAGATGGCTCACGATATCGGCGCAAAGCTGTGTCCTCATCTCCCCTTCCGATAGGTCCTCATACTCGTCTACGACGAGCATCTGATCGACCAGGAGCTTGTCGTCCTTCTTGATGTACCGAACAAGCGACCTCAGGTTGCCCTTCTCGATATTGGTCTTGTGATAGAACCGCAGGATCAGGCCGAGCGCAATGTGGCTGAACTGGGCATCAAGGTTCCGCAATTGGGGAGCAATTCGATCCTGCCAGGCGTAGTCATTCAGGCTATTGAGAACGTCGTCCAGGATGTCCTGGTTTGTAGTGGCCTTTTCCGCCGTTTTCCCTCCTTGTGAATCATAAGTGATCTTCAAGAAGATACCCATAATCAAGACGCCCTTCTTCTTCTTCTTCTTCGCGGCCTACTACGAACCGCGCGCAGAAACGCGGTGAACCCTGTCGACCACTCCAGCACCTCTGACTGCATAGAGAATCAAATACCACAACAGTCGTCACAAACTGTCGTTGTAGTAGTCGTTGCAGTACTAGATCAGGTCCAGGGGCTCCCCGAACCGGTCGTAGTAGACCTCGTAAGCGAGCCCGCCAAGATTGGCTGGATCACCGACGTCGATGTGTGCCGGCATCCGGCTCGGCTCTGTGAGAACCGCTTCGTATCTCACCCGCCCCTGGCTGACGACCCACTGCGCTGCATCTTCCAGGCCATCCTCGGACTCATCGGGCCCCAGATAGGACCGATATGGCTCGTCCTGCAGCTCGGCGGCGAAGTCCAAGAACAGATCTTGGAACTTGTAGACGGCGTCCTTCGGTAGTCGTCCAAGAATTTCGCGAAGGCGTTCACGGCTCCTCGAGGACTCCTCTACAACGTCCCAGAACCAGTCGACGTCCGGACCCTCGTCGTGACGAACATCGTCAGCCAAAGCCTCTCCCAATCTTGCAGACGAGCAGACCTACCGGCATCCCATCGGCGATGAGGCCGGCCCGACCGCAACCGCGCGCGATCACTTCATCCCAGCACACGCTTGGAGACCATGCCTTGTCGGAGACGCCCTAACGGGATGTCGACCCTTCCGGCTCCTCTGGCTTCTCCGTGTCCGCGGTGTCCTCCGCCTCCTCCGGGCCCTCTGGGGCGCCGGCGGCGTCCTCCACCTGTGGAGTGCGGGTCGGCCGGATGAGGATCTCCAGTGCGAGAAGCGCGACCAGGGCAATGACGACGATCCAGAACACGACCAGTCCGGTCGGGTACCGCCAGAACACCAACAGCAGGGCGGCGACCCCGATGATGAAGCACCGCAATGGCACTCGAGCCTGACCTGCCCACCGTTCCACGTTGGTGGGGGTCCGGTCGGTGCGTGGGTGTCGCACAAGGTCCAACGACTTCCCGTATCCGCGGCGTATGGCCATGGCCGAGGACGAGCCACCGATCAGGTACGCGCCGAGCGCGATAACCAGGCCCACCACCGCGACGGCACGCAGACTCGTCCGCAGTGGCACGGCGACGGTGTCGATGACGGCGGTCGCCGCGTCCGGGGACAGCACATCTGCCGGAACCGCGTCGAGGTAGAACGCGCGTCCGACCAGGATTCCCACTGCCAGAACGAACATTCCGACGGCGACGGCCAGACCCGCGAGGGACAGGGTGTGCAGCCGTCGGCCGCGGGGCGCGATGCCGACCGCAGCGGCGGCGCAGGCGATCCCCAGCCACGGAAGTATCGCCGAGGCCTTGTCGAGCGCGTTGACCGCGCGCTGGGCCTTGACCAGGTCGGGGGATTGGAACAGCACGAACTGCTTGTCCACCGTCGGGATGTTCTCGGCGAAGGAGAATCCCCGATCCGTCAGTTCGGTGCGCACGTTGTCGATGATCGTCGCCAAGGAGATGGTGACAGTGCCGCTCTGATCGACCTCCACGGAGCTGGGGCCGTAGTTTCCGGTCACGACCGCCACGAGCGCGTTGTGCGCGGTTCGGTTCGCCTGGATCCAGAGGTCCTGGAACTGTTGGGATTCGACGAAGGACAGCACGGTCTCGTGGACGAAGCTCTTCGCCTGTCCCGCGATCACCGGCGCCAGGCCGACGACTGCCTGATCGACGCGGGGTGCCTTCTCGTTCAGGTTCGAGACATCGACCAGCGCGTTCAGTGCGTCGGCGGTGAGTGCCTCGATGTCGACCCGCGAGAAGATCTCGTCGGTGACCTGATTGGTGATCTCCGATTGGACGGCAGGGTCCTCGGCCAGCGGTGCGACGGTGGTGACGTAGCGATCGGTATCGAGGATCTGACTGCGGGTGAATCGGGAGGTCACCGACACGATGGCGAGGAGGGCGACCAGGATCAGCAGGATCGTGACCGCCGTCCAACGCAGCCAGTGATGCGGAGTCCGCGGCGCCGCTCCGGCAGCGCCAGCGGTGTCGGATTCCCGAGCACGCAAAGTCGCGACCTCGGAGCGCAATCGGAGTAGTTCCGAACGCTCGTCGCTGTCGAGGGGGCGGTCGTTCGTGCCCTCGTCCATCACGCTCCAATCCGATACGGGCGGTCGTCGTGCGAGTCAGGCCTCCCGGGGGTTCCAGGTGGCCACCGCCCAGATCACGACTGTGTTGAGCGCGACGAGCAGGATGGCCCACAGCGGGTAGTAGGGCAACCACATGAAGTTGACGAGAATCGACAGCGAGCAGATCACCATCGCGGCGACCCGAGCCCAGGTCGCACCGGTGAAGAGGACGGCGCCGACCAGCGCGATGATCACGCCGAGCACGAGATGGATCCATCCCCAAGTGGTGACGTTGAACTTGTAGACGTACTCGAGTCCGACGACGAACACCTCGTCCTTCGCCACCGCGGAAATCCCTTGGAGGAACTCGAGCACACCGATGGTGACCAGCAGGACTGCCGCCCCCATCGACGTCCCTTTTGCTACACCCTGCTTGACCACATCGTCGGACATGACCTCGTCCCTTCACTGGAGGGTGAAACCGGCCTGGTGCGACTTATTCTCCTCCGAGAGGACGCATCACGGCACCGATTTCATCTTCCCTTTTCCTCGGGGCTCACCATGCGGACAGAATGGGCGCTCCACGGTCGTGATCCGCGCCCGCGAGACGGTCATTCACTACCTGTCGCGCGGTGATCCGGCGGTTCGATCGCGGTCGCTTCGTCGAACAGCGTCGGTTCGGTGGGGTTGCCGAACAGTTCCATCTGACGCGGCTTGATGGCGTGCGGTATCGGTCGACCAGGATCGGGCAGCGCGACGACGCGCAGTGCCGATCGCAGCGCCTCGTGGGTCTGCGCCCACGCCCTCGCCTCGTGGTCGCACACGTCGGCCTCCTCCGAATCACCCTCGGCACGGGCCTGTTCCGCGGACTCGCGCCAGCTGATCTCCTGCTCCGACGTGGTTCGCAGATAGTCGAGGAGCGCGTCGCGGTCGTGACCGCACACCTCCGCGACCTCCTCCGCGTTGAGGACACCGGCGCCGTGTGGATCCAGATGGAGCAGCGTCAACAGCGCCGCAGGCAGGTCGTCGTCGGTGTCCACGGAATCGATGGGATCCGGGTTCTCGGCGTCGGGGGACTCGACACCCGAGTCGTCGTCCGCGAACCGCGATCCGTCGAATCGGGCAGCGAACCGTGCGTCGACGGTGGGCAGGAACTTCCCGATCACGTCGATCGCGTCGACGAGATGACGCGGAACGAAGGGGTTGCCGGAGATGTCGATCGACGCGTTCAGCCGATCCTCGTCGAGGGTGAACCGGATATCGGGCCACTGTTTGGTGAGGTCGCAGATGTTCTCGGCCGCCCGCGTGCGTCCCGCGACCGCGTGCAGCAGCGGAATCCACAGTCGCACGAGTGGCTTGTCCGGGTGGGCGATGACGAAGACGGGCTGACTGCCGAGGGTGAGGACGACGTCGCCGTCATCGTCGAGCTGCGGCACGAAGCCCAGCGCCTGATCGACCGTGCGCGAGATCAGTTCCCGGAGTTCGGACGGGTCGCGGGGTGCCACCGCGGCGGTCTCGTCGAGTGTCGAGGATGCCGGCCGCGCTCCGTCGGAGGTGTCCGGTGTATCGGCACCGAGGAGATCGGTGCCCTCGAGCGTGCCGATGATCTCGGGGTTCAGAAAACTCGGGTGGGGGACGCTCCAGACCTCTCGCAGGGTGGTGACGGTCATCGCGGCGAGCTGGTCGGCCCAGCGCTGTTCCTTGTCGACGAAGAACGCGGGCGATCCCTCGTCGGGTTCCTCGTCCGGCAGGCGGGTGGGCCGCTCCCATCCCAGCGCGCACAGGCGGTCCTCGGACTCCGGCGACAGCACGTGTCGCGGCGCGAGATACGCGTTGGACGACACCTCGCTCCGCACGTATTCGTCGTCCCACACGAGGAACTGCACCCACGGTGTGAATCCGTCCACCGTGGTCTCCTCGATCCAGTCGAGAATCAGGATGTCGTCGTTCCGCATCGCGGAGAGATGGTCGGCGAGTCGACTCTGGAATCGCGTCCAGGACCGGTCGATCGCGTGGTCGAAGCTGTCGAAATCGAACATGAGCCCCCCTGTCCTTCGGGATGGAGCGTCACTCGGGAGGCGCCCCGCGGGGCCCTCCGTGTCGTGCTGTCATCAAGGTAGCGCGGACCTCCGACAAGTTCGGGAACGGCCGGTCCGGCGCGTGTTCGTCAGTTCGCGAGCAGTGCCGCGGCGCCGGCGGGCAGCTCGGATCCGGGGCGGCGTCGGAAGAGCTCCGCGGGCCGGCCGGTCCCGCTGCTCGACATCCGCCCGGTCGTCTCGAGCGAGTCGATGACCGTCCGCCGGAACGAGTCCTTCGGCAGTGCGTGCCCGTGGATCGCCTCGTACAGGCGCCTCAGTTCGAGGACGGTGAACACCTCGGGCAGCAGTCCGGACGGGTCGACGCGGTGCGCGTAGCGGGTGCGCAGATCGTCGATCGCGTGCGACACCATTTCTGTGTGGTCGAACGCGAGTGGTTCGGTGACCACGCGGCCCTCGATGCGAACGAGTCTCGCGGCGTGCGGAAGTCGGCCCAGCGGGAGGGCCGCGCCGTGCGCCATCGACAGCACCCATCCGCGGTCGTCGCGATCGGGGGCGTCGAACATCGCGAGCTGATGGAAGTCGGTGCCGGTGAGACCCGCTTTGGTCTGCAGCGCGCGCTCGGCGGCGTCGGACAACCGCTCGGCCGGGCGCAGGAACGAACCGGGCAGGGCGAGTCCGCGCGGGCCCTCGACCACCAGGACGTTCAGCTCCCCGGCGTCGACGGTGAGCACCGCGACGTCGACGGCGACGGACGGACGGGGATAGTCGGTGAGGGCCTTGCCGGCCGTGTCGGACCACGTCGTCTTCGCTGCTCGTTTCGTCACCCTTGCAGATTAGCGCAGTGATGATCTAATGTTTAGCGCAGAATCGATCTAAAGGGGGTTCGGGTGGAGCTGAACGAACGGACGGCCGACCGCGCGGCGGGCGTGCTGCTCGCGACCGCGGCCGGCGACGCACTCGGTGCGGGATACGAATTCACCACTCCCGGAACGGGAACGGTGATCGACATGATCGGTGGGGGGATCGGCGCGTTCGCACCCGGCGAGTGGACCGACGACACCTCGATGACGCTCGTGATCGCGGAGGTCGCGGCCTCGGGTCTCGACATCGGCAGTGGTCCCGGGCTGGATGCCGTTGCTGCACAGTTCGTCCGGTGGTTCGACTCCGATCCGGCGGACATCGGGAACCAGACGTCCGCGGTGCTGTCCCGGCGGCCGGTGTCGGCGTCCGAGATGGCCGAGGTGGCGTGGGCGGTGCCGGGCCGTAAGGGCGGCAACGGCTCGCTGATGCGGACCGCGCCGGTGGCGCTGGCCTACCTCGACGACGTCGACGGGTGTGTGCGGGCGGCGCGCGCGATCGGATTGCTCACCCACCACGACACCCGTGCGGTCGAGGCGTGCGAGATGTGGACGTACGCGATCCGGCATGCCGTGCTGCACGGGACCTTCGACGGTGTCCGTGGCTTCCTCGACGGTGCGCCGCGGCCGACGCGTGAGTACTGGGCGCCGCTGCTCGACACGGCCGAACGCGGCGGTCCGGCGGACTTCCCGAACAACGGCTGGGTCGTCGACGCCCTGCTCACCGCGTGGTGGGCGATCACCACCACCGACCCGTCCGGTCCCGAGCATCTTCCGCGGGCGCTCGAGCAGGCCGTGCGCGCCGGACACGACACCGACACCACCGCCGCCATCGCCGGTGGCCTGCTCGGCGCGCGGTGGGGTGTGTCGGCGGTGCCGGACCGGTGGCGGCGGATGCTGCACGGCTGGCCGGGTTACCGCGGCGAGGACCTCGCCCGCATCGGCGTGCGGATCGCATCGGGGCGCACGGTAACCGCCACTACTCTTAACGGGGAGAACGCATGACAGTCATCGACATCGCCGAGGGCGACATCACCACGATGCGGGCGGACGCGATCGTCAACGCCGCGAACTCGTCGCTGCTCGGTGGTGGGGGAGTCGACGGTGCGATCCACCGCCGCGGCGGACCCGCCATCCTCGCGGCGTGCCGGAAGTTGCGTGCGACGACGCTGCCGGACGGGTTGGCGGAGGGGGCGGCCGTCGCGACCACCGCGGGCAGCCTGGCCGCGACGTGGGTGATCCACACCGTCGGCCCGCGCTACTCGCGCCACGAGGATCGCACCGCGTTGCTGCGGTCGTGTTATCGGAGCGGTCTCGCGGTCGCGGACGACCTCGGTGCGGCCACCGTCGCGTTCCCGCTGATCTCGGCGGGCGCCTTCGGCTGGCCCACCGACGACGCGGTGATGCAGGCGGTGTCGTCGATCCGGGCGACCCGCACGAACGTCGGAGTCGTCACGCTCGTCGCCTACGATCCCGCGGTGGCGGCGACGATGCGTCGCGCGGTCGGCTAGAGCGTGTTTCGCGATCGGCGAGATGTCTGTGCCATCCGCGGACCGCCGAGGGGGCGCGCCGGCTCGGCACTTGCGCGAGATTGCCGTAGCGGCGGTGCCGCTTTCGGATCGTCTGCCACGGACCGAATTCCGCTGGCACGTCACGCCCCGCGATACCGGCCCTGGAGCGGCAGCTGATGCCTTCGAACACCCGGCTTGGATCGGCGGATCCTACTGCACTGCTTCTGTTCTCGCCGATCGAACAGGTCGCGGCGTGTCAACGTCCGTTTGATCGACGTGGCGCCTTATCGTCGGTTCGTCAAATTCGCGCATGTGCGCCCGCTGGCTGTCGGGTGATGGAGGTCGGGGTACCTATGGTGGATACGAGCACGCTCAACGGTCGGTACGGCGACGTGGTTTTCGCTCATGGGCGCAGTGACGAGCGTGATCGCCTGGACGCGCTCACCCGTTCACTCGATGAGATCTCGTTCGCGCGGCTCGACACGCTGCCCATTCGGCCGGACTCGCGGTGTTTGGATATCGGCGCGGGTACCGGAACGGTTGCCGCGTCTCTCGCCGACCGTGTCGCTTCGGGGCACGTCATTGCTCTCGATCGCAGTATTGCTCTTCTGGATCCGAATGCCCGCGAGAACCTCGAGGTGGTGGAGGCGGATATCACCACGGCGGAGTTCCCGCCCGGGAGTTTCGATGTGATCCATGCACGGTTGGTCCTCCAGCACCTCTCCGATCGGGAAGAGGTCATCGGTCGTGCGGTGTCGTGGTTGGCGCCGGGCGGCTGGATCCTGTTGAGCGAAGGCATCGACCCGTTCAGTGCCACCTCTCCGAACGACCTTTACAGCAGGCTGATGGCTGGTTTCGTTGACGCCCTCTATCGGACGATGGGCACGGATATGAACTGCGCACGCAGCTACCCGGCAGTACTCGCCGAGAACGGGATCGTGAACATTGGTATCGATGCGCACGTGCCGCCGGTCAGTGGCGGCAGCCCGACGGCAGAGTTCTTTCGTCTGAGCTGCGGTCAGCTGCGTGAGCCGATCGTTGCTGCGGGCCACCTCGACAACGACGAGTTCGACGCAGCCATGGCGCTGCTCGACGACCCGACCTTCGTTGATCTTGCGACGGGAATGATGTCGGTGTGGGGGCAGCGGGGCTGACCATCAGCGCATCCGGGTTGCGTCGGCACTGGGCAGCGCGAGACTGCCCACCACCGTCGCCGACGCTCCGGAAGACGAACTGCGGCAGTGGAGGGGCGGCGGTGCAGTCAGTCGCCGCCGCGCACGCCCTCGTAGTAGCCGCGGATGTGGTCGACGATGTGTCGTTCCGCGAGCGGGGCGTCGCCGGCGGTCACCGCCTCGACCAGTCCGCGGTGCTCGTGCCGCAGTCGGGTGCACGTCGTGGGCCAGGCGGCGATGTCCACACCGCCGACGACGTACGACTCGATCGACGCGCGGAGTCCGGCCATCATCGCGGCGATCACCTGATTGCCGGCGGCGTCGGCCATCGCCACGTGGAACTGGGCATCGAGGACGAGGAATTCGTCGGCGGTCAGCGTCGGCTCGTCCATCGAATCGAGCAGTTCGACCGCCGCGGTCAGATCCGCCGTTGCTTTCTGCGCGAGCGCGCGCATCACCTCCGACTCGAGCACGAGACGGGTCTGCACGACGTCGGAGACGGGAAATCCGTGCGCGGCCACCTGCATCCGCATCAGCATCGTCATGCCGCCCGTCGGACGGGCGACGATCATGGCGCCGGCCGTCGGGCCGGACCCGGTCTGCGCCTTGAGCAGACCGAGCGCCTCCATCACGCGCAGCGCCTCCCGGACGGACGACCGCCCGACGCCGAGATCGGCGGCGAGGGTGCGTTCGCCCGGGAGGCGCTGGCCGGGTAGGAGTTCTCCCGAGACCATCATCTCCTCGACCTTGCTGAGCACGTGCTCCCACGCACGCGGGTGCGGCGCGCTCGGCAGGTCGGGGGACGAGAACTCGGAGGACATGACAGGTCAGCCTAGGCGCAGTGCCCGGGTCGTCCGAGTGCCCGGTGTGCCGCCGATGATCATGGCAGCATCCAGTTGAGCACCGGCGTGGACTGCAGGTACACCAGAACACACAGGATGGCGAGCATGCCGAGGCTGTAGCCGATGACCTTGCGGAGCAGGATCGGCTCGCTGCCGGCCTGACCCACCGCGGTCGCCGCGATCGTCAGGTTCTGCGGGCTCACCAGCTTGCCGACCACTCCGCCGGACGTGTTGGCGGCCACCAGCAGTGTCGGATCGATGCCGGCGGTCTGTCCGGCGGTCTGCTGCAGCTTCGCGAACAGTGCGTTCGCCGACGTGTCGGATCCGGTGACTGCGGTGCCGAGCCAGCCGAGGATCGGGGAGAAGAACGCGAAGATCGATCCGGTCGCGGCGAGCCACGTACCGATCGCGACGGTCTGACCCGACTGGTTCATCACGTAGCTCAGGCCCAGGACCGTCGCGACGGTCGCGATCGGCAGGCGCATCTTCACCACGGTCACGCCGAACGTCGTGACCGAGTCGCGGGCGGTGAGGCTGAAGCGTCCGTCGTTCGTCCAGATCGCGTAGACGATCGTGACGATGATGCCGCAGATCAGCAGGAGAGTGCCGGGGTTCGACAGCCACGAGAAGTTGAAGATCGCGCTGGACGCGGGATCGCCGCTGCCGGTGAGCAGGTTGCCGTACAGGCCGGGCCACTCCACCTTCCGGTCGGTGCGCGCCAGCCAGGCGGGCACATCGAAGCCGAGGGTCCACAGCTTCGCGATGCCGAACACGACGACCACGAGCAGGTACGGGAACAGGGACAGGAACACGCGCGACGGGCCGAGGCGCTCGGCCTCGACGTGCGAGCGCTGATCCTCGGGGGTCTTCGGCGCCCAGAACTGCAGCATGATCACCGCGGCGGCGAGTCCGGCGAGCGCGGCGACGACGTCGGTGAGCTCGTACGAGAAGTGGCTCGAGCACCAGAACTGAGCCAGGGCGAACACGGCGCCGGTGACGAGCGCGATCGGCCAGGCCTGCTTCATGCCGCGGCGGCCGTCGACCAGGAACAGCAGCAGCAGCGGCACGAACAGCGCGAGGAGCGGGGTCTGGCGTCCGACCACGGCAGCGATCTCGGTGGCCGGGATGTCGGTGAGGTTGCCGGCGGTGGTGATCGGAATCGCCATGGCGCCGAAGGCAACCGGTGCGGTGTTGGCGACCAGCACGGTGACGGCGGCCCGGATCGGGGGCATGCCGAGCGCGATCAGCATCGCGCCGGTGATCGCGACGGGAGCGCCGAATCCGGCGAGCGCCTCGAGCATGCCGCCGAAGCAGAAGGCGATCAGCATGGCCTGCACGCGCATGTCGCCGCGGCCGATCGAGTTGAACACCCGGCGCAGATCCTCGAACCGGCCGCTGACGACGGTCAGTTCGTAGAACCAGATCGCGGTGACGACGATCCACATCACCGGGAACAGGCCGAAGGCGATGCCCTGTAGGGCGGACAGTCCGGTCAGCGACGCCGGCATGTCGAAGCCGATGATCGCGACCAGTGCCGCGACTGCGAGCGCGCCGAGCCCGGCGTACCAGGCCTTGAGTTTGAAACCGGCCAACAGCACGAAGAAGGTGGCCAGCGGGACGAGGCCGACCAGCGCCGAGGCGGTGAGGCTGCCGCCGACGGCGTCGGTCGCGGGGGTGAAGGTCACCGCGAGAAGCTCGGTTTCCACATGTAACTCCTGGTTCGCGCCGGGGTGACGGCGACTCGGGGACAGGCCGGATATGACCGCTGTGTGGTCAGACCACAGGGACCGTACACGATGACCCCGATCACATTCGAGGTCTGGACGAAACTTGGTGCAGAACTCCGTCTTGTGTGTGTCGGGCCGTTGACCATGCGTTACTGTGGTCTGACCACACCGTCGGACGATTCCGGAGATCCGCATGCGAATCGCGATTTTCGCCACGTGCATGGGGGACACGATGTTCCCGAATGCCCCCCGAGCGACCGCCCTCCTGCTGACTCGGCTGGGGCACGAAGTCGTGTTTCCGCCAGCACAGACATGTTGCGGGCAGATGCACGTCAATACGGGTTACCAGCCCGACGCGCTGCCGCTCGTGGAGAACTACGCCGACACGTTCGGCGACACCTCGATCGACGCGGTCGTCGCGCCCTCCGGCTCCTGCGTCGGCTCGGTGCGCCACCAGCACGAGATCGTGGCCTCCCGCTACGGGAGCGCGGGGCTGTGCGGGCGGGTCGACACCGTCAAGGCCAAGACCTACGAGCTGTCCGAGCTGCTGGTCGACGTCCTGGGCGTGACCGACGTCGGCGCGTACTACCCGCATCGGGTCACCTACCACCCGACCTGCCACTCGCTGCGCATGCTCGGTGTCGGCGACAAGCCGTTGCAGCTGCTGCGGGCCGTCCGCGAGATCGACCTCGTGGAGCTGCCCGAGGCCGACTCCTGCTGCGGGTTCGGTGGCACCTTCGCGATCAAGAACGCCGAGACGTCGACGGCGATGCTCGCCGACAAGATCCGCAACATCGGCGACACCGGTGCCGAATTCTGTTGCGCCAGCGACTCGTCCTGTCTGATGCACATCGGTGGCGGGATGTCCCGGTTGCAGATGGGTGCCCGGACGGTGCATCTGGCCGAGATCCTCGCCTCCGTCGAGTCCGATGTGGAGGTGTCCGCATGAGCGTCGTTGCGCTCGGACTGCCGGCGTTCCCGCCCCGCGCGCCCAAGGGTGTCGGGTTCCTGCGCGGCACCGAGAAGTTCCCGGCGGCCGCGCACCACGAGCTGGCCAACACGCAGCTGCGCAGCAACATCGGCAAGGCCACCCACACCATTCGCGCCAAGCGGCTGAACGTGACCGGCGAGCTGCCCGACTGGGAGGACCTGCGCGACGCCGGGTCCGCGATCAAGACCGACGTGATGAATCGGCTGCCCGAGCTGCTCGTGCAGCTCGAGGCGGCGGTCACCGCGCGCGGCGGGACCGTGCACTGGGCGGCCGACGCGAACGAGGCCAACGAGATCGTCACCCGTCTGGTCCGGGAGACCGGCTCCGACGAGGTCATCAAGGTCAAGTCGATGGCCACGCAGGAGATCGAGCTCAACGAGCACCTCGAGGCGAACGGCATCCACGCGTACGAGACCGACCTGGCCGAGCTGATCGTCCAGCTCGGCCACGACAAGCCGTCGCACATCCTCGTCCCGGCGATCCACCGCAACCGCGCGGAGATCCGGGAGATCTTCCTGCGCGAGATGGCCGACGTCGACCCCGCACTCGACGACGACCCCAGGCACCTCGCTGCCGCGGCGCGGAAGTTCCTGCGGCACAAGTTCATGACCGTGCCGGTCGCGATCTCGGGCGCCAACTTCGGTGTTGCCGAGACCGGCACGCTCGGTGTCGTCGAGTCCGAGGGCAACGGGCGCATGTGCCTCACGCTGCCGCAGACCCTGATCACCGTGATGGGCATCGAGAAGGTGGTCCCCACGTACCGGGACCTCGAGGTGTTCCTGCAGCTGCTGCCGCGGTCGTCGACCGGTGAGCGGATGAATCCGTACACCTCGATGTGGACCGGCGTCACGCCCGGTGACGGCCCGCAGGACTTCCACCTGGTGCTGCTCGACAACGGCCGCACCGCCGCCCTCGCCGACAGCATCGGCCGGCAGGCCCTCAACTGCATCCGCTGCTCGGCGTGTCTGAACGTGTGCCCGGTCTACGAGCGCACCGGCGGTCACGCCTACGGCTCCACCTATCCGGGCCCCATCGGCGCGGTCCTCACCCCGCAGCTCGCGGGCATGGACGGCAAGGACGACCCCAATTCGACGCTGCCGTTCGCGTCGAGCCTGTGCGGCGCGTGCTTCGACGCCTGCCCCGTCAAGATCGACATCCCGTCGCTGCTCGTGGAACTACGGCACCAGAAGGTGGAGCAGTCGCGGTTCGGTGCCGAGGCGGCCGCGATGAAGGCGGCGTCCGTGGTGATGTCGTCGGCCAAGCGATTCACGTTGGCGCAGAAGGCGGCCGGCCTGGGTCGGGTGATGGCGGGTAAGAAGGGCAAGATCTCGACGTTGCCGCCGCCGCTGAGCGGGTGGACTGCCGCCCGGGACATTCCTGCTCCGCCGAAGCAGACGTTCCGGCAGTGGTGGGATTCGGCCGAGGGCCGCGCCGCGATCGCGGATGCACGAAAGGACGGTCAGTGATGAGTTCGCGTGACGTGATCATGGGCCGGATCCGGGACGCGCTGACGCTCGCCCCACCGGTCCCGCAGGAGATTCCGCGCACCTACCGGACCGGACGCACGATGCCCGACGCCGAACGCGTCGAGCTGCTGGTGGACCGGCTGGTCGACTACAAGGCCGTGGTGCACCGCAGCTCGGTGGCCGAGCTGCCCGAGGTGCTCGCACGGGTGCTCGGTGATGTCGGAGCGCGCCGTGTCGGTGTGCCTGCCGGACTGGATGATTCGTGGCTGTCGCAGTTCGGCGGCGAGATCGTCGTCGACTCCGCGGACATTCCGGCACCGGAGCTGTCCGACCTGGACGGCGTCGTCACCGCGTCCGCAGTGTCGTGCGCCGAGACCGGCACCATCTTCCTCGACGCCCGCCCGGATCAGGGCCGTCGCGCACTGACCCTGGTGCCCGACCTGCACGTGTGCGTCGTGACCGTCGACAGCATCGAGGTGGGCGTACCCGAGGCCATGGCGCGCCTGGTGCCGGAGCGGCCCACCACCATGATCAGCGGGCCGTCGGCGACCTCGGACATCGAACTCGAACGCGTCGAGGGCGTCCACGGGCCCCGGAACCTGCACGTCGTCATCGTGGGCTGAGCAGTTCTCAGCGTTGTACGGCGGACCTGCGGATTCTCTCGCTCTCGGCAAACCGGTCCGCGAAAGCCCCACGGCAACTGGACGATTGTCTGTATAAAGGTGCCCGTGCGTGATTCGTATCGCGCACGGGCACCGCTTTCGCTGGGCTCCTGCAGTCACATGCTGCGGGAATGTGCTTGATCGAACGGAGATCTGTGTGGCCCGATCCGCAGTCTGTCGTATCGCCGCCCCGACCGCTCCGACACCCAGCGCAGGGCCACTCAACCAACGGTGCGACCTCGATGTCGGCGGTCGCGACACCAGCGAGCAAAGGAAACACATGACATCACGAGCGATGACGCGTGGCATCGCCGTCGGCGCGGCAACGACACTGACGGCTGGTGCATTCGCCCTCCTCGGCGCAGGTGTCGCCGGCGCAGCCCCCGGGTCGATCACCTGGGACGACGGAAGCTCCCGTTTCACCCGCACCGTCAGCAACACCGCCCCCGCGGTCGGCGACACGATCACCGTGACGACGAAGTTCGACCGGACCAGCTGGGTCGACGAGTTCATCTACAACGTCAAGGACCGGCACCCGTCCTGCCTGGCCTACGTCCCGGGCTCGGCCAAGATGATCGGCCAGAGCGAATACCCTGTCTCCAATCCCGAGGTCGTCGCCGACGAGGGCAACGGGACCGGCTACGTCCGCGCTTCCTGGGGCGTCACCGACTGGGTGGTCCAGAATCGCCCCGGTTTCTTCCGGAACCCCGTCTTCAGCGTCAGCTACAAGGTCGGCCAGAACTGCGCCCGTGATACCGCCCTGGCCACCGGCATGGACTACGGCGGATCGCTCGGCAGCGGGAACTACGGCACCAAGGGCCCGTCGATCACGATGGCCAAGACCGCCACCACGACCACCCTCGACCCCGTCGCCGGCGCCCGCGTCGGCGTGCCGAGCACGCTGACCGCCACCGTCACCGGCGGCGCGGCGGGTGACACCGTCGAATTCCGCGACGGCGCAACCGTAATCGGCCAGGCCACCATCGATGCCGGCGGAACCGCGACCCTCGCCTGGACCCCCACTCTCCGGGGCAGCCATGCACTCTCCGCGGGCTTCCTCGACACCGCGTTCTCCACCGCGTCCCAGTCGGGGACGATCACCGTGCAGGTCGCCGAGCAGAACATCACCTCGACGGTCGCGCTTGCGCCGGTGACCGGCGCCCAGGTCGGCCGCGCCTCCACCGTCACCGCCACGGTCAGCCCCACCGCGGCAGGTGGCACCGTCGAACTCCGCGACGGCACCACGACACTGGCGACCTTGCCGGTCGGCAACGACGGGAAGGTCACCTACCAGTGGGTGCCCACGGTGGCCGGCAGCCACACCCTCACCGCCACCTTCTCCGGCCGTGACGGCGTCACCGGATCGGGCACCACCGTGCAGGTCAACGTCGCCGAGGCACCCGTCTCCACCACCGACTCGACCACCACCCTCAACCCGCTCGGCAGCGTCGCCGTCGGCACGGCCACGACCCTGACGGCGAAGGTCAACCCCGCCAACGCCGGCGGTACCGTCACCTTCAAGGACGGCGGCACCGTCATCGGCACCGGCCAGGTCGGATCCGACGGGACTGCCACCACCGCGTGGACCCCGGCCACCGCCGGCCAGCGGACCGTCACCGCCGAGTACTCGGGCCAGGGCACCGTCAACGCCTCCTCCGATCAGGTGTCCGTGATCGTCGCGCCCGGCGGCGACCCCGGAGGCCCCGGAACCGGCGGAACCGGCAGCCTCGGCTCGCTCGGCGGCTTCGGATCCGGCAACTAGCAAGTAGCGCGCAGCCACCGACAACGACGGGGTCTGTTCCCGGCCGACAACGGCCCGGGAACAGACCCCGCTCGACCTGGTGCCGAGAATGTTCTGGCGGGAACCGGGAAGACCTGAGGCCTGTCGATTCCGCAGGGTCTGGTTTTGTACAAAACTCTGTCGTGCCCCGAGGTGTGCTGGCGGCTCGGACCGACGGCCCTCCGGATAGGCTGAGTTGTCCGGAGCATGTGATACTCCTAGGCCCTGGAATTGCCCGACGACACGGTGCAGGGACGCCGAGGGGGAACGGAATTTGCTGACGCTGCACCGCGCGGAGAGCGCTGGAACACTCGCGTCCGCGCTCGCCGATGTACTGGTCAGGCCCCTCTCGGATCC
This sequence comes from Rhodococcus sp. BE178, assembly GCF_050433545.1. Lineage (NCBI taxonomy): Bacteria > Bacillati > Actinomycetota > Actinomycetes > Mycobacteriales > Nocardiaceae > Rhodococcus > Rhodococcus sp. BE178. The sequence continues at coordinate 172,641 of NZ_JBNPXA010000007.1, read as the reverse complement.
GTTCCAGCGCGAGGTGGTCGCGGTGCCCGCGAAGGGCGTCGAGCGGTGGCTCACACAGCGGCTGTCCCGCGTCCTCGGCGCGGTCGACGGCGACGGGATCGCCGCCAACATCGACTTCCCGTCCCCGACGCGATTGGTGGACGGGGCGCTGGCCGCGGCCACCGGCTACGACATCGACAGCGACCCCTGGCATCCCTCGCGCATGCTGTGGACGCTGCTGGCCGTCATCGACGACTGCGTGGACGAATCCTGGTGCTCGGTACTCGCGCGGCACCTCGGCCACGGCAGCGACGATCACCGTGCGGGGCGCCGCTACGGCACGGCCGCGCACCTGGCCGAGCTGTTCCGCTCCTACGGCGCGCAGCGTCCCGCGATGCTCGTCGACTGGGTTGCCGGCCGCGACACCGACGGCACCGGCGCCCTGGACGACGACCTGCTGTGGCAGCCGCAGTTGTGGCGCCGACTGCGCGAGCGCATCGGCAGCCCCAGCCCGGCCGAGCGACTCGACCACGCGTGCGCGCGGCTGCGCACCGAACCCGGGCTGCTGGACCTGCCCGAGCGTCTGTCCCTGTTCGGTCCCACCCGGCTCGGCACGGACCAGATCGCGGTGCTTTCCGCGATCGGCGCGAATCGCGATGTGCACCTGTGGACTCCGCATCCCAGTCTCGAGATGTGGGGTGGGATGGCCGACACCGATCCGCCGCGGCGCCGCGTGGACGACCACCGCGCGCTCGAGGTGGCGCATCCCCTGCTCGGCAGCCTCGCCCGTGACGTGCGTGAGCTGCAGTCCCGGCTCCGCGCCACCGACATGGTCGACGTCCACCACCCCGGACCGCCGCGGCCCCCGACGCTGCTCGGCCGGCTCCAGTCCGACATCGCGGCCGACCGCGTGCCGTCCGCGTGGACGCACGACGACACCGTCGAGATCCACGCCTGCCACGGGCCCGCCCGCCAGGTCGAGGCGCTGCGTGAGCGCCTGCTGCACCTGTTCCAGAACGACCCGACGCTCGAGCCCCGCGACGTGCTCGTCATGTGCCCCGACGTCGAGACCTACGCGCCGCTGGTGCGGGCCGCGTTCGGGCAGGGCGTGCAGGGGCAGCTCAGCCATCCCGGGCACCGGCTGCGGGTGCGGCTCGCGGACCGGGCGCTGCACCAGACCAACCTGGTCCTCGGTGTCGTCGCGACGCTGCTGGACCTCGCCGACTCCCGGGTCACCGTCAGCCAGGTCCTCGACCTCGCCGCGACCGCGCCGGTGCGCCGCCGGTTCATGTTCGACGACGACAACCTCGAGCGGATGCGCGAGTGGACCACCTCGGCGGGTGCCCGCTGGGGCATCGGCCGTCGTGAACGCGGAACCTTCGGGCTGGCCGACTTCGAGCAGAACACCCTCAGGGCGGCGCTCGACCGCATCCTGCTCGGTGCCGCGGCCGACGACATCGACGACGAATGGCTTTCGCTCGCACTGCCTCTCGACGACGTCGAGAGCAACGACATCGGCCTCACCGGACGGCTCGCCGAGTACGTCGACCGACTCGACGTCGCGCTGCGCGGGCTCACCGGCCCGCAGTCCGGGGAGCAGTGGTCGGCGGCGCTGGGCCGGGCGCTGGACCTGCTGGTCGACGTGCCGGAGGCGGACGCCTGGCAGCTGGGGCAGGCCCGGCGGGAGCTGGCCGCCGCCGTCGAGCACGGCGGTGACGCGCAGCTGCGGCTCGCCGACGTCCGCGCGATGCTGCGCTCCCGCCTCGCCGGCCGGCCCACCCGCGCCAACTTCCGCACCGGCGAGCTCACCGTCTGCACGATGGTGCCGATGCGGTCCGTGCCGCACCGCGTCGTGGTGCTGCTCGGGCTCGACGACGACGTGTTCCCGCGCGGCACCAACATCGACGGCGACGACGTGCTCGCCCGCGATCCGCTGCTCGGGGAGCGGGATCCGCGCAGCGAGGACCGGCAGCTGCTGCTCGACGCGATCATGTCCGCGACCGGGCGTCTGCTGCTGTTCTACACCGGTGCCGACCCGGTCAACGGCACCCCGCGCCCGCCGGCGGTGCCGCTGAGCGAGCTGCGGGACGTGCTCGAGGCGATGACGGGATCGGACGCCGTCACGCGACATCCCCTGCAGCCGTTCGATCCCCGCAACTTCGATCCGGATCGACCGCGGAGTTTCGACCGCGCCGCGCTCGCCGGTGCCCGGGCCGCGCAGCGGCCGCCGCTGCCGCTGCCGGACTTCCTGCCGGAGCCGTTGACGCCGCTCGAACCGGGCGATGTGAACCTCGCCGAGCTGATCTCGTTCCTGGAGAACCCGATCCAGGGCTTCCTGCGCCAGCGACTCGGATTCCGGGTGCCGGATCTCGACGAGGACGTCGCCGACGCCCTCGACCTCGAACTGGATCCGTTGGCGCGGTGGGGGATCGGTGAGCGCATGCTCGCCGCACGCCTGGCGGGCATCGACCCCGCGGCGTTCCGGGCCGCGGAGTGGCGGCGCGGCACCCTGCCGCCCGCGAAGCTCGGCGACACCGCGCTGTCGGAGATCGAGTGGACGGTCGATTCCCTGGCCCGGTCCGCCGGGCCGGTCCACACCGGGCGATCGGAGGCCGTCGACATCGACGTCGACCTCGGCGGACGTCGGCTCGTCGGCACCGTCGACGGGCTGCACGGCGACGTGCTCGCGCGCACCACGTTCTCCCGGTTGGCGCCCAAGCACCGGATCGGCGCGTGGGTGCGGCTGTTGGCGGTCGCGTCGACGGGACGGGCCGAGAGCCTCACCGCCGTGACCACCGGCCGCGGCAGCGGCCGCACCCCCGTCATGCGTTCGTCGCTCGCGGCGCCCGAGGACCCGGCGCAGATCCTGGCGCGGCTGGTGGCGATGCGCGACCGGGGCCTGGTCTCACCGCTGCCCGTGACGCTGGGCGCGTCGGCGGCCTACGCCGACCAGCGGTTCCGGGGTCGGTCGATCGAACTGGCGCTGGTCGCGGCCGAACGCGCGTGGGGTGGCGACTTCGGCGACGGCAAGGACCGTCACGTCCAGTTCGTGCACGGGTCCGGGGCGAGCCTGTCGGTGCTCACCGAACAGCCCGCGCCGCCCGGGGCGTACGAACCGACCTGCTTCGGCACCGAGGCCGCCGTGCTGTGGGGCCCGCTGCTCGCGGCCGAGACCCTGGGAGAGCCGTGACCGCTGGAATCGTCCCGACGGTGACGGACACCGCGTTCGACCTCTTCGCGCCGCTGCCCGCCGGCACCACCGTGCTCGAGGCCAGCGCCGGCACGGGCAAGACCTACGCCATCGTGGGGCTCGCCGCCCGGTTCGTCGCCGAGGAGGGCATCGACCTGTCGCAGCTGCTGCTGGTCACGTTCAGCCGCGCGGCCACGAAGGAACTGCGGGAGCGGACCCGGGAGCGGTTCGCCTCGGCCGCAGCCGGATTGGCGGATCCCAGTGTTGCTCGGGCCAGCAGCGATCCGCTGGTCGCGCACCTCGCGAGCGCCGACGACGCCGAGGTCGCGGCGCGTCGGCGACGGCTGCTGCAGGCGCTGTCGGACTTCGACGCCGGCACCATCGTCACCACCCACAGCTTCTGCCAGCGGATGCTCGACGGCCTCGGCATCGCCGGGGAGCGGGATCCGGACGCGGTGCTGGTGGAGGAGGCCGAGGACCTCGTCTCCGAGGTGATCGCCGACCTGTTCCTGCAGCGCTTCGCACGGTCCGACTCGCCGACGCTCCGGCCGTCGGAGGCCCGCGCCGCCGCCCGGGCCGCGATCTTCGACCCGCAGTCGACGCTGGCCCCCGAGGGCGCCGACGGTGGCCGCGCCGGGGACGCCGTCGCGTTCGCGTCCGCGGTCCGGAGCGAGGCGCAGCGCCGCAAGCGGCTGGCGGGCATCCGCGACTTCGACGACCTGCCCGCGCTGCTGCACGGGGTGCTCACCGATCCCGAACACGGGGCGGCGGCGTGCCGGCGGGTGCGCGACCGCTACCGCGTCGTGCTCGTCGACGAGTTCCAGGACACCGATCCGCAGCAGTGGGGGATTCTGAGGTCCGCGTTCCACGGGCACTCCACGCTGGTTCTCGTCGGTGATCCGAAGCAGGCCATCTACGCGTTCCGCGGCGCCGAGGTGCTCAGCTACCTCGACGCCGTCGGGGCCGCCGCCAGCCGCCAGGAACTGACCACCAACTGGCGCAGCGACGCGGAACTCGTTGCCGCGCTGGGGCATCTGCACGGTGGCGCGGCGCTCGGGCATCGTGACATCGTCGTGCACCCGGTCTCGGCGGCGAAGACGGGTTCCCGGCTGCACGGTGCTCCGCCGCTGCGTCTGCGGTATCTGTCGCGGGCCGGGGCCGGACGGCTCAACAACTCGGGCTACCCGGCGGTCGGCGCGCTGCGCACGCGCGTGGCCGCCGACGTGGCCGCCGACATCGTCCGGCTGCTCGACAGCGACGCCACCCTCGACCTGAACGGCGCGGCGCGTCCCGTCGAACCGGGGGACATCGCGATCCTCGCCGGCACCAACGCGCAGATCGCGCTGGTCCGCGAGGCCCTCGACCGGGCCGGGGTGCCGTCGGTGCTGGCCGGTGGCACCAGCGTGTTCGAGACGCCCGCCGCGCAGCATTGGCTGCAGGTTTTGCAGGCGCTCGAGCAGCCGCACCGACCCGATCGGGTGCGGCTCGCCGCGCTCACGCCGCTGCTCGGCTGGAGCGCCGAGGAGATCGACACGCGCAGTGACGAACTGGTCGCGCGCGTCGGCGGGCAGCTGCGGGAGCTGTCGGCGGTGTTCGCGCAGTCCGGGTTCGCGGCGCTGTTCGAGCGGCTGGCCGCCGACTCCGGTCTCGAGGCCCGGTTGCTGACGATCACGTCGGGGGAGCGCACCCTGACGGACCTGCGGCACATCGGGCAGCTGCTCGGCGCCGTCGCGGTCGACGAATCGCTCGGCCTGACCGCGCTCACCGGCTGGCTGGTCGACCGGATCAAGGACCCCAAGTCCGGTGGCGGCGACCGCAGCCGACGCCTGGACAGCGACGCCGCGGCCGTGCAGATCGCGACCGTCCACGCCAGCAAGGGGCTCGAGTATCCCATCGTGTACGTGCCGTTCGGGTGGAGCACCGGGCGGTTCGCCGACCCCAACCGGCTGCTGCTGCACGACGACGAGGGCCGGCGGATCCTCGACATCGGCGGCGAGGGCAGTCCCGGCTACGGGGAGCGCCGACGCCGCCGCGACGCCGAGGCGGCGGGCGAGGACCTGCGGCTGCTGTACGTCGCGCTCACCCGGGCCCAGTGCCAGCTGGTGCTGTGGTGGGCGCCGGCCTACTCGACCAACGAGGCACCGCTGCACCGGATGCTGTTCGGGCGCGAACCGGGCGTGGGCGACGTCCCACAGAAGGTGGGTGTGCCGGAGGATCCCGTTGTGGCGCAGCAGCTCACGAGCTGGGCGGAGGCCGCGCCGGTGACGATCGAGGTGGAGGCCGTCGGCGCCGACCCGGTCCCGGAGGTGTCGTGGACGCCGCCGCAGGAGGAGACCGGCGAGCTGGCGGCCGCGGTGTTCGATCGGGTGCTCGACGCCGGATGGCGGCGAACGTCGTACTCGGCGCTCACCGCGTCCGCGCACGAGCACCCGGGCGTAACCAGCGAGGCCGAGGAACCCGAGACCGACGACGAGCCGGCCGAGCCCGCGCTGATCGCCCCGGCGCCCGCGCCCGGGCTCGCGTCGACCATGAACGAGATGCCGTACGGCGCGGTGTTCGGCACCCTGGTCCACGAGATCCTCGAACACGTCGACACCGCCGCCGACGACCTCGAGGCCGAGCTGCTGCGGCACTGCCACGAGGCCGTCGCGGCCCGGATGTCGCAGGTGGATCCGGCGGCGCTGGCGGCCGCGCTGCTGCCGGTGCTGCGCACCCCGCTCGCCGGGGGCGGCACCCTCGCCGACGTCGCGCCCACCGACCGGCTGCCGGAGCTGGACTTCGAGCTGCCACTCGCCGGCGGCGACGATCCCGCGTCGATCGCCGTGACACTGCACCGAATCGCCCGGCTGCTGCGCACGCACCTGCCCGCCGACGACGTGCTGGCCCCGTACGCGGACCGGCTCGCGACACTCGAGCCCACCCCGCTGCGCGGCTACCTCACCGGCAGCATCGACGCGGTGCTGCGTCTCGCCGGCGTTTCCGGCCCCAGATTCGTGGTGGTGGACTACAAGACCAACCGCATCGCGCCCGGCGAGCTGACCACCGCCGACTTCACCCGCGACGCCATGGCGGGGGAGATGATGCGCTCGCACTATCCGCTGCAGGCGCTGCTGTATGCGGTTGCGCTGCACCGGTATCTGCGGTGGCGGCTGCCCGGCTACGACCCGGCGACGCATCTCGGGGGCGTGCAATACCTGTTCGTGCGCGGCATGGTCGGCCCCGACACCCCGGACGGTGCCGGGGTGTTCGACTGGGATCCACCGGCCGCGCTGGTGGTGGAGCTGTCGGATCTGTTGGCCGGCATCACCGATCGTGAGGGAGGCGCATGATCGAGGCGCGCGTCGCGCAGCGCGGCAAGGGTGTGCTGCGCGAGTTCAACGAGGCCGGGGTGCTCGAGGCCGCCGACGTGCATGTCGCGCTGCGGCTCGCGACGCTCGGCGGGGAGACCAGCGAGCCGGTGCACCTGGCGACCGCGCTCGCGGTGCGGGCCGTGCGATCGGGCTCGGTGTGCCTGGACCTCAGCCGGATTCGGGAGGTGACGGTCGACGAGGGTTTCGAGGTGGACCCGGCGGCGCTGCCGTGGCCCGACGACACCGTCGTGATGGACGGGCTGCGGTCGAGCCCGCTGGTGATCGGCGGGGACGCGGGTCCGCTGCGCCCGCTGCGGCTCGTGGAGTCCGACGAGGGCAGCCTGCTGTACCTGGACCGGTACTTCCGGCAGGAACAGACCGTGAGGCGCATCCTCGACGAGCGCGCCCACGGGCACCCCGCGGTGGACGAGAACCTGCTGCGCGCCGGGCTGGACGAGTTGTTCCGGGACCACCAGGATCCGTCCCGGCCGTCGGACGCCCCGGACCGGCAGCGGATCGCGGCCGCCGTCGCCGCCACGCACCGGACGTCGGTGATCGCCGGCGGGCCCGGCACCGGCAAGACACACACCGTCGCGCGGGTGCTGGCGCTGCTCGAACGCCAGCAGCCCGGCCTGCGGATCGGACTGGCCGCCCCCACCGGGAAGGCCGCGGCGCGGCTGCAGGAGTCGGTGCGCGAGCAGGCCGAGGTGGTGGGGCTGCGGGCCGACCTGTCGGCGATGACGCTGCACCGGATGCTCGGTTGGCGGCGGGGGACCAGCCGGTTCCGGCACAACGAGACCAACCACCTGCCCTACGACGTGATCGTGGTGGACGAGACGTCGATGGTGTCGCTGACGATGATGTGCCGACTGCTCGAGGCCGTGCGGCCCGAGGCGCGGCTGGTGTTGGTCGGCGACCCGGACCAGCTCACCTCCGTCGACGCCGGTGCCGTGCTCGCCGACCTGGTGGCCCGCCCGGTGACCGGGGTCGAGAACCCGGTGCTGGCGCGCGTGGTCGGCGCGGACCTGTCGGCGTCGGACGATCCCGCCGAGGCGGCGCTGAGTGTGTCCGAGCGGGACCGACTGCGCGGCGGCGTGATTCGGCTCAGCCGGGGACGGCGGTTCGGTGGCGCGATCGCGCAGCTGGCGGTCGCGGTGCGCGACGGCGACGAGGACCGGGTGCTCGAGATCCTGCGCAGCGGTGAGCCGGACGTGTCGTTCGTGGCGCCCGACGAGCTGTCCGCGCTGCGCTCCGACGTGGTGACGACGTCGGCGGCGGTGACGGACGCGGCCCAGGTCGGTGACGCGGTGGCGGCGCTGCGGGCGTCGGAGCAGCATCGGCTGCTGTGCGCGCACCGGGAGGGCCCGTTCGGCGCGTCGTGGTGGGCGCGCAACGCGATGGATTGGGTCGGGGAGTCGATCGGCGGCCGGCTCGACGCCGAACGCTGGTACGCCGGGCAGCCGCTGATGGTGACCGCGAACGACCACGAGACCCGGATCTACAACGGCGACACCGGAGTTGTCGTCACCGGCGAGGACGGCGAACTGGTGGCGGCGTTCGCGCGCGGCGAGGAACCGTACCTGCTGCACCTGAGCCATCTGGCGTCGGTGCAGACGGTCTACGCGATGACGATCCACCGCAGTCAGGGCAGCCAGTACGACACCGTCTCGGTGATCCTGCCGGGGGAGGAGTCGTCGCTGCTGACCCGAGAGTTGTTGTACACCGCCATCACCCGAGCCCGGACGCACGTGCGGATCGTGGGCACCGAGGACGCCGTCCGCGCCGGCGTGCAGCGTCGGGTCCTGCGGGCGAGCGGGCTGCGGCGCGGGTGAGGGGGCGCCCCTCGGGGTGCTGACCCGGCCCGGAACAGCACGGGCCCAGATCGCTACGAGGCCGGACGGGCTCGGATCATGTCCAACGTCTCGTGCAGATACGCCGCGAACACCGCCGCCATGTCGACCGCCTCGGCGTCCAGCAGCCACTGCTGCTGAAGGCCGTCCATGATCGCGACCAGTCGGAACGCGTGCGCCTCGGGGTCGACGTCGGAGCGGAACTCGCCGGACGTGATCCCGCCGCGGATGGCGTCCGCGATGAACCCCCGGATGCGGCGGTAGCGAGTGCGGGCCCAGGTGTGGGCGGGATGATCGGCGGTGGCGGACTCGGCGCTGAGGACCGTGAAGAGTTGGACGAGCCCGGGCACTCGCTGGTTTCGCTCGACCAGCTCGACGAGGGCCTCCATGGCGGCGATCCCGGTCAACGGCGCGCCGTCGGCGTCGACGAAGCGCTGGGCGTCCATCTCGTCGCGGAGGTCCAGCGTGGCGGCCAGCAGTTCTTCCTTGTTGCGGAAGTGGTGGAGCAGGCCGGGTTGGGAGAGTTCGGCACGCTCGGCGATCCGGGCAAGCGAGGCGCCGCGGTAGCCGTTCTCGGCGAACTCCTCCATCGCGACGTGCAGAATCCGGGCGCGCCGGGCCCGGCCGACGGCGTAGCTGCCGCCCCGTCGGGGACGGGTGGCTGCATCTCTGCCCTTCTCGCGGGTGGTCACGGTCTCACTGTAGGCGGGCAAATATAACGGCGAGATAACAAACCTAGTACGTACTCGGTATTTGCGGTTAGCCTCGATTCCAGCGGTCGAACAGGCCCGGTCCGCGTGACGTTCGAAGGAGTGCTGGTTGTGAACAGCCGAGACGGTGTGACTGCGGTGGACGAGGGCAAGCTGGGAAAGCTCCTCGCGGAACTGACGCTCGAGGAGAAGGTCGGTCTGCTGACCGGCGCGGACTTCTGGTCCCTCGACGCGATCGAGAAGATCGGCCTGCGCAAGGTGCTCCTCTCGGACGGCCCCAACGGCGTCCGCGGCACGACCTGGGACGAGCGTGACACCAGCCTGCTGTTCCCGAACCCGTCGGCGCTGTCCGCCACCTGGGACCCGGAGCAGGTCCGGCGTGCCGGCGCCCTCATGGGCGCCCAGGCCCGGGACAAGGGCGTCGCGTGGCTCCTCGCCCCGAACATCAACATTCACCGCTCGCCGCTCGGGGGCCGGCACTTCGAGTGCTACTCCGAGGACCCGCAGTTGACCGCCGCGATCGTGGAGGGCTTCGTCTCCGGTGTCCAGGCCAACGGCGTCGCGGTGACGATCAAGCACTACATCGGCAACGAGTCCGAGACCGGGCGCATGACGTACGACGCGCGGATCTCGGAGAAGGCGCTGCGTGAGGTCTACCTGGTGCCCTTCGAGGCCGGGGTCCGCGCGGGCGCGTGGTCCGTCATGGCCTCGTACAACTCGGTCAACGGTGCGAGCCTGACCGACAACCGGCGGCTGCTCACCGAGGTCCTCAAGGAGGAGCTGGGCTTCGACGGCGCGGTCGTGTCGGACTGGTTCGCGACGCGCTCGACGGCCGCGTCCGCGAACGCGGGCCTCGACGTCGCGATGCCGGGTCCGCAGAGCCCGTGGAGCGAGGCGCTCGTCGCCGCGGTCCGCGCCGGCGAGGTCGCCGAGAGCGTCGTCGACGACAAGGTGCTGCGCGTGCTTCGGCTCGCCGCTCGCACCGGCTACCTGGACGGCTTCGCGGGGCCCGCCCCGTCGACGACCCCGGCCGATGCGGGCGAGCAGTTGCGGGAGATCGCGGCGCGCGCCATGGTCGTGCTGCGCAACGAGGGCGGCGTCCTGCCGCTGGCTCCGGCGTCGCGCAGTCGCGTCGCCGTCCTCGGACCGAACGCCGCGGTGCTGACCGCGCAGGGTGGCGGCTCCGCGCACGTCAACCCCACGCACATCACCAGTCCGTTGGCCGGGCTGCGCGAGGCGTTCGGCGACTCGGTCGAGATCGACTACCGGGAAGGCGTTTCGACGCAGCGCATCCTTCCCGCCATCCCGGCGGACGTCGCCCGCGACCCGGTGACCGGCGAGCCGGGCTTTCGCGTCGACTTCGTTTCGGCCGACGGCGCCGTTCTCGCGACCGAGCGCCGGCTCGCGTCGCGTCTGGTGTTCATGGGCACCGTCCCTCCGGGCACCGCCGAGGTCCGCGTCCGGACCGATCTGACCGTCGCCGAGGGCGGCACCCACCAGTTCTCGGTGTCGGGTTCCGGGGAGTACTCCCTGAGGATCGGCGCGGCCGAGCCGCATGCGATCTCGCTCACCAGTGCCGACGACGACCCGATCGAGAATCTCGTCAAGCCGCCGGAGCGTCGCGTTTCGGCCGAGCTCGTCGCCGGCACGATCAACGTCGAGATGCGGATGGTCGCACCGGACCACCCGATGGTGATGTTCGGCCTCAACCACGAGGCGCCACGCGAGGCTGCGGATGTGGCGTTCGCCGCCGCCGTCGAGGCCGCGCGGAACGCGGACGTGGCGCTGGTCTTCGTCGGCACCACGGACGAGGTGGAGAGCGAGGGCTTCGACCGTGTCGATCTGCTGCTTCCGGGTCGGCAGGACGAGCTGGTGTCGGCGGTGGCCGCGGTGAATCCGAAGACGGTCGTGGTCGTCAACGCCGGTGCGCCGGTCGAAATGCCTTGGCGGGACGAGGTTGCGGCGGTGCTGTGGGCGTGGCTGCCGGGCCAGGAAGGCGGCGGTGCGATCGCCGACGCGCTCACCGGCGTCGTCGAGCCCGGCGGCCGGCTGCCCACCACCTTTCCCGCGGTCGGTGCCGACTCGCCGGTGCTGTCGACGCAACCCGTCGACGGCGTCATCGACTACGCGGAGGGCTCGACGTTCGGGTATCGCGGGTACGAGACGGCCGCGATCACCCCGGCCTACCCGTTCGGGCATGGTCTCGGCTACAGCACCTGGGACTACGAGGGAATCACCGCCGCGGAGACCGAGTCGGGTGCGGTGACGGTCGAGGTGGCCGTCCGCAACACCGGCGTGCGCACCGGACGCGAGGTCGTCCAGCTCTACCTCGGCGGCGAGGGCGCCGACGGGAACGACCCGCTGCGGCTCGTCGGTTTCGCGTCGGTGAACGCCGACGCGGGGGAGGCGGCGACCGCGCGAATCACCGTGGACCGCAGGACCCTGGCGCGGTGGGACGAATCGGCGGCGGCGTGGCGGGTCGCGGGCGGTTCGCGGACGCTGGTCGCGGCGCGATCGGCCTCCGACCGTCGGCTGACGACCGAGATCGAACTGAAGGACTCGGCGGTGTGAGCCGGGGATCTCTGATGACTCCCATCTTTCGCCCGAAGAACCCCTGAACCTCAACGAGGAGAACGCAATATGACCGTCAATCTGTCCCGCATCACGATCTCGCGCGGCGAGCTGTCCTTCTTCGAGGCGACGCCCGAGGCCGGCACGGAGGTCAAGGGCACCGTCGTCATGGTCCCCGGATTCACCGGCTCCCGGGAGGACTTCCTCCCGATGGCGCCGTTCGTCACCGCCGCCGGTTACCGCCTGATCTCCTACTCGCAGCTCGGCCAGTACGACTCGGACGGCCCGGACGGCCCGGATGCGGTGGGCGAGTACACGATTGCCAAGTTCGCCCTGGACCTCGCCGAGGTGCTCGACAAGGTCGCGCCCGGCGAGAAGGTCCACCTCCTCGGCCACAGCTTCGGTGGTCTCGTCACCCGGGCCGCCGTGCTGAACGACCCGGCGCGCTTCCTCGACTATGTGATCCTCGACTCGCCGCCGAGCGGGCAGAACCTGGACATGGACCTGGACATGGGCCAGATCCCGGCACTGCTGCAGGAAGGCGGCAACGAGGCCCTGTGGCAGGCCATGTTCGGAGCCCTGCAGGAGGCCTTCCCGGCACCGGTCAAGGAGTTCCTGCGGGGCCGCATCCTGGCCACCAAGACCGCGAACATCGCCGGCATCGCCCTCTCCATGAGCGCCGAGCCGGACCGCGTCGAGGAGTTGGCGGCGACCCGTCTGCCGATCCTGGTCGTCGCCGGCGAGGAGGACGTCATCTCGGTGGAGGTCCAGGCCGACGTCGCGTCTCGGCTCGGCGTGAAGTTCGAGATCATCGCGGGGGCCGGCCACACACCGAACGAGGAGAAGCCCGAGGAGCTGACGAAGGTGCTCGTCGACTTCTGGGGTCAGACCGCCTGACGCCGAGACTCATGCCCGACACATTCGAGTGGTCCGTCAGGACGCCTCGAACCGGGCCTCGACATCCGCGCTGATGCCGATGCGTTCGGGGGTCAGCTCGATCGCCGGCCGGCCGGTGTCGGCGCCGTCCGGGGCCGCGGCCGAGGCGGCCATCATCCGCACCGCGGGAGGGCCGTAGATCTGCAACGGCGACACCGGAGTCGTCGCTGCTGACCCGGGAACTGCTCTACACCGCCATCGCCCGCGCCCGGACCGACGTGCGCATTGTCGGGACCGAGGAGGCCGTTTCGGGCTGCCGTGGGGCGGCGGGTGTTGCGGGCGAGTGGGTTGCGGCGGTGGTGACCCCTACTGCTCGTTCGTGCTTTCACCTGTGCGGAGCGGGCTTCGTTCGGCACCCATCGTCACCGCGGCGCGCGCGTAGTCGGGATGGGGGTTGTCGATGATCAGACGGGTGCCGTCCTCGCTGATGGTCGCCCGGGCGAACTCGTGAATCCAACGCGCGGCCGCGGCGGTGACGACCAGCAGGACGAGCCCCGTGAAGAGCGAGAACGCTGCGAGCTCGGCATGCGAGGATTTGACCAGCACTCTCGGCACGGCGACGAGCAGGCCCAGGGTGACCACGAGTAGCGCGGCGGATCGGGCCCGCCGTCGGCGGAGCCAATGCCGACATGCGACGCAGCCATGCATCGTGACGGTAGTCGAATAGGCGGTTGCCAGCCGGTCCACTCCTCGGTGGATTCGGGCCCAGCCGAACATGAGATCGTGCAGCAACTGCGATCGACGAGGCTTGAGATCGAAGTCCGTCGCGGGCCGTGAATAGCAGCGAAAGCGCCTCGACCACGTCCCCGGTTCACCGTGCGCCACACAGAGTTCGGGCATCGGTACCGCGGCGAATCGCATCACCTTTCGAATTTGAGCATGATCCTTCCATCGGCCGAGTTCGTCGTCAGACCCTTCACGCAGAGGGAAGGCGACCTGGTCCGTCGTTGAGGGAGCCACGATCGGTATGCATAGCCTCCGATCGTGGCCCAGTGCAAGTCTTCCCGGCCCCACTGGTACGTTGCGAACGTGACCGGGGCCGGGGAGGGCCGAGGCCCGAGATTGGGGGATGCGGTGCTGGTCGATCCGAATGCGCTGGATGTTTTCGCTGCCAGGCTGGGGGACCTTGCCGAACAGGTTTCGGAGGCTACGGCCTATCTGGAAGACCACCTCTCGATCGGAACGGCCGATGGCCGCATCTTCCTGTCGGTTGCACCCACGGTCTCCGCCGTTCGGACGCTTTTGGTGGACAACGCCGCCGCGATCGGGCGCCTCGTCGCCGTGTCGGGTGAGGAGATCGCCCGCACCGCCGAACAGTACCGGGCAACCGATTCGACGAACGCGACGGCATTGGACCGCGTGTACTGAGCGCCACTGAAGAACTTTCGGAAGGGGGGACCCGATGACTGATGACCCACGGAGCGCGTTACAGAAACCGGTTGCTGAGGATCCGGTACCGGATCCGCTCGAGAACGCGCTCAGCGGTTCCTATCTCAGCCCGACCTATTGGCTGACCGCGCCCGTCATGGGGGCACTCGGAATCATTGGGGTGGAACAGAACCCGATCGACACGATCGCGGATTCAGTCGCCGGTAACTGGGCGGCAGTGCAGGAAGCTGGTCGTGCGGTGAAGTCCCTCGGTGACTTCACTGCACTGATGTCCGAGGCGCTGTCGTCGGCGACGAGCACCGCTGTGCAGTCATGGGAGGGCGACGCCGCCGATTCGGCCGCCGGCTACTTCGACGAGCTGGTTCGCGCCGTCGAGTCTCAGCAGCACGCAATCAATTCGATGGGGGACGAACTGGAGACTGTGGCACTCGGCATGTATGAGTTCTCACAGTCCATCAAGGGACTGCTGGCGATCGCCACGGATCTGATGATCCAGTTCCTGATCGAGTTGGCCGCGGCCGGTGCCTCGACCATCGCAGCTGCCACCGGAGTCGGTGCGATCATCACCGCGAGTGCCTGGGCCGTGGCACTCGCCACCGGGTGGAAGGTCTTCCAAACGATCCAAAAGATCCTCGACGTCCTCAACAAGGCTTTTCAGGGTGCGCAGGCCGTTACCGGCCTGATCACCGGCTACATGGGCGCTATCGGAGATGCAAAGCTCCCGGCCCTGCCCGGCGCTGCCTCCGGTCGAGGCGGGGTGTGACAGTGGTCGAAGAGCATCCGTTGCTTCCCTCGCTCGAGAACGATCCGGCGATGGCGCTGCAGCTGAGGAAATCCCTACAGATTCTGTCGGATGCCACTCCCGATCAGGCCTTCAAGTCGATGGTTACCGAGATCCTCGCGGGGCGGATGAGTCTGCGCGACGGCGTCGACTCGACCACCTTCTCGGGTGTCGTCAATCCGCTGGTTGTCGGATCTCTCACCGAGTTGTCACAGTTGAGCGCCGAAGAGAAGGAAGCGCTTGCAGCGCAGGGGCAGCGGAGGATCGAAGAGGAGTACGCAGCCTCGATCGCCGCTGCTCCCGCGGACGGTGACGACGAGTATTTCGATGACCGGCCGCCGATCCTGGGCACCGACTGGTGAGCACAGGCCCGGCGTCCGTGTCGCTGCTTGTCTCCCGCGCAGTGTCGAGCCCTCTCAGGAAGTCTCGAACCGGGCCTCGACGTCCGCGCTGATGCCGATGGGTTCGGGGGTCAGCTCGATCGCCGGGCGGCCGGTGTCGGCGCTGTCCGGGGCCACGGCCGAGGCGGCCATCATCCGCACCGCGGGAGGGCCGTAGTCGGGGCGTTGCCCCGGGTTCAGCATGCCCGGGTCGGCGAGCGCTACCGCCTCGATGCGCTTGCAGCCCAGGCTCCGTGTGTAGCCCTTGGCCTTGGCGAGCGCGTCGCGGACTGCGAGATCGCGCACCCGGGTGAGAGCCTTGGTATGAGCCTTCCGGGTGAGCGTCCATTGCAGATGCCCGACGTCGACGCCCTCGATCGCCGACACCCGGTCGACGAAGGCTGCAACCGCGCCGAGGTCGCGGAAGGTGACCGAACCGGTGGCCGTCGAGCGATAGTTCCACGGCAGCTTCTTGCCCTGCGGGTGATACGGCCGATACCGGGTGTGCTGGACCTGATCGATCGACGTCCGCCGGAGCGGGCGCTGCGAGTCGTTTTCGAGTTCCTGGATCAGCTCGGCCAGGGCCGCCGCAGACTTCGCGGCGGGATCGGCGGCCTCGGCGCGGGTGGCGCCGTCGAACGCGATGTTCAGTCGCACCACGCACCGGTTGGGCATGAACGAGCGCTCGGCGTGGCCGGTGACCGTGATCGTTACGGGATTCGTGGGCATGAGGCCAGTCTCCCCGACAGCACCGACAGGTCAGTACGGAATGGACCGCTCAGAACAGGGTCGGCTCGGCGCGGGCGCCGCTGCGGGCCTCCTGGACCCGGGCGTTCCACCGTTGGACCAGCCACATCTCGATCAGCTCCGGGTGGGTCCGGGCCTGGATCGACCACGTGCGCAGCAGCTCCTGGTACCGGTCGTAGCGGCGGAGCGTGAAACCACTGACCGACGGCTCCTCGAGCCAGCCTTCGTGGATCAGCGTCGAGACGCCGTGCTGGTCGATCATCTGCGCCCGGATGCCTTCCCGGGTCACACCGACCGCCCACAGGTAGACCGCCAGGAGGGACACGCCGACACCGGGAGTGTCGGGCCAGCCGGACCAGTTGCTGCTCGACGCGGGCGGCAGCGTCCGCGAGGTGGCGCAGTGGTCGAGGATTAGTTTGATCTTCCGGAGGGGGTCCTTCGGGGTGTAGGCGTCGAACACGTCCGGCAGACGTCGGGTGGCGCGCCGGTTCGGGTGGGCACTGCGCCACGCCGCGCACAGGAACAGCAGGCCCAGTCCGTTGTGATCGGCGTCGAACAGTTCGCTGTCGAGCCGGAGATCGTTGCGCTGCACGATCGCGGTGCCGCGGTTGACGACCCGACCGTCCAGATCACGTCCGTGGAGAACGATCTCGTGCTTGCTCGCGCGGAGATGGTGGTTCCACCAGTTGAGGTCCACCTGGACGCCGTCGTCCAGCACATGGAGCGGATAGGCGCGGGCATCACACCACTGCACGCACGCCTCCGGCGGCTCGAACCCCTCGTCAAGCAGATGCATGCCGCGATGATCGCACCAACCACCGACGCGGCGGCGCGCGACACGGCCGCGGTGTCGACGATGCTCCCGCCGGATTGCGGGGAGGTCAGTTCGGCACAGTCCAGGCCTGCCGCAGTTGTTCGAGCGCGTAGGGCCACGGAATGCGTTCCTGCTCCAGTCGCAGTTCCCCCGCGCGGAGTGCCTCGAGTGCCGCGGTTTCGCCGGCGGTGAGCAGTCCGAACGTGCCGGGGGCGGGGGACGGGTCCGTGACCGCGAGCTCGCGCCACCGGTGGAGCGTCTCGCAGTCCATCAGCAGGCTCCGCACCGCGGGCAGGTGGTGGCGCAGGCGATCGAGGATCGCGAATCCGTGGCTGTCCAGGTCGCCCCAGTACCAGACATCCGGCCCCGTCAACCAGGGCAGGGCGGCGAGTTCGTGGACGGTGTAGCCGCCACCGTGCAGCGCGACGGTCCCGGGCATGTCCGGCAGTGCATGCAGACCCTCCTTGTTCTCGAGGATCAGGACCCGGGCCGGTTGCAACGGCAGCGCGCCCAGCTCGTCGACGGCGGCCGCGAACACCCGCGGCCCGCCGGGCAGCAGGCACCGATCGAGCACCGCCAGCTCGTGCATGCGCGGCGCCGTCCGTACCCCGAGGCCGCCGTCGCCGCGTACACCGGCGACCAGTGTCTCGATCACGCGCCGATGGCGCGAGATCCATTTCGTGTCGACACCCGGCACCGGGAGTTGCCGGATGAACATGCCGGACGGCGGATTCGTGAGGAGCCATCGCAGCACGTCGATCAATCGATCGAAGTCGTTGTCGTCGAAGGACTCCCACGTGGTGGCCGTCGACGACACCGCGGCTGGAAGATCCGGTGCGGCCGGGGCGATGCCGGACACGAGCCGGTCGCGGCGGTCGCTGAGCCGCCGCCACTGAGCCCCCCGGCCGGCCGCGGCCGCGATCTGTCCGGCGCCGTGGAACGACACCCGGACCGGGATCTCCTGGGACCCGAAGCTCGGCCAGCGGCGGGTCTCCCACTCCACGAGGCCCGCACCGGCATGCGCGCGCCAGTCGCGTGTCCAGGCCACGACGGCGTCGGGATCCGCGGCCACCGTCGCCTCCGACGGCGGAGCCAGGCCCACCACCAGAGAGTCGGTGTCCGCGTTGGCGGAGTCGGCGAGCCAGCGGCGCCGGCGTGCGTTGTAGGCCGTGAGTGCTTTGGCCGTGACGGCGGACGGGGTGACACACGCGGCGCGCGTCATGCGGCGTCGTCTCCCTCGTGCATGTCGGGGCCGCGGTCTTGCCAGTCGATGAGCGCGATCTGTGAGTACCGGTTGTCGCGGATGCTCACCGCGGCGGCGCCTCCGATGTACTCCTCGAGCGTCTGCAGCAGCTTGAGCGGCGTCGCGAGCACCATGTGGAAACCGAACTGGGTGAACACGTCCAGTGCCCGGCGGGTGTAGGCCGAGTCGGCCCGGTCGAAGGCCTCGTCGAGGATCACGGTGCCGTATCGCGGAAGATCCTCACCGGCGGAGGCCAACTGGTATCGCAGTGCCGCGGCGAGGCAGAAGAACACGAGCTTCTGCGCCTGCCCGCCGGACAGCCCGGAACTCGAGTCGTGGTAGTTGCGGATCTCGTCGGTGCCGTCGACCTCGACGCCGATGAAGCCCACGTGCAGTCGGGTATCGAGGACCTGGCGCTGCCACCGCTGGTCGGCGGGTTCACCGGAGGAGAGTCGTTCGAGCAGGACGGCCATTCGTTCGAAACGCTGCTCGGCGTCCGGCCGTTCCTCGGCACTCCAACTGCCGCTGTTGATCCGGTTCAGCTCGTCGAGGAACTCCGCGGCGGCGGGGGAGCGCCGCTCGCGCACATCGATACGCAGCCACCGGTCGACATCGAACGGGGAACGGCTCAGGGATTCGTTGACGGGGTCGATGCGGGCCCGGATCTCGCCGGGCGCCTTACGGATCGCACGGGCCAGCTCGCCGATGTTGCGCACCGACTGGTCGTGCAGCAGTTGGAAGAAGCGGTCCTCGAACTGCGGCAGGCCGTCCGCGCGCAGCCGCGCGAGCACGGCCAGCGCGTCGTCGACGTAGTCCGCGTCCGCGCGCAGTTCCCCGCCGCGGGCCTCCCAGCGGGCGAGGTACTTGGAGAGCAGTCGCACGATCGCCGCGCTGGTGGTGGAGATGGTGTGCTGTGCCCGCCGATTCTCCTCGTTGATGCCCTGACTGACCTCGTACGCCTTCTTGTCGATGTTGTCGGAGGTGAGCCGGCGCGAGACCGCGGCGAATCGGGCATCGAGACGGGCGGCGACGTCGGCCGGAACCGGCTCGGTGGCGGCGTGCCGCGCTTCACGGATCTTCGTGTCGAGCTCGACGAGCTGCTTGCGGTGCATGGTCAGTGCCGCGTCGGCCGCCGAGCGGGCCGCGTCGGCGTCGGTCTCGGCGGCGCGCGCCCGGTCGAGGGCCGCGGTCAGCGCCGCGTGCTCCGGGTTGTCCTGCTGCCACCGCGCGAGCCGCTCGTCGAGGGTGGCGAGAATCGCCTCCGCGCCGCGCAGATCGACGTCCTGCCATCGGGCGTCGAGGATGGTCTGCGCCGCCTGGTTCTGGCGTGCGATGACGCGGTCGTGCCGATCCAGATCGTCGAGGCGGGCGGTGAGGGTGGCGACGGTGGCGTCGAGTTCCTGGATGCGCCGCCGGATGTCGGCGAGCTTGGCCTCGTTGTCGAAGCCGAGCACCCACCGGCCGCGGTCGTCGATGTGGCTGCGGTCGTCCTTCTCGTGCCGCTGCTGCGAGTGCCGGATCTGGCCCGCTCGCGTGACCGCGCGGTCGTGCTCGGACAGCTCGGCGGCGGTGTCGACGCACGCGTAGTCGAAGCGTTCGGCGAGGTGCTGGTGGATCCAGCCCGCCAGCGGACCCTCGGTGACGTCGAGTCGTCGGACCAGTGAGTGCGGTCCGGTCCGCGCCGCGGTCGAGGCACCGGCGACGAGCCGCACCCGCCGGTACACGAGGCGGGCACCGAGGTGGGTGGCGTCCACCGCGGCCGCAACGGCGCGGTAGGCGTCGTCGGGCACGAGGAGGGTGCGGGCGAACCCGCCGAGGACGCGTTCGATGGGGCCGGTCCAGTCGGTGAACTCGTCGCGCACCGCGATCAGCTCGCCGGCGAAATGGAGTGTCTCCTCGGGTAATCCTGCTGCAGCGCAAATCGTTTCGCGGGCGCGGAGCAGCAGGGGGTCGATGTTGGACCGACGTCGCGCCAGCACCTCGCGGTCGTCGGTGAGGCGCTCGCGCTCGCGGGCCGCGATGCCCCGTCGATCCGAGATCTCGTAGCGGTCGTGTAGTCGCACCTCGTGGCCGGTCGCGGCCTGCGCGAGTTGGTCCTCGAGGTGCGCCCGCAGCGTGACGAACTCCTCCGCGGAGTCGGGGACCGTGCCGTCCCACGCGGCGACCGCCTCGGCGACCTGCCGGCGCCGCGCCCGCACCCGTTCGCTCGTCTGTGTCTGGGCGTCGCGCTGCGCGCGCAGGACCGACAGCCGGCCGCCCTCGATACCCTCGAGTCGGACGGTGAGGTCGATGGTCTCCTGGCGTACGCGGTGCGCGGCGTCGGTGGCCTCGCGGGCGCCGGCCTCGAGCAGTGGTGTGTTGGCCTGCAACTCGAGCTGCTCGTCCTGCAGCAGTGCCAGGGCGCGCTGGGCGCGCACGGCGTCGAGGTGGGTGATCTCCTCGTCGGTATCGCGTTGGATCCGCACGGCGCGGCCGCGGGTGGCCGCCAACTCCACCAGCGGCTCGAGGGCCTCGATCTGTTGTCGGGCGTCGACCACCACGCGGTGCGCCTCGCGCAGGTCGTCGAACTGGTCGACGGCGCGCTGGGCCATCGCGAAGGTGGCCGGTTCGTCGAGCATGTAGTCGCGCAGCAGTTGGTCCAGGCTGGTGAGGCTCTTCGCGGACAGTGTGCGGTGCAGCAGACGCTGCGCGGCTTCGCTCGAAATGCCCAGGCGGGAGCGGAAATTGCGCGCGAACGGGCTGTAGGACGGATTCACCGCGGCATCGGGCCAGCGGCGCCGGATGGCACGGGTATCGATGCCACGGGAGACGAACGGCGCCATTTCCGTGAGGTCGAGTTCCTGGTCGAGGATCACGTGCAGGTGGGTGACGTCGGAGGCGGCGTTCTGGCCGCGGCCGAGGTGCATGAGCTTGATCAAGGTCACCGGGTCGGCGTCCGTATCGGTGCGGTAGGTGAGCGCGACCGCACTCCAGGTGGCGCCGTCGCGCAGATACGCGGTTCTCAGTCCCTCGGTGTCGGTGCCGGCCTCACGCCGCCACGCGCCGCGGATGTAGCTGACGAAGTTGCGTCCCGACTTGGTGGACTCCTGGGCGGCGGCGTTGAAGTGCACCTGGCCACCGGGCACCAGGACCGCGGAGATCGCGTCGATGAGCGTGGATTTGCCGGAGCCGGAGTTGCCGGTGATCAGGAAGCCCTTGCGGGACACCGGAAGGTCGTGGTGTCCGTGCAGGGTTCCCCAGTTGACCACCTGGACGCGGGCAAGGCGGCGCTGGCCGGGGTGAACCGGCATCTGGGGAGCGGTCACGATTCGTCCTCCTCGGCGATCCGGCGGAATTCGGCTTCCACGGCGGCGATCTGGTCGGCATCGAAGAGTTGGCGCAGCACCGGGGAGATCTCCATCCGGTCGTCGGTGGTGGTCTTCGACAGCAGCGAGTACTTGTCGAGCTTCTTCCACGACGCATTCACTCGTTTGGCGTAGCCGGCGGGGTCGGTGTCGCCCTCGGGCCGGTACATCTCGAGCTGCTCGCGCAGTTCGTCCAGGTCGACGATCACCCGCTCGCCGGGCTGGGCCCGGAGCAGGCGCTGGCGCAGCGCCAGCAGCATGACCGTGTCCATGAAGGTCAACCGCTCGGTGCGCAGCACAGTGGGGTTCTTGTCGTCCCCGGTCTCGGCTGGGCGTGTGAACGCGAGCTCGTTCTCGTCGTCGACCACCAGGTCGAGGAACACGTCCGCGAGGCGCGAACGCAGCAATCGTTCCTCGCGAATCACCGTGCGCCACACCTCGGGATGCTTGGCCGCGGTGATCAGCGGGCCCTTGAGTAGCTGCACCAGCGCCCGCCGGGTCTCGAGGTCGAGCTCGCCGGTGTCTCCGGGATAGCGTGCGGCGGCGAGCGTCTCCTCCGTCGTCACGGGGCGGCCTCCTCGATGGTGCGGGCGGTGCGGCTGGTGAACTCGTCGGCGGTGGGATCGAAGACGAGACGCCGAATGGTGGCACGGCGGGACACGCCTGAGGCGGAGACCCACTCGATGTGCTCGGTGCCGTCGACGGGGTGTCCGTGCCGGGTCGCGAGCACCATCAATCCGACAGCGCTGGCGAGGCCCTGGGTCGCGGGATGCTCACGCAGCACGTCGCCGATCGACGCACGGCCGTGCGTGCGTAGCGTGGCCGCCACGTTGTCGGTCAACTCGTCGAAATCGATCTCCGACTCGCGGACCAGCCGGCGCAGGTCGGCCAGGTCGACCACACCCGACGGCTGCGTCTGCACCGGTTCGGTGACCAGATCGTCGGCGGGGTTGTGAAGCTTCAGTGCTGCAACGGATTCGATGCTCATGCCGATCCGCACCAGTTCGATGTCGAGCACGTCGAAGGGGCGCAGGCCGCCGACGACGTCGACCGCTCGCTGCTGCGCCGACCGCAGCAGCTTCTGCAGGCGGCGATGTTCCTCGTAGTTGCGGGACTGGACGAAGTGGCGCAGCGACCGCGACAGCGAGGTCATCGTCGCGTGGACCTCGGAGGCCGCCGTCTCCATCTCCGTGAGCAGCGTGCGGAACCGTCGTCGCTGGTCGGCGGTGAGCCTGGCGGCGAACGGGCGCCCGAGGACGGTGTCGATCCATTCGTCGAGCTGGGACGAGCGGGCCGGGTCGAGGATCATGTCGTAGAACGCCGTGAAGCTGCGTCCGGCGTCGGACTGGCCGATCAGATCGACGCCTCGGAACACGTCGCCCAACGTCTCGCCCCGGTCGCCGTCCTCGTCCAGGATCTGGGCTCGCAGGTTCCGGTTGAGTTCCTCGAGCTCGGCCCGCACCCGCGCGAAGTCGCCGGGGACCTCCGACGCCAGTGTCAGGATCTCCGCGGACCGTTCGACGGCCCGGTCGCCGTCGAGGACCGGAAAATCGCCGGACTGCACCGCGGTGATCTGTCGGTCGAGTTCGTCGCGCTCGGCCAGTAGCGCCGCCAACCGGCTCTCGCTGCGGGGATCGGAGTCGCGCGCCAGGGCCTGCAACTGGGTGGAGAGGGTGGTGAGGCGGGATTCGGTGACGACGGTGATCTGCGCGTCGAGGCCGGAGACGAAGGACATCGCCGCGAAGGCGCCGTCGGTGGGCTCGAGGGTCTCCTCGCGTGCGGCCTGGCTGGTGCGTCGGAGGAGGAAGCCCGATCGAACCCAGTCGGCGCAGTAGCCCTGGCCGGTGCGGGGCAGATCGTGCCCGGCCTCGCGGAGCTCGAGCAGGTCGGCGTCGAGGAGCGCGAACAGTTCCGGTGCCGGCAGTCGGCGGGTTCCGTGGTCGAAGTGCCGGCTCAGCAGGGCCAGCACGACCGCCGCGTTGTCGGAGCGCAGCAGCGCCCACCCGGCGCTGTCCGCGCGTAGGTCCAGGAACCGGTGGACGTCGCTGGTCGCGGACATGCGGTTCCTTTCTCCGGTGGGTGTCTGAGTCGGAGGTCTCTCGGGCGACCATGCTGTCACGACCTGCCGACAGCGCGGGGCAGGCCGTGCCGATGCGGGCGGGTGGCAGTACCGAGGAAGCGCGCCTACCTTTGACAATGAGGGCTCGATCGCGAGTGGCTACGCGAGCCGACCGGGCCCTCGCGGGTGACTACAGATGGCTGCGTTGGGTGTGTTGGCACTGGTCGTGGGCGTGCTGCTGATCGTGATCGAGGCGCACGTTCCGACCTTCGGCGCGCTCGGCATCACGGGCACGCTGCTCTCCGCGGCCGGCGTCTGGCTGCTGTTCACCTCCGGTGGGCTGGGCATGGAGATCACGGTCCCCGCCGCGGCGGGTGTCGCCGTCGTCGGAGTCGGGGCGGTCGCCGTCACCGGCCGGAAGGTCTTGAGCGCGCGGCGCGAACCTGTGCGGACGGGGGCGGAGTCGATGATCGGGTCGGAGGCCACCGTCCGCAGCTGGGACGGCGACCACGGTCAGGTCGAGGCCGACGGCGGATTGTGGCGCGCCCGAATGGAGTTCGGCTACACCGAGACGCCGCGAGCGGGGGAGAGCGTCGTCGTCGAGCACGTCCGTGGACTCACGTTGAGCGTGCGTCGTCGTGAACCGTGGGAGCTGTCATGTTGATGACCATTGCCCTTGCTGTCATCGTTGTCGCCCTGCTCGCCGTCATCGTGGCGTCGGCGGCCGTCCGGGTGCTGCGCGAGTACGAGCGGGGTGTGCTGTTCCGGTTGGGGCGGCTCGTCGAATTGAGGGGACCCGGTCTGGTCCTGCTGATTCCGGCTGTCGACCGGATGGTGCGGGTGAGTCTGCGAACCGTCACGCTGAACGTCCCCATGCAGGAGGTGATCACCCGGGACAACGTGCCGGTCAAGGTCACCGCGGTCGCGTACTTCCGGGTGGTCGATGCGGACCGCGCGATCGTCGGCGTTGAGGACTTCTTCGCGGCGACGTCGCAGATCGCGCAGACGACGCTGCGGTCGATCCTCGGCAAGGCGGAGTTGGATGCGCTGCTCGCCGAGCGCGAACGCCTCAACGAGGACCTGCAGAAGGTGATCGACCAGCAGACCGAGCCGTGGGGCGTGAAGGTCACCACCGTCGAGATCAAGGACGTGGAGATTCCGCGGGACATGCAGCGGGCCATCGCCCGTCAGGCGGAGGCCGAGCGCGAGCGGCGCGCCAAGATCATCAACGCGGAGGCAGAGTTCCAGGCGTCCGCGAAGCTCGCCGAGGCCGCGGACGTGATCAGCCGCAACCCGACCACCCTGCAGTTGCGCTACCTGCAGACCCTGGGGGAGATGAGCGGGGAGAACAACTCCACCGTTGTCTTCCCGCTGCCGCTCGACCTGGTCCGGCCGTTCCTGAAGACGGGACCGGCACCGGAACCGGAACCGGAACACGCGGCGCTGCCCGCCGCCCGGACCGACATCGACGCACTCATCTCGGCGTGGATGTCCCTGCAGCCCGACGCGCAGCGCGCGGGCAAGTAGCTCGGCAGCTACTCACCCGCGCGCTGGCGGTCGGTCAGTTGTTCGGCTGGCCGATCGGGATCGAGTCACCGAGGTGGCCGGCGTCGTGTCCGTCGCCGCAGGCGCAGTCGTCACCGCAGCCGCCGCAACCGCCGGCGTAGGAGTCGTCGTCGGCGTCGCAGTCGAGGACTCCGCCGAACTTGGCCGCGAAGTCGTCGTCGAGGTCGTGTGTGAGCTCGTGGATCTCGTCGACCAGGTTGATCAGGTGCTGCGGCGCGAACGGATCCGCGTCCACGATTGTCGAGACCAGCAGGTGCTCGTCCTCGAGGGTGAAACGCAGACGCGGCCACTCGCTGGACAGCTCGACCAGCTGCTCGACGGCCTTCTCGCGGTCGGCGATGTCGGTGACGATCGAGGACCAGACGTGCAGCTGCGGGCCGTCCTCCGCGACGGTGACGTAGACGCCGAAGCCGTGGACCGGGATCGCGATGTCGCCGTCCTCGTCGGTCTCCGGTGCGCTCCCGAGCAGCTCGGTCAGCGTCCGCACGGACAGGCTGTGCAGCTGCGCCTGCTCCTCCGTGGCGATCGCGAAGGCGCCGTCGAGCTGGAGCGGCTGTTCGGTGGTGTCGTGCTCGGTCATGATTCCCCTGTCCGGCGCCGGCCGGATCTACGGTTCGGGCGCTGCAAAGTCGGTGGTCGGTAAGTGTCCACGATATCGCGGCGGACTCACGATCCTGTCCTGAGGACGTCCACCGAATGGGGCTCCTGTGACGATGCTCTCAGACACGTGCTGAGCGCAGACCGGCCTATCGGTACTGGCCTATTCGAGAACGACGACGATCAGGGGCGCATTCCGTCCTACTGGGAAGGTACTAGGCCTAGAGCCGATAAAATCCCCACCATGACCCCAGCTCTCCCGCGATCACTCGATGTTGCTCCTCCCGAGATCGTGGATCTTTTCGCGGGACCCGGTGGACTCGACGTCGCCGCGCATTGGCTGGGGGTGCCTGCGACAGGCGTCGAGTGGGACGCAAACGCTCATGCGACCAGACAGGCGGCAGGCCTTCGCACAAGATTCGGCGATGTGCGCAACTTCGGCCCTTCAGACTTTCCGGAGGCAACGATCCTCGCCGGTGGGCCGCCGTGTCAGACCTTCACTGTCGCGGGATCGGGGAGTGGACGCCGTGCTCTCGATCAAGTTCTCGCGTTCGTAAAGCGGATGGGCATCGGCGAGGACGTCCGAGCGGACGTCGCCGAGCTTGAGGACGAACGAACGGGCCTTGTGCTGGAGCCCCTCCGATGGGCTTTGGAAGCCAAGAAAGAGGAGAAGCCCTACGAGGCAATAGTCCTTGAACAGGTTCCGGCTGTCCTTCGTGTGTGGGAAGCCATTGGTGAGGTGCTCGAGTCGATCGACTACGAGGTCCACTGCGATATTTTGCGCACCGAGGAGTTCGGCGTACCGCAAACACGTCGCCGGGCCGTGCTGATCGCGCGGTACAAGAAGCCCGCGCGGTTGCCCGACCCGACTCACCGGAGGTACCGAAAGGATGTACCGCGGGAAGAGGGTCGGAAAGACCGCTTGCCGTGGGCAACGCTTGGTGAGGCCCTCGAACGACAGTCCTGGGAGTACGGCAACCGACCTTCGAGGCCGGAGCCATTCGTCGTGATCTCCAACTACGGTTCGGGCGGCGATCCCAAAGCGCGTGGAAGGCGGCATTCCTACCAGCCCGCGGCGACGGTAACTGGCAAAGTGTCACGCAACCGCCTTGTAACACCAGACAACGTCGAGCTTCCACGCTTCACCCACCAGGAAGCCGGACGCCTCCAGACGTTCCCGATCGACTACCCCTGGTCCGGAAAGGATCTCGCACAGCAGATCGGCAATGCGATTCCGCCTCGCCTCGGTACGCACGTTCTTGCCGCTGCTCTCGGGCGCACGCTCGATACTGAACTCCTTGATGCGACAGTGCGTGGCCCGTGGAACAAGCCGATCAAGTAGAAGCCACCCGCTAGACGGGGTTGCAGTCATCCGGATGCCGATGTCGTACGGCACCGCTTCCCAGTCAGTTCTTCTCCAAGGATTGAGATTTCGCCCCGATTTGTCGGTGGGTTGTGGCAATGTCTGAGGGCTCGGCGCCGATTGCCCGTTATGCCCGTAACGGTTTGCCCTCGATCGTCGACATTCCGCAGACGGCGCAGGTCGGGGGCGGCTGACGAGAACTGTGCGACCTAAGGGTGGGACGATGGCAAGGAAATGGGCTGGAGCTGAAGGCGGGCTGGCGGATCACGTGCGCAGCCAGACCGAACAGTGTCTGGCTGCCTACAGGGCAAAGCCGAACTTGATCGAGCAAGATGCGGGCATCGAGCTCTCGAATGTCGAGGGTGGATACGGGCGCAAGCAGCTGTACGAGTTGGTTCAGAATGCTGCCGATGCGATGGTGCAGACCCGTGGTCGCATCGCGTTGGTCCTCGCGAACGGGAACCTGTACTGCGCGAATGAGGGTGCGCCGCTGACGAGTTCGGGTATCGAGACGCTGATGGCGTCCCATATCTCGCGGAAGCGTGACGAGGAGATCGGCCGATTCGGGTTGGGCTTCAAGTCCGTGCTCGGGATCTCGGACACACCGGAGATCATCAGCCGTGACGTCTCGATCCGATTCGACCGAGGCGCCAGCGAAGAGATGGTGCGCAGCATCAATCAGGGTGTCCCGCGGACTCCGGTGCTGCGGATCGGGTTTCCGTTCGATCCGAGTGCCGAGGCCGAGTCGGATTCGGTGCTGAGCGAGTTGATGGAGTGGGCGACCACCATCGTTCGGCTGCCGTTGAAGGAAGAGATCGACTGGCTCGGGGAGAAGCTGCTCGAGTTTCCTGCCGAGTTCCTCTTATTCGCAGAACATGTCGACGGCCTCGATCTCCGAAACGACGACACTGCGATGGGCAAGTCGTGGCGTGCGGAGCGCGACGGTTCCCGCGTCACCCTCGTGGCCGACGGGAGCAGCGAGGTGTGGAACGTCTTCCGGGTCGCCCACCAGCCAAGCCCGGAAGCCCGCAAAGATGCGGGCGAGATTTCCGGTCGGGGGCGGATCGACCTGGCGTGGGCGGTGCCCCAGAAGGGCCGTACTCGGGTCGGTTCCTTCTGGTCATACTTCCCGACGAATTCGCGGACCAGTCTGGCCGGAATCGTCAACGCCCCGTTCAAGACCAACGAGGATCGGCACGACATCCTTGACGGGCTGTACAACCGTGAGATCCTGACCGGCGTTCTCCCGGATCTGGTCAGCTCCAATCTCTCTGAGCTCGTGGACGACCAGGACTCGGGTTCGATCCTGGATATCCTGCCGAGTCGCCACCGCGAGCGGCGTTCGTGGGCTGACGATTTGATCAATGACCCGATCATGAGGGCCGTGGCGCAGATTCCCTGCATTCCTGACATGGACGGACGGCTGACCCGGCCGAACAAGGTCAAGCTGCAGCCCGGGTTCCTGTCCGACTTCAGCTCGTGGAAGCCGCGCTGGGCAGCAGTCGATGGCCGGCCGTCGGATTGGGTTCATGGATCCGTCGATCGCACGGCGGAACGCCGTGCAAAGGCCGAGCGGCTGCTGGGATTCGCGGACGCGAAGCCCCGCGGTGTCGGGGAATGGCTCCACGACCTCGCTGCCAGCGCCGGCGTCGTCGGCTCTCAGGAGGCCGCGAAGCTCGCAGCGTTGATCGACGCGGAAGCAGCCGAGCACATGGTCGAGATGCGGAAGGGCGCTTTCGTTCTCGCGGCTGACGGGACGCTGAAGCTGCCGCGATCCGGTCTGATCTTCCTTCCCGAGACGGGGGACGAGACCGGGCCCGAGTACGTCCACCCCGCTGTCGCGGCTGACACCGAAGCGGCCGGGGCGCTGAAAAGCCTCGGAATCGGACGCCTCGACCAGCTCGGACGTCTGCGTGCTCAGGTCGCACGGATGCGTCAGGCGACTGTCACCGGACCGATGGTCGAGCAGCTGTGGAATCTCACTCGCGGACTGCCGATCAACGATGCGGCCAAGGCGCTCACTACTGGGTTTGGCCTCGCGGAGATCCCCGTGCGCACTCTCGCCCGACGCGTCGAGCAGCTCGGTCGTGTGCTGCTGCCGGGTGTGCTGGTTCCTGCCGATGGAAGTCGGGACGGCGCGCTCGCGATCGATACCGCGTTCCACGCGGCGGATATCGCGCTGCTGCGCCAACTGGGCGCCTCCTCTGAACCTCCGGTCGGGGTGCCCGACAAGGAGGAACAGTGGTTCGCGGACTGGGCGGAAGCCGCACGCTCGGCCTACATGGAGTGGCAGTCAGGGCGCGGCGTGAAGGTCACCGCGTCGAAGATCCGGATCTCGGCTGGCACGACCGTGTGCGGCCTCGACGTTGCGGCGCAGCTCAGTGAGGATGGGCGTGCGGCGCTGACGACGTATGTGCTCCGGACGTCGACGACGCCGTGGAGGCTCGACTCCACCAGCAGTGCGGACGGCTCCGTCATGTCCTTCGTGAACCCCGCGGTGTGGTGGTTGAAGCGACATGGTGTGCTCGAAACCGCGTACGGCCGTCGTTCGGTGACGGATACGGTCGCCTCAATCCCCGGGATTCCCAATGACCTGCTCCCGGTGGCGCGTGTCGCGCCAGAACACGCCAGTGCGCTCGAGCTTGCGGAGGACATCGACGCGCGTCGGTGGGCCCGTATCCTCGTGAACCCGTGGCGATTCCTCGACCAGGAGCACGTCAATCGACTTTATGGCTACGCGGCGGAAGCGGGTGCGCCCACCCCAGATGAGCTGGGAGTCACCCCTTCGTCCGGAGCGACCCTGGCGGCGGCGTCCGAAACGCACGTGACGTGCATCCCCGCCGACTACGACGCGTTGGTAGACAACGGATATCCTGCGGTTCTCGTCGAGAACGATCGGCATGTTCTGATGCTCATCGAGCGCTGGGGGTTGATCGACGCGGGTGCGGTGATCAGCCGGAAGGTTCTCACGGCGGCGTCGGGTGAGCCTGTCGCACTTGCGGACAAGTTCCCGGGTATCCGAGCCTTCATTCCCGCGGTCCCCGACGTCGATCTCGTTCCCTGCTCGGCGATCTCGGTCGAGCTTGGAACGGGGGACAGTGCTGGGGTCACCGTGACCGATCACGATCTTCTTCGGGACGGTGAGCGATGCGTCTACTTCCGTGACGACATGTCGGACGAGGTGCTGCTCGAGCATCTGGCTCGCGAGCTCCGGCTCTCCCTGTCTGCGGCAGATCAGGCGAAGGTTCATCAGATCGGGGTCCGGGGCGCCGCGAGCCAGCTCCGCCGGAAGGTTCAGGCGGAGAAGGACGAGAACCGCAAGTTCGTCATGCTCGCTGGCGTCGATGCGCTGGAGAAGGAGATTCCGGCCGGTGCCAAGGCGCTGGCGGAGCGCCGTCGCGGAAAGAAGCTGACACCCGACGAGATCGCGGGCATGGCCCGCGCCTCCCGCGGTGCTAGCTTGCTCAGTCGCCTCGCCCCAGCGATCGAGGAAAAGGGCGTCGTTCTTCCGAAGCTGTCGGGTGGCGTTCAGGCCTCCACCGCGGTCAAGGAGCTGGGGCTGTCGCCGGACTACGCGGGTGCCCGTGTCGCTGCACCGGCGGCTCGGTTCCAGGTGATCGGTCCGGTCGCGCTGCCGCCGCTGCACGACTATCAGGAACGGGTCGTGACGAACGTCCTGAAGCTGCTGCAGCCGGGTGGTAAGAACCGTGGGATCGTCGCGTTGCCAACGGGTTCGGGCAAGACGCGGGTGGCGGTCGAATCGCTGATCCGTTTCGTGAAGGAGTCTGAGACCGAGCCGCTCATCATCTGGATCGCCCAGTCCGAGGAACTGTGCGAGCAGGCCGTCGATACTTGGTCGTACACATGGTCGGCGCTGGCGCCTGCGGGTGCGCGTCTGACCATCAGTCGGCTCTGGGGAGCGAACGACGCCGCACCGGCAGAGGACGGCGCTCACCTGGTGGTGGCGACCGACGCCAAGCTGCTGTCGTTGGCGCGAAAGGGCCACCACGACTGGTTGACCAACGCGGAGGTTGTCCTGGTCGACGAGGCACATACCTCGATCAGCAAGACGTACACCGAGCTATTCAAGTGGCTCAAGCGTGGCGCCAAGGAACGCGACCGGGCGCTGCTCGGATTGTCGGCTAGCCCCTACCGCGGCCACAACGAGGAGCAGACCAAGGGTCTGATCAATCGCTACGACGCCAACCTCCTGACCGACGGCGTCTTCGACGGGGACCCGCACGAGGTGCTGCAGGAGATGGGGATTCTGGCGAGGGTCAAGCATCTCGAGCTCGACGGCATGACACTGACGCCAGGGAAGACGCGTAAGACGTCCGAGGCTGAGTCGATGCACCTCGACGACTACCGTATCGACCTCAATGCGGTCGCGGCAGACCACGACCGGAACAAGGGGATCCTCGATTCCCTGGAGAAGTTGCCGACCGACATGACGGCGCTCGTTTTCGCTGCCTCGGTCCAACATGCCCAGGTGCTCGCCGCGGTCCTGGCGAACGGGGGCATCCCGGCGGCGTCGATCGACGGCTACACGCCTGCCCCGGAGCGGCGGAGGTTGATCCAGAAGTTCCGGACGGGTGAGATTCGGGTCCTGACGAACTACAACGTGCTCTCGCAGGGCTTTGACGCCCCCAAGGTCGGCGCTGTCTACGTCGCGCGACCGACGTTCAGCCCCAACCGATATCAGCAGATGATTGGCCGTGGGCTGCGCGGCCCGGCGAACGGTGGCTCGGAGGAAGTGCTCATCGTGAACGTGAAAGACAACATCGATGCGTTCGGCACCCAGTTGGCGTTCCATCACTTCGATGGGCTGTGGAGGCGATAACAATGGCAGAACCGTTGGAACTGAACGACGAGCAGTGTGCTGTCGTCGAGGCTCCCATAGACGAGCGTCTCGTGGTGATCGCCGGTGCCGGCCAGGGCAAGACCGAGGTTGTCGCGGCACGGATCGGTTTCCTCGTCGAGGAAGAGCAGCTGTCGGCTTCGACTGAGGTGCTGGTACTGAGCTTCTCTCGAGCCGCGGTGTCAGCGGTGCGGACGCGTCTGGAACTGCGTGAGGTTGCCGCCGCGAACGTGCGCACCTTCGACTCGTTCGCCGGGCGGATTCTGCTCGACGCGGACATCGAGGCGACGGGTTCGTACGAGGCGCGGATCCGGCAGGCCACCAAGGTGCTCGCCGAATCCGACGAGGTTCCGTTCGAGGTCGAGGATCTCCGTCACATTGTGATGGACGAGGTGCAGGACCTCGTCGGCGACCGGGCGGATTTCGTGCTGGCACTCCTGCGTCGCCTCGAACCGGAAGTCGGCATCACCGCGCTGGGCGACCCGCTCCAGGGCATCTACGATTTCCAGCTGGGCGACTCAAGGAGTAAGACGTCCTCGCAGCAGGTCTTCGAGGCTTTGCGGTCGGAGTTCGGCGCGACAATGGTCGGGCTCGGTGAGAACTACCGTGCGCGGGGTGCCGATCCCCAGAAGGTTGTCGAGTTGGGCAACCAGCTTCGCGGTATGTCGGATGCGAGTGAGGCCGAAGACGCACTGGACGCGTTCGAGTCGAGTTTGCTCGAGCTGGGCGAGATCGAGGAATGGGCCGACATGCTGTCGGTCGACGGCTCCACTACGGCAGTCCTGTGCGCAACGAACGGCGAAGTGCTCAGAGTCTCGAAGTACCTCAACGAGAACGGTATTCGCCATGCAGTCCGGCGTCAGGCGCAGGACTTCGGTGCAGCAAAGTGGGTGGCGCAGGCTCTGGGCTCGCTGGACGGCACGGTCGTTCGACGGTCCGAGGTCGAAGAAGCTCTCGAGCGGATCCTCGGCGAGGAGCGTAGTGACGACGCTTGGTACCTCCTGAAGGCCGCGGAAGGAAACGCGAAGCAAACCGACGCCCTCAACGTGGCCCGAATCAGGTCGCTGGTCAAATCGGGCACCGTTCCGCTCACCTTGACCGAGCCAGACTCAAGCAACGTCATCGTCTCCACGGTTCACAGGGCCAAGGGCCTTGAGTTTGACAGGGTCTTCCTCGTCGACCGGGCGTTTTCGTGGGAGGACGAGGATCCCTGGGCAGTCGTCCGGGCGCGATACGTGGCGCTGAGCCGGGCGCGCGACCAGATCTTCCGGTGCGAGTTGCCGAAGACCTATGCGCTGTACCAGGACATGCACTGGTTGCCCGGTCGCATCCTGGAGCGGGTCAACAAGTGGAAGTCGACGAAGAAGCGCACCAAGGCCGTCGAATTCAAGTGCGGGGATGTCGAGGTCGACATTCCGGTCACGATCGCGAACGACGCGCACGTCGTGCAGACGAACCTCAACGCCCCAGATCTCGTGGGGGCACCGTTGGAAGCAGTTCTCGATACAGAGCAGTCGACGGAGGAGCTGCCCTCGTACGTTCTCAGCACGGAAGACGGACGCGCGGTTGGGCGCACGAGCGAGGCTTTCAACGAGTCGTTCGTCAAGGCGTTCAGCATGCGGGGCGGATCGTGGCCGGCGTCGTTGTCCGGGTTGTCGCTGGTTTCGGTCGAAACCGTTGCGGGCGATCCGAGGCGGTCCCAGGAACTGGATGTCAGTTTTTCCGGACTGTGGCTCGCGCCGCGAGTCATCGGTCTGGCACAACCTGATTGGTCGAACATGGAGGAGATTTCGTGAGTACGCGGGACACATCCCTGGACGAGAAGTACCGGTTCAGGACGGAGATGGTCGAGGAGCTGGCGCGCGACGTCATTGGTCCGGGCGGCGGTGAGCACGAGGTCATCTCGGAGGCGCCGCTCGACCGGTACATCATCGGTGCGCTCTGGCCGGTCGATGAGCGCCGGCAGGAGACTCCGGAGCCCGACGGGGCGGAGCCCGGCGACGCCGAGCCGACCGAGGACAGCCCGGTCGCGCAGGCGTTGATGCGGTACCCGTCGTCGGTGGGTCTGACCTTCTCGGTCCGGCTCGCCGACGCGAGCGAGATCACGATCGCGATCACGGGCGCGAGCTACAGCGCGGTTGCGGTCGAGGGCGGTGATGTGGAGACCAAGAAGAAGCGCTCCGACGATTGGCAGAGGGTTCCGCTGGCGCTCGATCCCGTCACGGTGTCCATCACGGAACCGGGGCTGTGCGGGCCGAAGGCGGGTGTCGTCGACGGTCTCGAGCTGTACGTGTACGTTCGGCCGCCGCGTGACGGCGTCTCGACGATCTCCGTCGCCTTGCGTAACACCAAGCCTGCGATCAAGGGTGAGCTCCGGGACGACAAGGCATGGTTCCAGGTCGGAATCGGCGTCTCGACCGCGGCGCCGGCGATCGTGGACCGGAGCAACCACGTGAATGTCGGGGACCCCGACCTGGACACGTCGGCTCTGTTGTATCGCAACAAGCGAACCTTCGCGATCGGTCACGGATGCGCAGCGGAGTGGGATACCGCATCTGTCGGTGAGGCCGTGGACCACGTCGCGACGACGTTCCTTCCCGCCTACGAGGTATCCCGGGCCAGGCCAGGTCTCCTCGACGAGTCCGTCAACCTGCGGATGTCGTTCTTGGCGAATGGTTCCGACGAAGAGGTCGTCGCCAGCCTGCGGGGCCTGGCGACGCGCTACCGTGCGTGGATCAAGCAGCTCGAGAGCGACCTGGCGTCCGGCGACGCGGATGTCCAAGACAAGTTGTTGGAGACGGCGCGTGGTCACGTCGAGGCTGCGGGCATTGCCGCAGACCGCATCGAGGCCGGCATCGACCTGCTGCGTGACGACCCGGTCAGCATGAGGGCGTTCCGACTCTCGAATCAGGCGATGCAGTTGCAGCGTGCCCGCCAGGACTGGGTCCGCAAGGGGGCCAAAGGGACGGTCGGTGACGGTGCCGAGGACCGGTGGTACCCGTTCCAGATCGCATACATCCTGCTGAACCTGCCGGGGCTGGCCGACCGGAATCATCCGGACCGGGATATCGCGGACCTGTTGTGGTTCCCGACCGGCGGTGGCAAGACCGAGGCATATCTGGGCTTGGTGGCGTTCTCGATCCTGCACCGCAGGCTGCAGGATCGAGAGGCGCAGGGCGTAGCGGTGATCATGCGGTACACCCTGCGGCTGCTGACGATTCAACAGTTCGAGCGGGCAACTATGCTCATGTGTTCGCTCGAGACTGTGCGGAAGGCCAACTCCGACATCGGCAAGCGATCGTTCTCCATCGGGCTGTGGGTTGGCGAGAACGGCACTCCCAACAAGATTGGCGACGCGAAGAAGGCGCTGCGAGAACTTGCGGCGGGACGTGAGCTTGAGAAGCAGAACCCGGTTCAGTTGACGCAGTGCCCGTGGTGCGGAACGGTACTCGACCACAAGAACTATGAGGTGCGCAAGCATCCCGAACCGCACTTGCACATCGGATGTAGCACCGCCGGCTGCGATTTCGCGGACGGACTGCCCGTACATGTGGTCGACGACGATATCTACCGGGAACGGCCCGAGTTGGTCCTGGGCACGGTCGACAAGTTCGCGAACATGGCGTGGAACGAAGACATAGGCAAGCTCTTTGCCCGAGATGGCAATGGGTATCCGCCGAACCTGATCATCCAGGACGAGCTGCACCTGATCTCCGGGCCGTTGGGTTCGATGGTGGGGCTGTACGAAACCGCCGTCGATGCAGCGTGTTCGGTGGATCCGCTCGCCGAGTCCGAAGTCCGAGGCCGGCCGAAGGTGATCGCCTCGACCGCGACGATCCGTCGGGCCGAAAAGCAGATCCGCTCGGTGTTCGCACGTACGGCGGCACAGTTCCCGCCGCCGGGTATCAACCCCGACGAGTCGTTCTTCGCCGAGCCCGCGCCGCGAGACACGCACGGCACCCGGCAGTACGTCGGAATCATGTCGCCGGCCACGAGCCACGCGACGCTGCTGGTGCGGGTGTATGCAGCGCTGCTGCAGGCGGCCAAGGACATCGACGGCGACGACGCCACACGTGATCCGTACTGGACGCTCCTCGGCTACTTCAACAGCCTTCGGGTGCTTGGAAGTGCCAACCTCCAGGTGGAGGGCGACGTCCGCGAGCGTCTCCGGGTGGTGTCGAACCGTAAGGACACGACGGCGCGTGAGCTGAAGCCGGCCAACGAGCTGACCAGTCGTGTCGCATCGTCCGAGATCCCGGAGCGGCTCAAGCGGATCGAAGCCACGTTAGCGGACGGCAAGCCGGACGATGTCGTGTTGGCGACCAACATGATCTCGGTCGGTGTCGACATCGACCGCCTGGGGTTGATGACCGTGATGGGGCAGCCTCAGTCCAGTTCCGAGTACATCCAGGCGACCAGCCGCGTCGGGCGTAAGTTCCCGGGATTGGTTGTAACGATCTTCAATTCGGCGCGTTCTCGCGATCGCTCGCACTACGAGAGCTTCGTTCCGTACCACCAGGCCCTGTATCGGGCGGTGGAGGCGACGAGTGCGACGCCGTTCGCGGCGCGTGCCCGGGACCGTGGCCTGCACGGTGTGCTGGTTTCGCTGGCGCGGCTGTTGGTTCCGGGGCTCGCGCCGGACACTGCGGCATACCTTGCCGACGACAACTGGGACGACCTCCGCAAGATCGCCGACCTCCTCACGCGCCGAGCCAAGACCGTGCTCGAGGATCGGAAGAAGCCCGAGAACGAGGAAGCCGCCGAAGAACTGGTTGCCACGGTCAAGCAAGTCGACGATCTGTTGAATGTCTGGTCTGAGGCAGGTGAGGCGAAGCCGAACATGCGCTACCAGAACGTTCGAAATCTCGACGCCGCGCTGCTCGTCGACCCCGCGGCAGCCCTGATCAACGATCACATCGAGTACTCCCAGAGCGAGGCTCCCTGGCCGACGATGCGCAGCATGCGCGAAGTCGATGCGGAAAGCGGCCTGTACCAGATTGCGATGAAGAGGAAGTAATGACGACTGGAGCGAAGGCCCGCAGGGGTCAACTTCTCAGCACGTACGGGATCGGTGGGCTCTTTCCGTCGGAGACGACGAGCTACATGATCGTCGGTTTGGACGAGTGGAACGAGAACC
Source organism: Rhodococcus sp. BE178 (assembly GCF_050433545.1). Taxonomy (NCBI): domain Bacteria; kingdom Bacillati; phylum Actinomycetota; class Actinomycetes; order Mycobacteriales; family Nocardiaceae; genus Rhodococcus; species Rhodococcus sp. BE178. The sequence goes on along the minus strand of NZ_JBNPXA010000007.1, from coordinate 135,777 downwards.
GCGCACGTCCCGTGAGTGAGCCCCGGCTTGCCCGGTCGTTGCGGGTCAGCGACCTCAAGACGCCACCCGCCGGCACGGCACGGGACGTACCGGTGATCCGGTTCCCGCTGACGCAGGTGTGTCCGTCCTGTCGCCGGATCGGGTCGCTGCCCGACCTGGCCAAGGACTGGAACGTCGCGAAGTGTGCGCAGTGCAAGGACAAGGCGCTCCTGACGCCGTTCCGTCTCATCACGGCCTGCTCGAAGGGCCACATCGACGAGTTCCCCTATTTCCGGTGGCTGCACAAGGGGACGGTTTCGGCCGACGGTGCGAAGCACGAGATGACGATGACGTCGCTCGGTCGGACGTCGTCGCTCGCCGACCTCGTGCTCAAGTGCACGTGTGGGGTGAAGCCGAAGTCGCTGGACGGAACCTTCGGCCCGAAGGCGCTCGCCGAGTTCGGGACGTGCAGCGGTGCACGGCCCTGGCTCGGTGGGGAGGCACGGCAGGATTGCTCGGAGATTCCTCGTGTCCTGCAGCGTGGTGCGTCGAACGTGTGGTTCCCCGCAGTGCGGTCCGCGATCTCGATCCCGCCTTACTCGGAGGCATTGGCGAAGTTCGTCGACAAGCACTGGATCTCGCTGGAAGACCCGGACGCCGTGACACCGAGGCTGATCGAAAACATCGCGAAGTCGTCCAACGGTAAGCACTCGGCGGAGGAAATCACCGCGGAACTCGAGCGCCGGCGGAGTGAGGAGAAGGACGCGGACTTCAGTGAATCCGCATTGCGGCGTGACGAGTTCAGCGCGCTCATGTCAGGTCGGGAAGAAAACGGCATCGACTCCGATTTCGTGTGCCTGCCGATGCGGCTGGATTCGTCGCTGCCGAAGCTGGTCACAGACGTGCGCAAGGTGACACGTCTGCGTGAGGTGCGGGCGCTATATGGATTCTCCCGCCTTGACGGTGTGACAGAGCTCGGCGCCGAGGGGCTGTGCGACCTGTCCCGCACTCGCCAGCACTGGCTGCCGGCGATCGAGGTCATCGGCGAAGGCGTGTTCGTCGCGCTAGACCGCGGTGAGCTCACGAACTGGTCCAAGAAGCCGTTTGCCCAGCGTCGCCGCAAACTGCTTCAGTCGGCCGCCGACCGGCGCGCCGCGGAGTTCGGTCGTCCGGCGCCGCGTATCGACATCGTGGAGGTGGCCGTGCACACCCTCGCTCATGTCCTCATCGATCAGTTGTCGCTGGACGCGGGCTACCCGGCGGCATCACTGCGTGAGCGTCTCTATGTCGACGACGACATGGCCGGCATTCTCGTGTACACGGCGAGCTCGGACTCGGCGGGCAGCCTCGGCGGCGTTGCCTCGCAGGCTGCGAAGGACAGCTTCGCGACGGTGCTGAGCGAAGGGTTGAGCCGCCTGGCCTGGTGCTCGTGTGACCCGGTGTGCATCGAGTCGACGGCGTCGGGAACGGATGCGCTTAACCTGGCAGCCTGCCATGCCTGCGTGCTGGTGCCCGAGACCTCGTGCGAGCTGAACAACACCCTCCTCGACCGTGCTTTGCTGTTCGGCACTCATGAGGAGGGCGAAGAGTTCGAGGGTCTGTTCAGCACGTTCGTCGCTGCGGTCTGACCCACAGGGTGACGGGGCGGAGCAGCACCGTCCCGTCACCCACCACTGGGGGAGCGGGCCCACCCCTTGCCCGGGGCAGCCCTCGGGCACGCGTAATGCAGGGGCACTGGCTCGGCACGGCTGGCTGGCCGCGCATCCACGCCATCAATTCGTGGGACCTGATCGCCACCCCCGGGTGACGACCTCCGGGACATTCTTCGAGATCGGCGTACTCGTCGTTGTGTTGCTCCTGCTGAATCGACTCGATTGCTGGGACGATTGGTCAGGACTGCCAGCGGAAACCAGGATGGCGAGCCTGTCGGTAGGCGAGGGTAATGTCTGAGGGCTGTCAATCAGGAGGTTCGTTCGTGCAGCTTGAAGAGTTGAAAACCGGTCTGCGGATCGACGGTCTGATCCCCGCCGAGGTGATCACAGTCATCGCCGCGCAGTGGCACGGCACGGACGCACTCGAGCTAACCTACAAGAACGCCTCGGGTGGGCTTGGCCAGCAGGTTGTGTTCCGAAAGGACCAGGACAACCTGAGCGTCGCCCAGAGCGGCAGCCGCGCGTTCGACGCCGCTGCCAGCGACTTCAAACTCGTCGCCGAGGCCCAGCGCATCTCGCTCGCCGGCCTGTTCGACCCGATGCTCGCCGTCGCCACCAGCGACGTGCAACCGCTGCCGCACCAGATCCGCGCGGTGTACGGCGAGCTCCTGCCCCGGACCCCGCTCCGGTTCCTCCTCGCCGACGACCCCGGCGCCGGCAAGACGATCATGGCTGGTCTCTACATCAAGGAGCTCTTGCTCCGCGACGATGTCAAGCAGTGCTTGATCATTGCTCCCGGCGGCTTGGTCGAGCAGTGGCAGGACGAGCTCTTCTTCAAGTTCGGGCTCCGGTTCGACCTTCTGACCAACCAGCTCATCGATGCCCAGGCGAACTTCAACGTCTTCGAGGCCAACCCGCTGCTAATCGCGCGTATGGACCAACTCTCCCGCAACGAGCAGCTCCAAGCCCAGCTCAAGGAAACCGAGTGGGACCTGATCATCGTCGACGAGGCCCACCGGATGGGGGCACATTATTTCGGTGGCGAGCTACGGAAGACCAAACGATTCCTGCTCGGAGAGATCCTCGGCAAGATCACACGCCACCTGCTCCTGATGACCGCGACCCCTCACTCGGGCAAGGAGGAAGACTTCCAGCTCTTCCTAACCCTGCTCGACCGCGACCGGTTCGAAGGCAAGCAGAAGAAGAGCGCCGATGTCAGCGGCATCATGCGCCGCATGGTCAAAGAAGACCTCCTGACCTTCGAGGGCAAGAAACTCTTCCCCGAACGCATCGCCGAGACGGTCCCGTACGAACTGACCGCCCTCGAGTACGACCTATATGAGCAGGTCACCCACTACGTCCGCGAGGGGATGAACCGCGCCGAGCGAATCGGCGGCAAGCGCAAGAACACCGTCGGCTTCGCGCTCACCGTCCTCCAGCGCCGCCTCGCGTCCAGCCCGGAAGCGATCTACAAGAGCCTCCTTCGACGCGCCGAACGGCTCGAACGCAAGAAGCTCGAGATCCAGAACGGCACCTACCGCGACAGCGAACCGATCGTCGACATCAGCAATGTCGACGAGGACGAATTCAACGCCGAGGAGCTGGAGCAGATGGAGGAAGAGCTCCTCGACGCGGCGACCGCCGCCCAGACGGTCGAGGAGCTCAACGCAGAACTAACGGAGCTCGGCGACCTGATCAAGACCGCACGACTCGTCCGCGAAGCCGGCACCGACCGCAAGTGGACCGAACTGTCGAACATCCTCCAGGACAACGCGCTCACCACCGACAGGAACGGCTGGCCGCGGAAGTTCATCATCTTCACCGAGCACCGCGACACCCTCGACTACCTCCAGAGCAAGATCGGCTCCCTTCTCGGCAAGCCCGACGCAGTCCGCGCCATCCACGGTGGCGTACGCCGCACCGAGCGTCGCCAGATCACCGAGGAGTTCACCAAGAACCGCGACTGTCAGATCCTGCTCGCCACCGACGCCGCCGGCGAAGGCCTCAACCTCCAGGCCGCGCACCTGATGGTCAACTACGACCTTCCCTGGAACCCGAACCGCATCGAACAGCGCTTCGGCCGCGTCCACCGAATCGGCCAGGAGGAGGTGTGTCGGCTCTGGAACCTCGTCGCCTCGAACACTCGTGAGGGAGAGGTCTTCACCCGCCTGCTGGAGAAGCTCGACCAGATGAGGAAGACCTACGGCGGCAAGGTCTTCGACGTCCTCGGCGAGGCCTTCACCGACACCCCGCTGCGTAACCTGCTGCTGGAGGCCATCCAGTACGGCGAGCGGGACGACGTGAAAGCCAAGATGCATGAGGTCATCGATGCCTCTGTCGGGGATGGACTCAAGGACCTGCTCGATGAGCGAGCACTTGCCTCCGAGCACCTCGCCGATACTGACCTCCACGCCCTGCGGGCAGCGATGGACGAGGCACGCGCGCGCCGGCTGCAGCCGCACTACATCGAGCTCGCTTTCAAGGCCGCGTTCACCAAGCTCGGCGGTCGCATCGTCAAGCGCGAAAAGGGGCGCTACGAGATCGCGAACGTTCCACAACACATCCGCTCTGCCGGCAGTGGACCGATCGCGACGAAGTACGACCGTGTGACATTCGATATCGGCCACGTCCAGCCCGGGAGTCTGACCCGCGCCGATCTTCTGGCGCCCGGCCACCCGTTGCACGATGCGGTCATGGGCGAGGCGATCCGCAATTTCGGCGGCGTCCTAAACCAGGGCACGATCCTCTGCTCCTCGACCCTCGAGGAGCCTCAGCTGCTAGTCGGTGTCATCGAAGAGATCGCAGACGCTACCGGTGAGTCGGTCGCGCGGCGATTCGGCTACGCCTACGTCGACCACTTCGGCACCGTCAGCCCCGCGGGACCTGCGCCTTACCTCGATTGCGTAGCCGCACCCGCCGGGCCAGCCGTTGACGCTGCCCGGAGCCTGGCCTGGCTTGGCGACGCCGAGGACAAGGCGATGAGTTGGATCATCGCCAACCAGCTTCCGGAGTACCTCGACGAGGTCCAGCCGCGACGGCTTGCGGAACTCGAGAAGGCCCGTGACCTCGTTACCAAGCGGCTTAGCTCCGAGAGTGAACGTCTCCTACTCGACGCCGCAGTGGCATCGGAGAAGGAGCAGAAGGGCGAGAAGCTCAAGGAATCCTCCGACAGCCTCAACCGCAAGGCCGTCGAGCTTGACGATCGCCTCCGCAAGCGCCTGGCCTTGCTCGACCAGCAGCAGCTCATGTCGACTAAGCCTCCGCACATCGTCACGGCCGCACTGGTACTTCCGGTCGGGATGCTGGAAGGCGAGATCCCAGCCACCGCGCCCATTCACGCCAAGGAGACCAAGGAAGTCGAGCGCCGTGGTGTCGATCTTGTGCTGGCACGCGAGCGCGAGCTGGGTCGCAAACCGGTCGAGCAGGCATTCAACAACAAGGGCTTCGACATCCTGTCCACTGACGCCAACGGCGACACCTACCGGATTGAGGTCAAAGCACGCATCGAGGGCGCCCAGGACTTCTTCGTCACCCACAACGAAGTCATGACGGGCAAGAACGCCGTTCCGCGATATCGCCTCGCGCTGGTCAAGGTCGACCCTCGCAGTCCGCAGTTCGACGAGGTCAGGTACCTCGGCGATCCCTTCGCCACAACCGATCTCGGCAACTTCGAGGCCACCGGCATCCGCGGCGACTGGGCCAAGACTTGGGCGAAGGGCACGTCGCCGTTCTGATGCTCTCGGGCCCCACGGATCACTCGCGTTCGACGCGGTTGGGCCCACCGGTAAGTTCATGTCCAAATCACGTGCCGCATCGGCGGCGAGGTTTGCCCGTCACCTCGGGCACGGAAGGTTGAGGAACTAGTGCACAAGCGCAAGCTGATCGAGGTGGCTCTGCCGCTGGAGGTGATCAACAATGCCTCGGCGCGCGAGAAGGCGATTAGGCACGGGCACCCGTCTACGCTTCACCTGTGGTGGTCGCGAAAGCCTCTGGCAACCGCGCGTGCGGTGCTCTTCTCCCAACTCGTTGATGACCCGAGTAGTCATCCTGAGACCTTCCCCGATGAAGCGAGCCAACGCCAGGAGCGCGAGCGGCTCCATGCGCTCATTGAGCAGCTCGCCGCCTGGGACGCCAGCCCTCAAGTCTTGAAGCAGGCGTGCGCCGAGATCAAGGCTTCCTCGCCCGGCGGCGCCCCGGCAGTGATGGATCCGTTCGCTGGTGGGGGGTCGATCCCGTTGGAAGCGGCTCGACTTGGCCTCGTGGCGAAGGCGAGCGATCTCAATCCGGTTGCAACTCTGATCAACAAGGCACTCTTGGAGATCCCGCGAGGCTTCGATACCTCGCCCGTTCATCCGCGGGTTGTCGAATCTGTGATTGGACACTGGCCGGGATACTCCGGTCTGGCGGCTGACGTACTTGCCTATGGCGAGGACATAATCGGCGCTGTCCGTAGCCGACTGTCTGGCATGTACCCCGTCGTTGAAGGTCCGGACGGGTCGGCTGCAACGGTCATCGCTTGGCTCTGGGCAAGATCTGTGACATGCCCGAACCCCGCCTGTGGCATCGAGATGCCGATCGTCACCAAATGGTGGCTGGGAAAGAAGAAGGGAAAGGAAGCATTCGTAGTACCCGAGGTTGTTCCTGCCGACGCGAATGGTCCAAAGCGGGTTGAGTTCAGCATCAGCAGATCGCCGGGTGGCCCGCAGGTCGAGCCGACGTCGCTCGGCCGCAAGGGAGCGACGTGTCTGGCGTGCGGTACAACCGCGCCGCTTCCCTATATCAAAGGCGAAGGGCAGGCTGGCAGGCTTCGCGCACGCCTTCTCGCGGTCGCACTCGAGGGAAACAGACAGCGGCACTATCTCGCGGGAACTCAAGAGTGGGAGCGCGCGGCCGACGTGCGACCCCCAGACGCTGTTCCGGATGTCCCGCTCTCTACGCATTCGCAATACATGGGTGCGCCGCAGTACGGGATGTCAACCGTTTCTGATCTGTTCACTCCGCGTCAGCTTCACGTCATGACTGCGTTGGCCGAGGAAGTTGCTGCCGCATCGGATTCGGCGTTGGCGGCGGCCAAGGCCGCTGGTCGTGCGGATGCAGACGAATACGCGAGGGCGCTGCGGGTCTATCTTGGTATTGCCCTGAGTAGGTACGCGAACTACTGCAATTCACTCTGTAGATGGCGACCCGATCCCGGCAAGGAGCAGTCGGGTGACATGTTTGCGATGCAGGCGGTTCAAATCGTTTGGGACTATTCAGAGGCGTCGCCGTGGAGTAATTCGGCCGGAGGCTGGCTTCCTGCGCTCAAGTTCGTGGCCAAGGCAATCGAACGACTTCCCAGGGTGACAGCGGGCTCTGCGCAACAGGCAGATGCGGCCAAGATCGACTACTCCAGATCGGTAATCAGCACCGATCCGCCGTACTTCGACTACGTGCCGTACTCGGATCTTTCCGACTTCTTCTATGCATGGCTCCGTCTGACGATGCGAGAGGAGTTTCCCGACCTGCTGGCGACGATCACTGCGCCCAAGCACGCTGAACTGGTGGCCGACCACGAGCGAAAAGGTGGCCGAGCGGAAGCGAGCCAGTTCTTCGAGGCTGGGTTTAGGGAAGTCTTTTCCGCGATGCGGAAGTCGTCTGATACTTCGTTCCCTGCGACCATCTACTACGCCTTTCGCGAATCCTCGGGGGTGAAATCGGCGTCGAAGGGTTGGGAGACCATCCTTCAGAGCATTGTCGACACGGGCTGGTCAATCACAGCCACGTGGCCAATGCGTAGCGAGCTGAGCAATCGCAGCCGAAGCATTGACTCGAATGCCCTCGCGTCATCGATTGTTCTCGCGCTCAGGCCGCGAGAGGAAGGCGCCGAGTCGACGGACCGCCGGGGCTTCATCGATGCTCTCGCTTCAGAACTGCCTGATGCGCTTCGACACCTACAGCATGGCCAGGTGGCCCCTGTCGACCTTCCACAGTCTTGTATTGGGCCAGGAATGTCGGTTTTCACGCGGTTCAGGATGGTGCTTGAGGACGACGGCTCCAGAATGACGGTTGGCAGTGCGCTCACGAGAATCAATGAAGTCCTCGACCAAGTCTTGAACGAGCAGGAAGGTGACTTCGATGCAACTTCTCGGTTCGCGATTGCTTGGTATCGGAGCCATGGCTATGGCGTCGGCGACTTTGGTGGCGCAGACAGTCTCGCCCGGGCACGCAACACGAGTGTCGACACGATGGACCGCGATGAGATCCTTACAAGCCGTGCTGGGAACGTTCAGCTGATCAAGCCGTCCGAACTGTCGTGGGATTACGACGTTCTCAAGGACCTGCACACCAGCAACTGGGAGGCTCTCCATCACCTGATCAAGGTGCTTGAGCGCGACGGAATCGCGCCGGCGGGTGACTTCCTACAGGCTGCTTTGGCCCGGCCCGATGGCGCTGTCGACGCCGATTTGGTGAAGGAACTTGCCCACCTGTTGTTCCGGATCGCGGAGGGTAACGGCTGGACGAAGGACGCACTCAGCTTCAACACCCTGGTCACCAGCTGGTCCGAAATCCAGGAAGTCGCACGCAGCGTGAAGAAACCTGTCACTTCGCAGGGAGCTTTCGACTTCGACGAGGGTGACGACTGATGAAGGACCTCACTGCGGGCGAGTACGCGCTGCGCAAGATCTTCTCCAGTGACTACGAGTTCACGATCCCGGACTACCAGCGGCCATACGCATGGGGCAAGGAGCAGGCACTCCAACTGCTGGACGATCTGGAGGGCGCTCTCGCCCGAGATACCGACGAGCCTTATTTCCTGGGTTCGATCGTGCTGGTGAAGGCGGGATCAGACCCGCGTGCTGAGGTGATCGACGGTCAGCAGCGGCTTACGACCCTCAGCATTCTCTTCGCAGTACTTCGCGATCTGACGGAGAACCCGAAGCTTGCCACGGAGCTGGCAAAGGTGGTTGTCGAGCCCGGTGAGATTCTTGCCGGCACTCAGGCGAAGCCGCGACTGACGCTAAGGAAGCGTGACGCCAAGTTTTTCGCCGACCGAGTCCAGGCCGAAGGTGCTACTGAGGACCTCATCGTGCTCGACGACGCTCACCTGAAGACGGACGCACAGAAGGCCATCCGCGACAACACCGCGTCCCTGCGTGACCGTCTCGTGGCCTGGCCCGACGACAAGCGGCAACGCCTCGCCGCCATGCTTGGCACCCGCACCTTCCTCGTCGTGGTGAGCACCCCTGACCTCAACAGCGCGCACCGCATCTTCAGCGTCATGAACGCGCGAGGACTCGACCTCACTCCGTCAGACATTTTCAAATCCAAGGTGATCGGCGACGTAAGTGATCAGGACGCCGCCGAGTACGCCGACAAGTGGGAGCAGGAGGAGGTCGACCTCGGACGCGACGCCTTCGCGAACCTCTTCGGCCACGTCCGCATGGTCTTCAAGAAGGAACGGGCAACCAAGGTTCTGCTCCAAGAGTTCGACGAGCAGGTCCTCAGCAAGTACCTGCCCGGCAAGGGGCGCGAGTTCGTCGATGACGTGCTCATCCCATACTCCGACGCCTACGAGCACCTACTGACCCAGAACTATCCCGACGACGTGAACTGGTCCCCGGTCAACAGCTGGCTGCGCCGCCTGATGCAGGTCGATAACGACAACTGGCAGGCGCCGGCGCTGTGGGCGCTCAAGGAGCACGGAAACGATCCGGCCTACCTGTCGGAGTTCCTCGGTAAGCTCGAGCGCCTAGCAGCGAGCATGCTGCTGCGACGCGTGTACGCGACCCCGCGAGGCTCCAGGTATGGCGAACTCCTCAAGCAACTCGAGAAGGGCGACGGACTGTGCGCGGCAGCCTTCGACCTCACTCCCGAGGAAATGGCCGAGACGAAGGACCGACTGGCCGACCGCCTGTATCTGGTCGCGCCCGTGCGCAAGTACGTCCTCCTCCGGCTGGACGACCTGCTCGCCAAGCAGCCCGGCGTCAGCTACCAGCACAAGATGATCACCGTCGAGCACGTCCTTCCGCAGAACCCCAGGGACAGCAGTGTGTGGAAGCGGGACTTTACCGACGATGAGTGCCTGTACTGGACCCACCGACTCGGCAACCTGGTGTTGCTCAATCGTGCCAAGAACAGCGAGGCGCAGAACTACGACTTCGCCAAGAAGAAGGCGAACTACTTCACCAGCACCAAAGGTAGCGCCGTCTTCGCGCTCACGACTCAGGTGCTCATGCAGAACGAGTGGACCCCGGCTGTGATCGAGGCCCGCCAGGCGGACCTCCTGACTGTGCTTCACAAGGAATGGGAGCTGAACTGACATGGCCCTGAGTAACCGCGACCGTATCGACCGCATGTTCCAAGTGCTGGCGCCGGCACTCGATGACTTCATCTCAACCGTCGTCGGGCAAGGTGATCCGGCGCTCGGGGCCGTGTGGACCACGCTCGTTCAGGCCAAGGACAGCAAAAATGGGGCTCCGTCGACAAAGACATACGACGCGCTGGATCCGCAGGTGCAGTTCAGGATCCTGACCGAAGGCAACATCACCGGCGGATTCAGGAAGGGGTGGTATCCGTTCAATCAGGCCATCGGCCGTGCCGGTGAGACCTTTGCCAGCGAGCTGCGCGAAGTGCGCAACGAGTGGGCGCACAACGGCACGTTCACCGATGACGATGCCTACCGTGCCCTCGACACGGGCGAAAGACTCCTCAAGCTGATCGGTGCCGCGAAGGACGCCGATCGGGTCCGCGAGATCCGACACAACCTTCGTCGCGTCACCGCAGACAAGGACGACAAGAAGGTCCTCAAGGCTGCGGTCGACAACCCCGAGGCCACAGGCCTCCGGCCGTGGCGCGAGGTGCTCCAACCGCATGACGACGTCGCGACCGGCAACTTCCACGCCTCGGAGTTCGCGGCCGACCTATACAAGGTCGCCACAGGCGGCGAGGTCGACGCCGACTACGCCGACCCCGTCGAGTTCTTCCGCCGCACCTACCTGACCGAGGGCCTCCGCGACCTCATTGGCCGTGCTGTGCGTCGTTTTGCCGGCGACGACAATGCCTCCCCGGTCATCAACCTGCAGACCAACTTCGGTGGCGGCAAGACTCACTCGATGCTGTCCCTGTGGCACGTCGCATCGGGTTTGCCCGTGGGTGAGTTCCCACAGGAGACTCAGGAACTTCTCACCGCCAGCGGATACTCGGCCACCAAGGTCAACCGCGTCGCGATTGTCGGTAACCACTTCAGCCCGTCCGGCGTCACGAAGGATGACGGCACCCACGTGAACACCATGTGGGGCGAGCTCGCGTGGCAGCTCGGTGGGCCGGAAGCCTACGCGATCGTGGCAAAGGCGGATCGAGACCGGACCCACCCAGGCGAGGCACTCCACACGCTGCTGGGCAAGTACGCGCCCGCCGTCATCCTCATTGACGAATGGGTTGCCTACGCGCGGTCACTGGTTGGTCGGGACGACCTTGCCGGCGGCACGTTCGAGGACCAGTTCACGTTCGCTCAGCTGCTCACCGAGGCCGCTAAGGGCACAAGTGGTGTCCTGCTCGCGATCTCGATTCCGGCATCGGAGACCGGGGACGCCAACGACAAGATCGTCGCGGGCAACGCGGAAGAGGTCGGTGGACAGAACGGACTGGAGGCACTCAAGCGCCTCCAGAACATCGTTCGCCGTCTCGCCGATCAGTGGCGCCCGGCCTCGTCCGACGAGGCCTATCACATCGTCAAGCAGCGGCTGTTCAAGCAGCCGGACGCCGCGGCGCTCGCCGCGATCGGTGCGACCGCCCGCGCGTACGTGGAGATGTACCGCAAGTTCTCCGACGAATTCCCACGCGAATCACGCGACGCCGCCTACGAGGACCGCATCAAGAAGACCTACCCGATCCACCCGGAGCTGTTCGACACCCTCTACGAGGAATGGTCGTCGCTCGAGCGTTTCCAGCGCACCCGCGGCGTCCTGCGCCTGATGAGCACCGTCATCCATGCCCTCTGGGTCGGAGAGGCTCAATCACCGCTGATCATGCCAGCGTCGATCCCGCTCGCCACTGCGAACGTGAACTCCGAGCTGACACAGTACCTTCAGGACTCCTGGAAGACGATCATCGACGCCGACGTCGACGGCTCGAACTCCGAGCCGGCTCGTATCGACAAGGACAAACCTCTGTTCGGCCAGCAGGCTTTGACGAAGCGACTTGCGCGCACGGTCTTCTTCGGTGCTGCTCCGACGATCGCACCCGGGTCGGTCCACAAGGGGATCGGCACCCAACGGGTCTTCCTCGGAACAGCCATTCCGGGCGACGTCCCCGGCAACTTCCACTCCGCGCTGACACAGCTCGGTGATCGTGCGACGTACTTCTACTCCGGCTCCGGTAAGTACTGGTACGACGTCCAGCCCAACATCACGCGCACGGCGAAGGACCAGGCGGAGCGTCTTCACAAGGAAGATGTGTGGGCCGAGATCGTCCGCCGTCTCCAGGACCAGGGCCGCAAGCGTGGCGACTTCGCCGGTGTCCACGTTTGCCCGGAGTCGAACGCGGACATCCCCGACACCGACGAGGCACGACTTGTCATCCTGCATCCGAAGGTCGCCCACAAGCGTGGTACAGAATCCGAGGCAAAGGAGTTCGCGCATAACGCCACTGAGCACCGTGGCAGCTCGAACCGGACACACCGCAACGCCATCGTCTACCTCGCAGCGGACGAGGCGCGACTCGAAGAACTCGACAGCGCAACCCGCGACTACCTCGGCTGGACGCACGTCCTCGCCAACGAGGCCGACCTCGATCTGACTCAGAACCAGAAGAACCAGGCGTCGCAGCGGGCTGCCCAGGCTGACCAGACGGTCACCGCGCGTCTGCTGCAGAGCTTCACGTGGGCCTTGGTTCCCGCGCAGCCGGACCCGGGGGCGCCGTTCCTGATCAGGGAGACGAAGGTCGAGGGCCAGTCTGACGCTCTCGCCGACCGCGTCTCGCGGCGCCTGGGCAGCGACGGCGACCTCTCGACGAGGCAGGCCGCGGCGACGATCAGACTCGCGATAGGCAAGATCCCGCAGATCTGGAAGGACGGCCACGTCACACTGGGCGCGTTGTGGGGGCTGTACTCGCAGTACCCCTACATGCCGCGCCTGCGCGACCGGACCGTTCTCGACGCCGGCATCCTCGACCTGCCGATGATCTGGCAGACCGACGCGTTCGCACTCGCGGCGGGATACGACGAGGCCGCCGGCCGGTACATCGGACTCTGGACGCCGGAGGACAAGGAGGGCGCGCCCGTCGCCAACGACTCGCTCCTTCTCGTCCGCCCCGACGTCGCGGAGAAGCAGCGCTCGACCGAACCCGGCCCCGAGCCGACACCGGTGCCTGGTCCCGAGCCGGTACCCGGCCCCGGCCCCGGCCCGGAGCCTGGCCCGGGACCGGCCCCGCAGCCCGGGCCCGGACCGAAGGTCGACATCGCTTGGCCGACGCGCTTTTACGGGGTGAAGACCCTCAACTCCGACAAGATCGCACTGGAGTTCAAGAACGTTGCGGACGAGGTGCTCGCGCACCTTCGTTCCGGTGAGAACACCAGCGTCACAGTGCGGATCGAGATCGAGGCGACCGACTCCGAGGGCTTCAACGAGAGCCGCGTTCGAACCGTCTCCGAGAATGCGCGGACCCTCAAGTTCGACCAGTCCGGATTCGAGGAAAGCTGAGCGATCAGGTCAGGACTGTCGGGTATGCCCTGGTGCCGCCAGCATGCAACTGCCGCCGTGTGCAGGGAGTCGTACACCTAGATCCTAGGATCTAGGTGTACGTGCTCCGCGAAAGAACTGACACATCATCCTCAGAAGATAGCTGGCGCATGAGATTCGACGGTTCCGGCAACGTTCGGGTCGGATCTTCGTGCTGCAGCTAGGTCAGCTAATCTGCTGCGCAGGAATCGATCGATTGTTCGGGAGCAATGGGTAGCGACGAGCCACTGGCAGTTGGCGACGAGGTACGTGGCTGGGTCGATGCTGCTCGGGCGATGATCGATGCACGAGCACAGGTGATCGCCGCCGCCGACGAGGCGGCGACACAGCTGCAAAAGCGGGTGGTGTGGGCACCTCAAGCAAACCGCATGAGCTGGCACTTTCTCCCACTTCGTTCTGGTGACCGCGAGCCCATCAGGGCCGTCGCAGCCAAGGCAACCCTTCCGCGAATCCCCGCCGACATTCAGAAGGAACTGGATCGGTTGGTTGCGGAAGTAGGCCAAGCCACTGACGACCTGCAGAAGGTGACTGGATTCGGCCGGCTTCTTCTGTTCGGCGGTACAAGGGACAAGGCCAACCGCGCCGCACGCTTGCTGCCCGGGTACCACAAATGGTTCCTCGCCAGCGGACTGCGCGACGAGATCGAGCGCGCAGCTCCTCGCGACGACCCTCGGGTGCGTACGCTCGGTATCTCTGACGCACTCGCTGACTGGGTGGGACTTGCGCAGGAGCTCCCTGAGCAGGGCAAGGGTGCGGCCATCGAAGCCGCGCGGTCATTTGTCGAACTGCCCAGCGCGGTGATCCTCATCCAGCGGGCGGCTGCTGACCAGGCGGAACGGCGTAGCGCAGCCCTGAACGCCGGCAACGCCGTGCGGAACAGCGAAACCGATCGGATGCTGGCCGAAATGCCTGTCGAGCGACTCCGCGAGGCGAGCCGAGACAGGATCCGCGTCGGTGTACTCACCGAGAACGACATCACCACCGTGCACGCCGTGCTGTGTAACGAGGACCGACTCGAGAAGCTCGAAGGAATTGGCGAGACCTCCGCCAACAGGATCCGCGCAGCAGCACGCACGTTGAGGCACAACACGTTCGAAGAGATGCCGATGCGCATCGACATCAAGAATCGCACAGCGGCGCACACCGAGTTTCTGCGTCGACTCCGCAGCTGGGATGCAGCACGTCGAGTCTCCGCGTCACCCGACGACCTTGCGCGTGCCGAGCAGTTGGCTCCGTTCGCCGCGGCGATAAGCGCGACCGTGACGCACACCCTCGTCATACCCACCTCATTGTCGACCGTTGAGGACTACCGTGACGCGGTCCGAACCGTCGTGACGACTGCCTCGGCGATCTCCGAAGCCCATGGCTCCGCCCAATCTGGCGACCCCTGGGACGACTTTCTCGCGCGCCCCGCCGACTACTTCGCGCTCTTGGCCGAACTCGGGTTCATCACCGAGGACGACGAGAAGACGCACGGCGACCTCCCCGCGGAAATCGTGGAGGCCGTTCGCGAGTTCGACCTCAAAGCAGATCACTTGCTGGCCTCTCTGCGCGGGTATCAGAGCTTCGCGGCACGATTCGCCTTGGTCCAACGCAAAGTGATCATCGGCGACGAGATGGGCCTCGGTAAGACAGTCGAGGCGATCGCTGTACTGGCTCATCTACGCGCGAAGGGTGAACACCATTTCCTGGTCATCTGTCCTGCGGCGGTGGTGACGAACTGGGTGCGCGAGGTCAGCGCCAAGTCGAACCTTGCCGCGCACCGGCTACACGGCCCGGATCGGAACTCGGCATCCAAGCAGTGGGTGCGCAAGGGCGGCGTTGCCGTCACCACATTCGAAACCTTGCGGTGGCTGATCGAGAATGTCGAACAACCAGCATTGGGCTGCGTCGTCGTCGACGAGGCGCACTGCATCAAGAACCCCGACGCGCTCAGGACTCAGAGGACCGCCCAGATCCTGGATTCGTGTGAGCGGGCAATCCTTCTGACGGGAACTCCTCTCGAGAATCGACTGGACGAGTTCCGCAACCTCGTCGGCTATCTTCGACCAGACCTTGCCCTGGACGCGGACGAATTCTCGCCCAAGAAGTTTCGGCGCCAAGTGGCCCCCGCCTATCTGCGTCGCAACCAAGAAGATGTCCTCACAGAGCTGCCTGAGCTGGTCGAGGTCGACGAGTGGGTCACGATGTCGGATGAGGACGTCGCTGCCTACAGCTCCGCAGTGAACGACCGGAACTTCATGGCGATGCGCCAGGCGGCGATGAAGCAAGGGATCAAGTCGGCCAAGATGCAACGTCTCGTTGAGCTGGTCGAGGAGGCAGAAGCCAACGGACGACGCGTCATCGTCTTCTCGCACTTCCTCGACATCCTTCGGGATGTATCCCGACACATGCCAGGGCAGGTTTTCGGTCCGCTCACCGGATCGGTCGCCGCAAGTCAACGCCAGGTGATGGTTGACGAGTTCTCCGCCGCCAACCAAGGTGCCGTTCTCGTTGCCCAGATCGTCGCCGGCGGTGTCGGCTTGAACATCCAGGCAGCCTCCGTCGTGGTGATCTGCGAGCCCCAGCTCAAACCGACCACAGAATGGCAGGCCATCGCCCGCGCTCACCGGATGGGACAGCTGGAATCCGTTCAGGTGCACAGGCTTCTGTCAGACGAGGGAGTCGATCAACGCGTTCGAGAGATCCTGGCCCGCAAGAAGGAGCTGTTCGAGAGCTTCGCTCGGGAGAGTGAAACCGCGGCGAGTGCGCCGGAAGCATATGACGTGACCGAGGCAGAACTAGCACGCGACATCATTGCCGCAGAGCGCCAGCGGCTCTTCGGGCAAGCCGTGCCAGCGGCGTCGGCACAGCAACAGGCAAAACCAGCTGATGGCGTGCAGGACAATTCGAGTCCTGCGCGTGGCTCGGCCGCGCCGTCTGCACAGAGACCCGCAGCTACTGGCCTCACCACGCATTCGCCCACAGCCCCAAGCGTGACGCCCAAGCGGCGACCCGAGGCGACCGTCCAACCGGCAGGCGATCAGTTCACCAAGCCACCGCGCCGTGTGTTTGCTGGCGGCACGGCACTGGCGCCGGCAAACGCCGAGGCGCGGACCCCAACTGCTGAGTCCACGGACTTGATGCCGTACTCCGCATTTCTTCAGGCGTTGTCGCCGATCTCCAAGACAGCTTCCGGCAGCATCATCGACAACGTCGTCTCGATCGTGTCCGTGGAAGGCCCGGTGACGGGATGGCGAATCCACCAGGTCTACCGAGAATGCGCATCGGGCCGCGGGCCCATCGACGAATTCTCGCGAATCCTCAACCGCGCCATCTCGGCTGCCGAGCAAACTGGGCGGATCGTTTCCGAGAATCCGTTGGGGCGATCCGGTAACAAGCCGATTACCTTCAGGCTTCCGACGCAATCCTCAGCGATCGCCCGCGAACTTGGCCCTCGGACAATCGACGTTGTTCCGCCGAACGAGGTCGTACAGTACTGCCGGATAGCGTCGGAGGGGGAGGCGTCGATCTCCGGGGACGTGCTCATTGATCGTGTGGGCAGGATGCTCCGAAACCCGATGCCGCCCGCCGATCTACGCCGTGCTGTCCTGGCAGCGAGGCGAATCCACACGCCATAGTGGTGCAAACCCGGGCCTCGGGCCTGCTGCAGGATAGGCGACAGCTCCGGCCGCGCTACCTGTTCGTGTCGGCGCTGTGATGTGCCCGGTGCAGATCAGGTCCGAAAGGCGATGACGGCTCCGGCCTGGACTTCGACACCGAAGGCGTTCGGCGAGCGCCGACATCGACGACCCGTGGTTGAAGGCGTTGTGGGGCAACCCCATCGATTCCTAATCGAGTATCTCGCCGATCCCGATGCCGACGCGTAGGGTTCCGGTGCGGACGGAACCGCACTTGCCTTCGTGGCCCCCGGCAAGCACGGATCCGATGCGCCGATCATGCTCGCGCCCGGTTCGCTCGTGGTGGGCCTGAACTCGTTCGTCTCGGGACAGACGCCCACGGCGGACGCCGCGGGATCCGTGATGGTGGTGCCTCGTGTCGGTCTGAGAGGGCTGCCGCTCGTGATCGTCGCCGACCCGACCGATCACATGTCGACGCTCGGCGTGCTGAGTGTCTCGACGACAGCCCGTTCGAGGTCGGCGGCCCGACGCACGTCGCGCACTGGCACGACTGGCTGCGGTGGTCGAACGTCCTGCAGTTCGTCACCCGCTCTCGGTTGGGGCACGACCTGCCGATGCGCATGGCCGAGATCTGGACCCGGCGGTCGGACGACCCATTCGCGGGCACGCTGATCCCGTTGGCGGGCCCGGTGCCGGGCAAGACGGCGGACGCGGGGCTCGAGCTGGGTCCCGAGTGGTCGCTCGTGCGCGACTACACCGACCCTGTTCTCGCGCAGCTCATCGCGATCATGGCTCGGGAGGGCGTCGACGTGCCCGAGGCGGGCGCCGAGGTCGGACCCGACGAGTCCGTGTGGCAGGTCGAGCTGGCGTGGCCGGATACGAAGGTCGCGGTCGTCGTCGACATCGATGCCGACCGTGACGAGTGGCTCGAGAAGCACGGGTGGACGGTGGCCTCCGCGGAGGGGGCGTTCGAGCCGGATACTCTTGCACGCGAGATCGAGGATGCGGTGAAGGGGAGTACGCAGTGAAGGCCGAAGTGCGGATGCACGACCTGTTCGACAGCTCGTACGACCGGCTCGAGGGCAGCGTCAAGCAGCGCGTGGTGGACTTCATCATGAAGATCCAGCGGGATCCGGAGGCTCCCGGACTCGACTTCAAGATCCCAAAGCTGGCGCAGAACAACCGGGTGCGCACGGCACGCGTGACCGACCACTACCGCGCCGTGCTGGTCGCGGCGGGTGAGGACGACGGCACCAGCATCCTGTACCTCGTGGCGGTCAAGAAGCACGACGCCGCCTACGACTACGCGAGCAAGCTCACCCTCCAGGTCAACGCCAAGACTGGCGCCGCCGAGCTCTTCGACGCCATCGCGCTCGAGGAGGCGGTCGGCAAGGCTCGTAGCGCGGAGGCAGCGGAACCGTCCGCGAAGCCGATCATTCCCGCGAAGGTCAAGCAGAAGGACCTCGAACGGTTCGGTGTCGATCCCGAGATCGCCGAGCAGCTCAAGAAGGTGACCGACGAGGACGACCTCATGGCGATCGCCGACGCGTTGCCGTCCTCGCAGGGCAACGCTGTCCTCGACCTCGCCTACGGTAAGAGCCCCGACGAGGTGTGGGCGGACCTGGTGATCGAGGATCCGGGCGAGGTCGACGTCGACGACATCGAGGCGGCACTGCAGCGCCCGCTCTCGCGACTCAGCTTCACCACGTACGAGGGCGAGAACGAGGAAGAGCTCCGCGCCGTCCTTGAGGGTGACTTCGCGAAGTGGCGGGTGTGGCTGCATCCGCTGCAGCGCAAGCTCGCTCAGCACTCGGGCTGGAACGGGCCGTTCCGCGTGACCGGTGGCGCAGGCACCGGAAAGACCGTGACCGCGATCCATCGTGCGCGCCATCTCGCTCGTCGGCTCGACGCCGACTCGTCCACACAGAAGGTGCTGTTCACGACCTTCACCAAGAACCTGTCCCGCGCGATCGAGTCCCAGCTGAAGCAGCTGGCGGGACCGAAGATCGTCGATCGGGTCGACGTCGTCAATATCGACTCACTGGTCCGCCGGGTGGTTTCCGCCTCGGACGCGCGCCGCAAGGCCGTCAGTTCCGTCAAGTTCGTCTCGGCCGACGCCGACGAGGTGCGCGATCTCTGGTCGAGCGCGGCGCTGGTCGCGGTCGGTCAGTGGGACACGACGTTCCTCGCGGACGAGTGGTCACAGGTGGTTCTCGGCAACGCGATCGTGGACGAGGCCGGCTACCTCCGCGTCACCCGCAGCGGCCGCAGCCAGCGCCTGACCCGGCCGCAGCGTGCGGACGTGTGGCAGGTGATCGAGCAGTTCGAACGCCTGATGCGATCGCAGGGGCTGATGACCTTCACCCAGCTCGCCTCACAGGCGGCCGCGATGCTGGTCGCCGACCCGGCGCTGCGGGACCAGATCGGCTACCGCCACGCGGTGATCGACGAGGCGCAGGATCTGCACCCCGCGCACTGGAAGCTGCTGCGCGCCCTCATCGCGCCGGCAACCGACGACCTGTTCATCGTCGGCGACGCACACCAACGCATCTACGGGCGCCCGGCGCCGTTGTCCCGCTACGGGATCGAGACGCGCGGTCGTTCACGCCGGCTCACTGTCAACTATCGGACCTCGAGGGAGATCCTGCAGTGGTGCCTGCAGGTCGTCGATCAGGACGTGGATGATCTCGACCTCGCCTCCGATACCCTCGCCGGGGCGCGATCGGTGTTCGGTGGGCCGGATCCGGAGACCGAGCAGTTCAAGAGCCAGGGCGACGAGGACAAGGGCATCGCCGCGCAGATCAACGAGTGGATCAAGGAAGGAATCGCGCCGTCCGACGTCGCCGTCTTCGCCTTCGACAACAAGGCCGTCGGCGAGATCGCCGAATCGCTGGAGGCCAGCGGGATCGGCAGCGTCGTCGTCACCGACAAGTCCGACGAGGACAAGCTCGGCGACGCGGTCCGCGTGATGACCATGCACCGTGCGAAGGGCCTGGAGTTCCGCGCAGTCATGCTGGCTCGGCTCGGCGCCGACTCGTTCCCTCCCTACTATGTGCAGAAGATGACCGGCCCGGCGCGAGAGCTGGAAGAGAGCAAGCTGCGGAACGTCCTCTACGTCGCGGGCTCGCGGGCTCGGGAGAGACTGGCGGTGGTGTGGACGGAGGAGCTGTCCACGCTCGCCACCACCTCCCTGTAGACCTAGCGCACTGCGTCGATCGCGGCGTAAGCGGACTTGATCAGTGGGCTCGACTCGTCGAGCTTGCTCAGTCGAATGCGCTGAGCGCTGAGGATGTCGGTGGACGACACGCGAGCAGACGCGGAGTGTCCGAAGGTCTCTCTGGCGATCTCAACAAATCGGGCCTTGGACTCCCGGGTCTTTGACTCGGGATCCCAGTCCTCGGTTTCAGCCAGGACCGCGGCTTCTGGAACCTTGCCGTCGAGGTAGTAGATGTTGTCACGGCCCCACAACAGGATGTCGCGAAGGTTCTTCACGACGCTTTCGTCGTCAACCTCCTGCCCTTTGGTGTTCGCGAAGTGCTTTGGTACGCATCCGAGGAGCTTCTTTGCCAACTCTTGCCAAAGCTCGCGGTTCTGCGCTGTGGCAGGAATTCGGTCACATTCCGTCCAGTCGGCGCTGTCAGTACGCTGATCGCCGTCGAGGAGCATCACGACGTCAGTGGCCTTGGCGAGTGCGAGTGCAGGAAGGGAATGCGTGACAAGGTTTCCTGCACCCCCAGGGAAAATCACGGGCGCGATAATGCCGCGGAGATCGTCGCAGTGGACAGTGATTGCGCGGGAGACGATCTCAGCGGCGAGTGCGTCCTCGACCATGATTCGCTTGTTCTTCAGCCCTGTCGTATGTCCGATGTGAAAGAAGGCTTGACTCGGGTGCGTCTCATCCGAGATCAGGGAGACCTCACCGGTCTCTGGGTCCGCGCTCAGCAGCTTGATCGCTTCGGCTGGGAGTTCCTCAACGATGGAAGGGGAGTGGGTCGACAGGACGACCTGTGTGCCTTTACGGACTACTTGTCGTTTCAGGAAGTTGACGAGGCGCTTCTGGGCGCCCGGGTGCAGCGATACCTCGGGTTCGTCGAGGAGGAGAAGCCCGTTGTTGTCCATCTCGGATATTGCGTCGACAAGCCGCACGATCGCGAACTCGCCGCTGCCGGCGTGCGCTTCGGAATACTCGCCATCGGCGAGGCGGAGTTTCGCGGAGTAGCCGGTCGAAGAATAAAACTTGTGTTTGACGATCTTGATGGATGCGAATTTCTTCCCGAGGATGTGTGAGATGTCGCTGACCACGCTATCGGAAAGATGACGGACGGGCTCCAGGATCCTTTCATTGTCCTTTGCTCGTGCTCGCTGTTCGAAGGCCCGTGCGAGGCCTTCGGCTCTGTCGAGTACGCGAAACTTCTTGCCGTTGGCCATCTTGGTCCACTGATCCTCCGCTGCATGGTAGAGGTACTTGTCGTATGCAGAGAGCTCAGACCGAAAGTCCAGATACTCGACATCTTTCGGGACTGGATTCCAACGAACCTTCGTGTCGGAGAGCAGGTGCGCGACTTCAGGATCATCAACAGGGATGTCGGCCATGTGGTCGACCGCCACCCGCTTCGTAGACTCCCAGTAGTCCGGGTCCTTCTTCGTTGCGAGTGCTTTCGGAACCTCGACTTGGCGATACGGCTTCTTGCCTCGTGCCTTCCGGCACTCGCCGATGATCGATCGATCCTTCACGTGTGTGCGGAATTTGTAGATGAAGCGTTGCAGCGTGCTCTCATTGGCGCGAGTGCGACTGTCGATGTCGTCGACAGCTGTTGAGAACCAGAAGTCAGACAGGCTCTTCCCGCTCGGAGCGCCATACAGCGCGTGAAGAATCGACGACTTGTTCGAGCCGTTTGGGCCGACAAGCGCGGTGATCGGGAAAGTGAAGGTGATTGTGAGGTTCGGCGCCAACGCTTTGTATCGGGGGAAGCGAATCTCCGTGATGACAGGATCGGCCGCCTTGCCTGCAAATCGTTCCCGCAACTCGTCGTCGGTTGGAGTCCCCACCCTGATCAGTTCCTTTCGCGAATCTCACTCAAGACCGGACGAACTTATCAAGCGTGTGACGGTCGGATGCTTGACGCCTGAGAATGTCGGACAGGAGCCACGGGTTCGGCATCTCACCGAGTCGCTGTGGCTCGACGCTTCGCGGATCGAGTGTTGAGACGTTCTGCCGCTTCGTGGGCGAATTCCCGCCCCCGCTCAGCAAGCATTCGCCCACCAGCGAGTGATTCGCTTGTTGTGTCGGCGCACGGGGGACCCACGGGCAGTTCGTCCCAGTCGGCCGCCGACGCCCCGTTGCGCACCCAAGTCTGAAGGTTGCGGGAATCGTCGCGCTGAAAGTTCGTCTGAACCTCCGGTAGCGAGCCAGCTGTGACGAGATTGAGCACGCGGGCAAGGTCGTTCACGTCATCGGCTGATAGCGCGGTCTCTCCGTCCCTAGGCAAGATCACGTCGACGAGGGCGAGAGCGAGCGAACGACACCGGACCAGTGGGCGATGGAGGTAGCTGTTGGGCAGATCCTGGCGAATGAACGCGCGTACGACGGGACCGTAGTCGGCGCCGTTGCGGAACAGTTCGGCGCCCCACCACAGTCGTGCGAACGCCTGCTTGTGAATCTCGCCGCGCCAACGGTTCTCGACGATGCCCTTACGGCCATCCCAACGCCACTCGACGTACCAGTGGAATCGGACCGCCAGCCAGGTCCACACGTCGGGATCGGACGCTTCAGCCCGCGTCAGACGCAGGGCGTAGTGCAGTCGCGGCGCCAGCCATCCGTCACTGGTCGACGGATCACGCCACGTGTCGAGACGTGCAGAGAACTCTTCCATGAGTCCGGCGAGGACGCCGATCCCGATCGCGGCCCCACCACGTCGCGCGACGGTTTCGGAATTGCTGAGCCACGCGTTGTCCACGATGAGCTGGGATCGGGTAGCGGGGTCGAGGCGGCGGACATAGCGTCGCAGGGTTTCGTGGTCAGCCACGGCGGATCTCCTCGGTCACCATCGCCAGGGTGTTCGGTACACCCGCGAGGACGTCGATCGCGACGTCGATATGGGTCCACAACTCCGCGGATTCGGCACGCTTGCCGTGCGAGTCGTGCAGCCGCTGATACAGCTCGTCGACGGAAGCGAAGTGGGGGATCGTGTCGGCGACCGCCTCGCAAACCTGGCGGAACAGCGGGTCGGAGGGCGGCGACGGCTCGTCGTCCTCGCTCGCGATCTCCACTGCCGCGGCACGGAACAGCGTCGCCAGGGTGTATCTCGCGATCTGCGAACCGAGGAGCTCCCTCGTCCGCCGGCGCTCGAGTTTCGCCGTCTCCGACGACAACAGATCCTGGAACCCGGGAATCGCGCTGTTCAGCAGCAGCATCGGCCGGGCGGCGGACAGATCTAGCACCGCCGGAGCGTCGGGGCTCTGTCGTGCGACCAGCGGCGAGTCGGGCGCACCGAAGTCGATCCACGATTGGGAGATCGGCGGCTGTCCCGGCTTGACGGGTGCGGATCCCGGTTCGACGACGATCGTCCAGGGAATCGAGCGTCCCACGACCCGGGGAGCGCCGCCGTGGACCGACGCGACCTCGGTGACGAGCGTCGAGCCAAACGGTGGGCCGCATCGAAACCGAATCTGGTCAACGTTGCGGTCAGCCGGGCGAAGAAGCGGCTGTACGTCATCGGGGACCGTGATGCCTGGTCGCGGCATCCACGGTTTGATGTGCTTGCTCGTGAACTCTCCCGGCATCGAGAGAACGTGATGTGACGGACCGGGGCGGGCACGCCATCTTTCTGGATCAGCTGAAGCGAGTGGCGGAGCGGCCCAGAATCGGATTCGCCCTGTGAGAGAACGTACTGATCGCTGCGCGGTCGTGTCCGCGCAGCAGGTGGGAGCGCCGCGTCCAGACGAGCGCCCTCGCGTCGTCTACGAGCAGGACGCTCGACAGCCCGGGGAACGACGGGCAGTCGCGAATCGTCGTTGGTTCAGTTCGGCGCGGGGGTCGTATCGAACGAGGTTCGCGGACCATCCATTTACCCGGATGCCGAGTTAGCGCAGATGTGCGCTAATGTTCGGGCAGTGCAGATCCAAGGAGGGGTGATGATCGATTTTCTGAACTCAACGGCGTTCACCGCGTTCGGTGCGCCGACGAGCTGGGCGGAGGTGCTGGGCTTCGTGACGGGAGCCTGGTGCGTGTGGTTGGTGGGCCGTCAGTCGATATGGAACTGGCCGATCGGCATCGCCAACAACCTGGTGTGGATCCTGCTGTTCGCCACCGCAGGGCTTTTCGCGGACTCGGGGCTGCAGGTGGTCTACATCGCGCTCGCGGTGTGGGGATGGCGCAACTGGGTGCAAGGACGAGCGGGGGACACGCTGCCGGTCACCGGTACCACCGGGACCGAATGGATGTGGCTCGCCGCCACGGGAATCGCCGGAACCGCCGCATTGACGATGCTTCTCGACACCGCGACGTCGTCGACGGTCCCGTTCTGGGACGCCGTCACCACGGTCCTGTCGCTGCTCGCGACGTGGGGGCAGGCAACCAAGCGGTGGGAGTCGTGGTTGCTGTGGATCGCCGCCGACCTGATCTACATCCCGCTGTACTTGCACAAGGGGCTGACACTGACGGCCCTGCTCTACGCAGGGTTCCTGCTGCTGTGCGTTCGCGGCCTGCTCGCCTGGCGGCGCAGTCGCGCAACCGAACTCGTGCCGGCGGTGGCGTGATGACCACGACGCACCGGCACGCCCTGGTGATCGGCAAGTTCTATCCGCCGCACCGCGGACACCACCACCTGGTCCGGTGGGCAGCGCGGATTGCGGAGCGCGTGACGGTCGTGGTGATGGCGTCGGCGGCGGAGTCGATCCCGCTCGCCGACCGGGTGTCCTGGATGCGGCAGACGCACGCGAGCGATCCGGCGGTGCGGGTCACCGGAATCGCCTGCGACGCACCGATGGACCTCGAATCGACCGCGGTGTGGGCGGCGCAGGTCGCCTGCATGCGCGCGGCAGTGCGGCAGGTCGACACCACACCGATCGACGCGGTGGTGTCGAGCGAGAAGTACGGCGACGAGCTTGCCCACTGGTTCTCGGCCACCCACGTGTGCGTCGACCCCGACCGGGTCGCGCACCCGGTGTCGGGGACCGGGTGCCGCGCCGACCTCGCGGGCCACTGGGACCAACTCGGCGAGGCTGCGCGTGCCGGGCTGACGACCCGCGTCGTCGTGATTGGTGCGGAGTCGACCGGGACGACGACCGTCAGCCGAGCCCTGGCGAGCCGCTTTCGGGACCGCGGCGGCGTGTGGTCGCGGACCGGATGGGTGCCCGAATACGGGCGGCAGGCCACCCTCGACAAGCTAGATCGACTCCGTGTGACGCGCCCCGACGCCGCGGTGGAGGAGCTGACCTGGAGCGGTGACGATTTCGCGCACATCGCCGTTGAACAGACACGGATGGAAGAGAGCGCCGCCCGAACCGGCTCGCCTGTGCTGATCTGTGACACCGACGCCTTCGCAACCACCGTCTGGGAGCGGCGCTACCTCGGAACCGACAGCGGGCGCGCCTGGGAGGGCGTCGTCGACCGGCCGGCGATCTACCTGCTCACCGATCACGTCGGCGTCCCGTTCGTGCAGGACGGCATCCGCGACGGCGAACACGTGCGTGCCGAGATGACGCGGTGGTTCGAGGACGCGCTGACGGCGACCGGGCGGTCCTGGGTGCTGCTCACCGGTCCGCTGTCCGAGCGGGTGGATCTCGCGGTGCGGGTGGCCGATCTCGCCTTGGCGCAAGGGTCGTCGTTCGGGGCGCCGCTGTAGAACGTGGGGTCAGGACAGGACAGCACCAGGGTTGAGGATCCCCAGTGGGTCGAGCGCGGTCTTGATCCGCCGGTTCAGCTCCATGACATCCTCGCCGAGCTGCCCCGGCAACCAGTCACGCTTGAGTCGTCCGACGCCGTGCTCACCGGAGATGGTGCCGCCCAGGGCGATTGCCAACTCCATGACGCGGGCGAAGGCGGTACGGGCGCGGTCGGTCATGTCGGGATCGGTGGGATCGAAGACGATCAGCGGGTGGGTGTTGCCGTCGCCGGCGTGCGCGACGGTGCAGATCAGGACGTCGCAGTCCTCGGCGATCGCCTCGACGCCGGTGATCAGACGCGGCAACTCCTGCATCGGAACACCGACGTCCTCGAGCAGCAGGCTGCCCATCGCCTGCACGGCGGGGAAGACGGATCGTCGTGCGGCGGTGAAGGCCTCGCCCTCGGCGGGATCGTCGGTCGCGAACACCTCGGTGGCGCCGTGCTTTTCGCAGGCGGCGACGATGGTCGCGATCTCCTGTGCGCCGGCGGCGCCGGGGGCGTCGGACTGGGCGAGCAGCAGCGCGCGGGCGTTGCGGTCCAGGCCCATCCGGACGGAATCCTCGACGGCGTTGATGCTGGCGTGGTCCATGAACTCGAGCATGGCCGGCCGGAGCTCGCGGGTGATTGCGAGGACGGCGTCGGCCGCCGATTCGACCGAGTCGAACGACGCGACGACTGTCGACGCGGGCGGCTGCGCCGGGATCAGGCGCAGCGTCAGTTCGGTGATGATGCCGAGCGTGCCCTCGCTGCCGACGAACAGCTTGGTCAGCGACAACCCGGCGACGTCCTTGAGGAGCGGCCCACCGAGACGCACCGCGGTGCCGTCCGCGAGTACCACCTGCATGCCGAGCACGTAGTCGGTGGTCACGCCGTACTTGACGCAACAAAGGCCGCCCGCGTTGGTGGCCGCGTTGCCGCCGATGGAGCAGATCTCGAACGACGACGGGTCCGGCGGATACCAGAGCCCATGCTCAGCGGCGGCCTGCTTGACCTCGGCGTTGAGCAGTCCGGGCTGGGTGACGGCGACGCGGGTGACCGGGTCGACGGTGATCTCCCGCATCCGTTCGGTGCTGAGCACGATGCCGCGGTCGACGGCACTCGACCCGCCCGACAATCCGGACCCCGCCCCGCGCGGCACCACCGGCACCCGGTGCGCCGACGCCCACCGCATCGTTGCCTGCACGTCCTCGGTGCAGGTCGCGCGGATCACGGCGATCGGGGTGCCGGCGTTGGGGTCCGCGGCCCAGTCCTGGCGATAGCCCGCGATCATGTCCGGGTCGGTGAGCACCGAACCGTCGGGCAGTGCGTCGATGAGTTCGTCCAGCAGAGCGGGATCGACCGTCGTCATGAATCCATCATCCCCCGGATGCCCGGTTTTCGACCGAAGGCGACCCAACGCCGTTAGCGTCGGACACGGAAACCAAACCGAACAGAGGGGGAACGCTGTGGCATCGAGCTTCGACGGGGACCGGGATCTGCTGATCCGACTGTGGCGGGCGTGGGCGAAGCGCGCCGGCGAGCTGTCCGACGAGCAGTGGACGACCGAGACCCGACTGCCCGGCTGGACCGTGCGCGACCTCTACGTCCACGTCACGCCCGATGTCATGATCGCGATGCTCGCCCAGCCCGCATCCGACGGTGTCGCGGAGGTGACCAGCGCGGCGCAGATGCTCCGCGTCTTCAATGCTGACCCGGTCGCCGCGGAACCGATGCACGCGCAGCTGGCCGAGATGGTCCGCGAGCTGGCGGCCGACGCCCGACGCGAGACGCTGGTCGAGCGGTTCGACGTCGAACTGCCCGACGCCTTCGCGCGGCTGACCGGACTGACGCGGGAGACCGTCATCCCGCACCCGATGCTCGGCTCGGTGTCGTTGGGCGCCTTCATGGACATGGCGATCCTCGAGGCGACCGTGCATCTGCTCGACGTCGTCGACGCGGTCGGCGGTCCGGCACCGGAGACGGAGGCGCTCGAGCGCGCCCGCGACGTGCTGGCGGCGGTGCCGGATCCGCGCGCGTTCATCGAGGCGGCATCGGGGCGGACGAGCGGTCAGGTGCTTCCGGTGATGCGGTGACGTGGCCGCTACCGTGACGGCATGAGAACCGTCGGCATCGATCTGGCCGCCGAACCGTCGAAAACCGCAGTAGCGAGCGTGGTTTGGGAGGGTGAGACTGCGCGGGTGGTCGATCTGCGACTCGGTGCGACCGACGATCAGCTGATCGAGGCCGTGGCGGGCGCCGACAAGTGCGGCATCGACGCTCCGTTCGGGTGGCCGGACGCGTTCGTCGAGTTCGTGGTCGCGCACCATCGTCGCGAGCCGTCGCGCGAGCTCGAGCTCAACAGTCGGGCCGGCCGGTTGCCGCTCGTGCGTCGGCGCACCGACCGCGTCGTCCACGAGGTGACCGGCATCGTGCCGCTGAGTGTCTCGGCGGACCTGATCGCGCACGTGGCGTTGCGATGCGCGGGCCTGCTGGCCCAGCTCACGATCACGGGGATGGACGTGAACCGTGTCGACGGGACGGTGGTCGAGGTCTATCCGGCGGCTGCGCTGCAGCGTTGGGGTCTGCCGTTTCGCGGATACAAGGGCGCGGTCAATCGAGCGAACCTCGAGGAGTTGGTCGGGCGGTTCGAGGAAGCGCTGCCTGGGCTCGAACTCGGCGAGTTCCGCGGCCGGTGCGTGACGTCGGACGACGCGTTCGACGCCGTGGTGGCGGCGGTGATCGCGAGGGCGGCCGCGATCGGGCGGACCGGGCTTCCGGGATCGGCGGCCAGGGATATCGCAGAGCGTGAGGGATGGATTCACCTTCCGGATGGGGCGCTGTCGTCGCTGATCTGACGGGCTGCTGGTCGAACCAGGAGGTCCGGCCTTGGTGCGAAGCGGCACCTCCCGCGGGTGGAACCGAACGCGAGTCCCGCGCGTCTGTTTAGGGTGGAGCGGGTTTGGGGTGAAGGAGGGGTGCCGGGTGCGTTGGGTTGCTGCCGTGGGGCTGATCAGTGCGGGACTGGTACTGGCAGGATGCGGCTCGGAAGCCGTGTCGGGGGACGCCGAAACTGAGGGCGTCGCCGCGGGCGAACCGGCGTTCAGTCCGTGCGATGACATTCCGGATGATGTTGTTCGCTCGCTCGGAGTCGATCCGACGACGAAAGAGCGGGACATCATGGGTGTAAAGCAGCCAGGGTGGAACATCTGCGGGTGGATGGGCGCTGGTCCGTCGCTCAGTGTGTTCGCCACGAACCATTCACTCGACGACGTTCGAGCGAATCAGAAGAACACTGAGTTCACCCCGGTTGATCTCGAAGGCCGCAGTGGCTTCTCATACCGTGAGATCGCGGATACGGATCGCAGGAGTTGTGACGTTGCGGTGGGAACCAGTGGTGGCGCCGTGCTGATCTCGGTCTCCTACCTCGGGGTCGATGCCGTAGTCGAGGATCCCTGCGTCATAGCGACTCGTGCGACTCGGGGGTTGGTCGGATACCTACCTGCTTAGAGTCAATTCGATAGCTAGATGGGGGAGCCATGACGACAATCGGAACACCGGACGCGAGCTGGTCAGGTCTCGCTCGCGCCGCTGAATCAGGAGAACTACTTCTCGACGGAGATGTCGGCCTGCGATGTGCGCGGCGATGTGAAGAGCTTGTTCGAGAGCTGAAGTCGGTGCAGGCCAGGGCTAAGCGACTCGACAAGGTCGACGGTCTGGGAACGCTTCCGTCCGGCGTCGCGCTGGCAGCGAAGTTCGGACGCAAGGCCTCGGGCGGCGATTACTCACTGGACCGAGCGCTTGCCGATCACATCGCCCAGGTCGAGCAGATGCGAGATCTCTTCGCCAAGATAGGCGCCCAGTACCAGGCAACCGAGGACGCGAACCAGCACGCCATGACCACTGCGGGCGGCGGTTTCTGACAGTGATCGGAT
This sequence comes from Rhodococcus sp. BE178, assembly GCF_050433545.1. Taxonomy (NCBI): domain Bacteria; kingdom Bacillati; phylum Actinomycetota; class Actinomycetes; order Mycobacteriales; family Nocardiaceae; genus Rhodococcus; species Rhodococcus sp. BE178. The sequence continues at coordinate 106,011 of NZ_JBNPXA010000007.1, read as the reverse complement.
CCGATTCGCCATCAGCATGGAACCGAACGCGAGTGTGATGCGTCTGTTTAGGGTGGAGCGGGTCTGCGTTGAGGGAGGGGTGCCGGGTGCGTTGGGTTGCTGCGGTGGGGTTGATCGGTGCTGGACTGGCGCTCGCGGGGTGTGGTTCGGGAACCGTGCCGGGGACAGCTGACCCGGAGGCCGTCGCGTCGGGAGAGCCGGCATTCAGTCCGTGCGATGACGTGCCGCCCGATGCACTGCATGCTGTCGGTGTTGACCCATCGACGTCAGAGCGAGACATCGATGGGGTCAAGCAGCCGGGGTGGAACCGATGTCGCTGGGCTGGAACTGATCACTCACTGACAGTCTTTGCCACGACGAGAACCTGGGACGAGATCCGCGGCAACGACCGCAATACCGACTTGATCGACCAGCAGATCAATGGGCGAGACGTCATGGTGTACCGAGAATCTACGGATGTCCGGGGCGAACGGTGTGATGTGGCGTTCCGTGCGGGCGATGGCGCGTCGATCGTTCGGGTCAGTCTGTACAACCCTGAACGAAGTGGCGATCCGTGTGAGCTGGCGGTTCACACAGCGACTGCTCTCGAAGGCGCAATTCCGAAGTAGGCGGGGACAACAAGGGAGCATCGTGTTTGAGTCTGGGTGGATTGGACTGTCGGAATCCGTGGCGTCCGGTGAATTGACACTCGAGCGTGGCGTGGCCGAGAGCTGCGCTGGCCGGTGCGACGACTTGATCGTGCAGTTGCAGGCGGTCAAGGACCGCGCAGCCGACCTGACGACGATTGACGGCTTTGGCGACCGCCTCCCATCCGGCGTAGCGCTCGCCGCGAAGTTCGGTCGCAAGGCCTCGGGCGGCGATTACTCCCTGGACCAGGCGCTTGCTGAGCACATCGCCGAGGTCGAGCAGATGCGAGATCTGTTCACAAAGATCGGCGCCCAGTACCAGGCGGCCGAGGATGCCAATCAGCAATCACTGACGAACGTGGACGCCGGCTTCTGACGCCGGGGCTAGCGGAGGGGGGAAGCACATGGGATTCACCGACTTCATAGGCGACCTGGGCAAGGAGGCGTACGGGCTCGTCCGCGATCCGGGCAATGCTCTGGTCGATCTCGTGACGGGTTACGACCTGAACGAGCGCGACCGCGTCCGGGACGAGCAGGCGGCCGGCAATACCGAGCGTGACGAGATCTACCTGCAGCAGGCGGGGCTGTACGGCCGGTTCGGTGGAGAGTTCGATGCCCCCGCGCTCGGGTCGCCCGAAGCGTTCGAGACGATGTCACACGAGGACATCAAGGCCGCCGTCGACGCGATGAACGGCGGCTCGCTCCGCGCCAGTGCCGAAGGCTGGACGAAGATCGGCGAGTCACTCGAGCAGGCGCTCAATGACTTCCGCGACTTCATCACCCACGAGACCGAAGGCAAGTGGGAGGGCATCGCGAAAGACTCCGCCGTCGCTGCAACGAACAGATACGTCACCGAGTCGGGGAAGCTGGCAGAGGCTGGAACCCTCATCGGCACCAAGATCACCGAAGCGGCCACCGGTGTCGACCAGGTGAAAGCCACCCTGCCCCCGGTCGCCGAGCGCGGCATCCTCGAATCCGCATTGAACCGGGTGCTGCCCAGCGTCGGGATCCTCAAACGTGTCCTCCACGAGCAGGACGAGGCACACCAGCAGGCGATCGAGATCATGCGCACCGTCTACACCCCCGTGATGCAGCAGGCCGACACCAACGTCCCGAGGCTCCCGGAACCGCCCCGAATCGGCGACGGCCCCACCGGCCTCGACGGAACCCAACCCGGTGGCGGCGCACCCGGCAGCGGCGGATCGAACCCGTATGCGCCGCACGCAGGACCGAACTCGGGATCACCGCACAACCCGACACCGATGCCGGGTGCCCCGCTGCCCGGCGGAACCCCGGGCGCCGGGTCAGCCCCCGGAGTCGGCGGCTTCGACCCCGCGGCAGCCGGCGCCCAGCCCGGCGCGAGCGACCAGTTCGCGCCGAACCCCAACCAGACCGACGCCGTAACCACGCCCGCCTCCGCCTGGACTGCGCCCGCGGCGGCGTCGGGCGGTGACGGCACCCGACTCGGCCAGTCCGGTCTCGGAACGTCGGGATCGGGAATCGGCAGCTACTCCGCCGGCGCCGGCGGACTGGGATCCGGGGGAGGAGGCGGATCGGGTGCAGGTTCTCTCGGCGGCTACGGATCCGGTGGAATCCTCAGCGGTGGAATCGGTTCCGGATCGGGATCCGGTTCCGCAGGCGGGACAGGCGCGACCGCGGCGACGACATCGGGCTCGGGCGCGGCGGGAGCCCGACCGGGCGCGGCAGGTGCCGGCATGATGCCCGGCGCCGGGGCGCGCGGCCGCGGTGACGACGAATCCGAGCACAAGACGCCCGGCTACCTGGTGAACGTCGACAACGGCAGCGAACTGATCGGCAAGCTTCCACTGGCCGCCCCGCCCGTGATCGGGAGCTGAGGCGGCCAGTGCATATCTTCTGAATGGAGGCGGCCGGATCGGCGACACGACGAGCAGTCGTCGTCCACCCGGCCGCCTCCATCCCGGGGCGCTCGCTAGGTGCCGATCAGTTGCTTGGCGGCCGACACCGCGGCCGGACCGTCCAGCGACGGCATGTCGTCCCACTGCCCGCCGGTGATCGTCACCTTGACATCGGGTGTTGCGACCGTGGTGACGATCACCCCGGCGACCGCCGTCGTCACCGGGAGGGTGTAGGCGACGCCACCGGCCTTCGCGAGCTCGGCGTCCGGGAGGAGGACGAGCTGGCCGGCCTCGAGGTCCTGCACCGTCGGAACCTCGCCGGTCCCCGGCTCGATGAGAACCTCGACGCCACGGATCTCGCTCAGCGACGTGGCGCCGTCCGGGGTCTCCCAGTTGCAGATCGCGCCGTACTCGTCGACCGCATTGGACGGGCTCTCCTGCAGCCCCGCAATGTACTGCGCCACCGCAGGCGAGACGTCGTCGCAGCTCGTGAACCGCGCCAACACCTCCGCGCCCGCGGCGCTCGCCGCACCCTCGTCGGCGACCGCGACCTCGTCGGGCGCGACCTCCGGGGCGGCCGTGTCGGCGTCGTCGGAACCGCAGGCGCTGAGCGCGGCAGCAAGAAGCAGCACAGGAACAAACCGGGCGTTTCGGATCATATGGGGCACTGTACCGACCCGAAGGTCCCGAAATAGGAGAGACACCCTAGGCCTTCACCGGCCCCGCCCGGAGTACCTCGTCGAACCGCGCCCGCACCTCGGCGATGTGCTGGTCGAGGTCGTCGACGTTCCAGTCCTTGGTCTCGATGGGGTCGAGGACGTCGACGTAGACCGTGCCCGGGTGAGCGACGAACGAGTTGCGCCACATCAGGTCCCCGGCATTGTGGATGACGATCGGCACGATCGGGACCTGCGCCTGCATCGCCATGTGGAAGCCGCCCTTCTTGAATCGGCCCAGTCTCGGCGTGGGGGAGCGGGTGCCCTCCGGGGCGATCGCGATCGACGTGCCGTCCTTCAGTTTGTCCACCGCCGGCCCGAGTGCCGCGCGGGCCTGTTTGCTGTCCGCCCGATCCACGTACGCGACATCCAGTAGCGTGCCGATCGCCGCGAACCGCAGATCGTGCGCCGCCTCCTTCTTCGCCACGCCCGTCGCGTCCCGCTGGACCACCTTGCCCACCAGCAGCAGGTCGAGCGAACTCTGGTGATTGAACATGAACACCGCCGGACGGTCCTTCCACGCGTTGTCCTCGCCGGTGACCTTCACGTCGATCCCGCAGATCGTAAGCGCCAGATCCGGCCCCACCGTGCCCACGACATTGGCGGCGGTGCGACGGTTTCCCGTCAACACCCCGGCTCCGATACCGACCATGGTGGCCGCGCCCAGCGCGCCCAGTGCGGTCGCCGTGCGCAGCGTCGCGATCGGCGTCGCACCCCGATCCGGCTTGGGCAGGTTCACCGACAGCCACCCCTCGGCGCGTGCGAGGTCCGCGAGCTTGCGGTCCGGGTTGAGCGCCACCGGACGTCCCACCGAATCGAGCATCGGAACATCCTCGGCGCCGTTGGAATACGCGAACGCCTCCGACATCGGCACCGCCACCGAATCGGCGAACTCCCGCAGCGCCTTCGCCTTCGCCGGACCCCACAGGGCGGGACCGGTGAGCGCGCCGGTCAGCATCCCGTCGACCACCTCGGGTCGGCTGCACAGCACCTCGTCGATCCCGAGATCCTCGGCCACGTACTGCGCCTGATACGTCGTCGCCGAGGTCGCCATCACGATCCGGTGCCCCGCCCGGCGGTGCGCGTCGAGCAGCCGTCGGACATCCGGGTAGATCATCGACGCGATCTCCTGCCGGAACAGCCGCTGACTCCACTCCCGCAGCTCGTCCTCACGCCGACCGGCGAGCCCGGTCACCGCGATCTCCATCAGCCGGCCCACGTCGGCGCCGCGGAACTGCGTGTCGAACGCGGCGCCGGTGGTGCGGAGCAGCTCGGCGATGCTGATGTCGAAGCGGCGCAGCCGATCCCGATACACCACGGTGGCCGAGTAGCCGGTGATGAGGGTGCCGTCCAGGTCGAAGGCCGCGAGCGTCGACGGGCCCTCGGGAGCGGCCGCGATGGCGGCGTACAGATCCCTCAGTCGGTTCATCGGTCCAACTCCGCCCCGGGATCGCCGACGATCTGGGCGGTCGAGTCGGCGCCCTTCACCTGATCGAGTTTCACGTGCGCGAGTGCGCGGATCTCTCGGACCCGGCGCACCAGCGTCCGCACCTCCCGGGCGAACGCCAGCCGGCGCTCGGGTACCTCGGGATCGGCCACCTCGATCAGCTTCCGGTTGCGCGCCAGTTGCAGCGCGGTCGCGAACAGCTCCGACGAGATGGACTCGCTGCTCGCGAGCTGCTGGCGCAACCGCCGCTGCTGGGCCAGTGCGAGACACCCGGCGACGAAGGTCTTCTCGTCGAAGTCCTCGGACACCGGCGCATCCAGCAGATGATCGGCCACCACCTCGTAGGCCTCGAGGAACGGCTGCAGCACCCGGTGCGCCAGATAGGGGCGGACCTCGGAGAGGATGTGCTCCACGTGCTCCGTCTTACTCAGATCGCTCTCCCACGCCGGGTCGATCAGGCTCAGCTCCGCGCGCAACTCCTCCTGGAACGTCTCCTTGTCGCTGAAGAAGAACTCGAACTTGAGCAGATCCCGGATGGCCTTGGCCTCCGCCCAGCCGTCGGCGAGCGGGTCCGCGAACTTCTCGTCCACGGCCGAGACCAGCACCATCTCGGCGATCGCCCGCACCAGCAGGAAGTGAATGGTGTTGTTGCGGTAGAACGCCGCCACCAGTCCCTGGTCCCTGCCCAGGTAGTACACCCGCTCGTTGCCCTCGTCGAACCGCTTGAGCACTCCCGAGTCGAGGTGGGTGAACAGCGCCTTCCGGATCACCTGCGGGTTGGTGAGATCGACGTCGCCGGCGGTGGGGAGCTTGCGGGCGGTCATGTAGTCGACCATCGGGCCGAGGATGAAACCCAGCTCGGGCACCGTCAGCGCCCGGTCCTCGATGCCGAGGAACGCGAGCATCACCAGCGACGACGCCGTGATCGGGGTGACCTCGTTGATGCGGTGGCTCACCTCGATGCCGGTCTTCTGGATCGCCCGCCGCAGATCGTCCTCCTGCGCCAGCGAATCCCGCAGCGACAGGGGCCGTCCCACCGTCACGTGCGCGACGCCGCGGCGCTGCCCCTGCGCCCGGACGTAGCCGACCAGCCAGCGGATGCTCTCCTTGCGCTTCTCCGCGCCGTGGGCCTCCGCGGCCATCGCGCTGACCTCGTACAGCTGGTCGTACACCAGCGAGACGGGGACCAGGTAGACGTCCGACGCGTCGCTCGACTGGAACGCCTTCGCGAGGTAGGTGAGCAGCCCGTATCGGGGTGGGCGCAGCTTCCCGGTGCGGGACCGCCCGCCCTCGATGTACCACTCGAGGTTGAACCGCTTGTTCAGCAGGAACCGCATGTACTCGCGCAGCGTCCACTTGTAGATCTCGTCGCCGTCGAACTTGCGGCGGATGAACACCGTGCCCGACCGCTTGCTGATCGGACCGATCGGCCAGAAGCTGACGTTGAGTCCACCCATGACGTGGTTGAGCGGCAGGTCGTTGGCGAGCAGCGCCGGCCGCAGCACCAGCGGATCCAGGTACGAGCGGTGGCTGGGCAGGAACACCAGCGAATGCTCCCGGTTGAGCTCGCGCAGTTCCTCGAACCGGGTGGTGTCCACGTCCAGGCGATACGCGCGGGAGAAGTAGCGGCCCAGCTGATCCCACAGCGCGATCGCCCGCCGGCTCTGCGCCGCCACCATCTCGTCGAGGTCGGCGCGGGCCTGGCGGTCGACGTCCACCACGGTCAGATTGAGCCGGGCGGCCAGGTTCTTGATCCCCGCGGTGAACCGGCTGGTGTCGGTGATCTCCTCGACCACGAACCGGGACACCTTGTACTGCGTGCCGAGCAGGCTGCGTTCGGCCCGTTCCAGCGCGAGCGCGGCCTGACGACGGATGAAGTTGGGCAGCGATCCGCCGCCGCGTTCGGCCAGCCGGTCCCGTAGCTCGCTCAGCGACGCGGCGTCCCCCTCGATGACCCGGCAGCGCGCCGGATCGGTGCGGAGCACCCGGCGCTGCGCGTTCGCTCCGAGATGGAGCGGGTCCCTCGCGGACAGTACATCCCGAAGCCGTTGCGCACGATGGCCGTTGGTGATATCGGGCAGCCATACGACGCGTACCGGTGTCACCATCGGGTCGTCGTCCCGGCGCGTCAGGGCCGACAGTGCCTGATCGGTGTTCGCGAACGTGACCGTCGGCGATCCGGTTTCGGACTCCTGTTGCCCCAGCCAGGTCCGCAGTGCGCGTTCCTCGGTCTCCGTCATCGGCTCGGTGAGATAGATCGTCGGGTGTGTGGACTGTGCGCCGTGTTCGGTCATCCCTCGGCTCCCTTCGCGGCGCCGGCCAGCGCCACCACCTCGTCCAAACCCTCCTGCAGGCACTGCATGAACAGCGCCGGTTCGGTCACCGCGGCGGTGTCGAGGTTGACGCCGATGCAGCAGGTCCCGACGTGGGAGACCATCGTCGCCATCACGGCGCAGCCCGGTGCCGGGCCGAAGGGGAACATCCGCTCGATCCGCGCCCCCGCCAGATACACCGGCACGGGCACCCCCGCGACATTGGACGCCTGCAGATCCAGCCCCTTGGACTGCGACAGGTACCACTCGGCGAGCAGCCGGGTCGGCAGCCGCACCAGCAGCGGCGACGCCGCCTCGACAATGTCGAGGGCCGGTTCCTCCCGCAGCGCCAGCACGATCGCGCGGACCTTGCGGATCCGCAACGCCGGATCCGGTTCGGTGGCCGGCCCCGCGAACCGCACCGCGGCGATCCGGTTGCCGCCGGACGGATCCGACGCGGCCCGCATGTTGATCGGCATGCCCATCGGGATCTTGCCGACGGACTCGCCGAGCTCCTCGTGGTACCGGCGGAAGCCGCCGAGCAGCGCCGCGATGTAGGCGTCGTTGACCGAACCACCGGCCGCGTGGCCCGCGGCCTTGAGGACCGGCAACTCCACCTCGAGCACCCCGAACCAGCGCCCGAGACCGCGGTTGCGCAGCAGGGGAGAGCCCGTCGCCGGGGGCGGCTGGATGACGCGGCGCAGGGAGTTCGCGTAGTCGAGGACCTCGCCCGCCGCGTCGAACGGCCGGGTGACGGCGGTGATCGCGGCCCGCGCCGAGCCCGAGACCAGGTCGGCGATCCGGCTCGGGGCGCGGCGTACCTCGGTGAGCACCTCGAGCCCCAGCGCGGACAGATCCGACAGGTGCTCGGGCGGCGCGGGCGCGCGGTCCGGCTTGTCGGGCGTCGGTTCGGGGCGGCGGCTGTGCAGCAGCGCCATCATCTGGATGCCGCCCATGCCGTCGGTGATGCTGTGATGGGTCTTGACGACGTAGACGGCGCGGCCGTCAGCCAGGCCCTCGATGAGCATCGCCATCCACGGCGGGCGGGCCTTGTCGAACGGTTCGGTGGCGAGGTGCCGGCAGATCCGCAGCGCGTGGTCGAGGTCGGCCGGCTCCGGCAACCGCACCCGGCGCAGGTGGTAGTCGAGGTCGAACTCGGGGTCCACCGACCACACCGGATTGCCGAGGCCGAACGCCGGTTCCACTGCGCGCATCCGGATGCGGGGCACGATGTGCGACGCCCATTCGTGCGCCCGCACCAACCGATCCCAGTCCGGCGCCCGGTCGAGGACGTCGACGGCGACGATGGGGGTGCGCAGTTCGGGGCGCACCTCCTCCATCCGCCACATGCCGGTCTCGAAGTCCGACATGGTCCGGTTCTGCGCCCATCCGACCGCGGAGAGGTCCACATCCACCGCACTCGGTGGGATGAACGGTTGCCCGTCGGCCATACGCACGCTCCTCGAATCCACGATCGGGGGTGTCGCCTCAAGTGTGGCCCCGCGGGAGCGGACGCGTCACGAGATTCGGGCTTCGCCTTTCCGGACACGGCGGACAAGTCGTATGCCGCGCGATCGGGTGCCACCTCGGTTAACGTCTGAGGGACTTCGATCCTTGCCCCGGCGAAAGGACGCGGTCATTCCCCTCTATCAGTTCCGGTGCGCGCAGTGCGGTCCGTTCGACCGCACCTACTCGATGGCCACCGTCCCCGACAGCTCCGCCTGCCCCGCCTGCGCGTCCGACGCGCGCCGTCAGATCACCGGCCCACGGCTCGGCCACGGCTCGTCGACGCAGATGCGTCTGCTCGACTCCACCGCCCGGTCCGCGAGCGAGCCCGCGGTGGTCTCGGGCCCGCGGCCCGGTGCCCGGACGGCCGTGCAGAATGTCACCACCAATCCGCTGCACCGAAAGTTGCCCCGCCCCTGAGTCTTTCCCCTCGCGTCGTGAAGGAGATCCGTATGCCCGAGTTGCTGTTCCCGTTGGATTCGCGCAAGAAGTTCACCGAGCAGGAGAAGATCGGCCACAACCGGTGGCACCCCGACATCCCCGCCGCCGTCACGGTGAAGCCGGGCGATTCGTTCCGCGTGCACTGCCGGGAATGGTTCGACGGCGCGATCCGCAACGACGACTCGGCCGACGACATCCTCAATGCCCCGCTGACCACGGTGCACACGCTGTCGGGGCCGTTCGCGGTGGAGGGCGCCAAGCCCGGTGACCTGCTGATCGTCGACATCCTCGACATCGGACCGATCCCGCAGGAGGACTCGGGTCCGCTCGCCGGCCAGGGCTGGGGGTACACCGGCATCTTCCCGCGCGACAACGGCGGCGGCTTCCTGACCGAGCAGTTCCCCGACGCCTACAAGGCGGTGTGGGACTTCTCCGGGCAGACCGCGACGTCCCGGCACGTGCCGCACGTCAAGTTCACCGGCATCGTGCATCCGGGCCTGATGGGCACCGCGCCGTCGCACGAGTTGCTCGGCAGGTGGAACGCCCGTGAGGCCGCGCTGATCGCGACCGATCCGGACCGGGTGCCGCCGCTCGCGCTGCCACCGGAACCGCGCGACGCGGTGCTGGGCACCCTCACCGGCGCCGACTTCGACCGCGTCGCCGGCGAGGCCGCCCGCACCGCCCCGCCCCGCGAGAACGGCGGCAACCAGGACATCAAGAACCTCACCAAGGGCAGCCGCGTGTTCTATCCGGTGTTCGTCGACGGCGGCAAGCTGTCGGTGGGGGACCTGCACTTCTCGCAGGGCGACGGCGAGATCACCTTCTGCGGTGCGATCGAGATGGGCGGGTTCATCGATCTGCGCGTCGACCTGATCAAGGGCGGCATGGAGACGTACGGCGTGTCGGAGAACGCGATCTTCATGCCCGGCAACACCGATCCGCAGTATTCGGAGTGGCTGGCGTTCTCGGGCACGTCGGTGACGCTCGACGGCGAGCAGCGGTACCTCGACTCGCACCTCGCCTACCAGCGGGCGTGCCTGCACGCGATCGACTACCTCACCAAGTTCGGCTACAGCCCGGAGCAGGCGTACCTGCTGCTGGGCGCCGCGCCGATCGAGGGCCGCCTGTCCGGCGTCGTCGACATCCCGAACTCGTGCGCCACGGTGTACCTGCCGACCGCGATCTTCGACTTCCCGGTCGCGCCGTCCGCGGACGGTCCCGTGCGGATCGATCCGGGAATGGGCGCGCCGCACTCCGCACGCTAGGCCCCGGCCGGCGGGGGAACCGGCTCGCGTCGTACCTGATGCGGGCCGGTTCCCGCGCGCCCGCGAAATGAACTCCTGTACAAGAAGAACAGGACCGTTCGTTCGAACTTAACGCGTATTTTCCCTGGCTGTAGCCTCGAGCGCGAAATTCGGAGACGTTATTCAATCGTTATGATCAAACAGTAACACCCACGTCTTTCGCCGCGTTAGCGTCGTTCTCATCGCACCACGCAATCAAAGCGTTACGCGATATGACCATGAACATCTCCTTGTTTCCGGATCTGTTATTTCCGGTGGTGAGGGCTAGGCCGTCGGGGAGAAAGGGGCGCAGAATTGTGAGCGCTTCGAACTGCATCGAGGACTACGTCGCCGCAATGTTCTCGTACGAGTTCCTCGACGGCGGAGTCGACTACGACGCCCTCGAGCGCATCCACCGCGGTGACGTGAACGACTGGGTCTCGGCGGTGGCCGGCTCCGGGCTGTTCACCAACGACCAGGTGGGCCGCATCGACGCGTCGTGGGACCGCAACCCGAAGGCCCTGCTCACCGCCCTGCTCTCCGAGGCCGACGAGATGACCGTCAAGCGCTGCGAGATCACCTGGTCCGCACTGGACCGGCTGGCCCCGCGCGAGGAGCGCCGCGAACTGGCCGCCGTCGGCGGCTACAGCAACGCGGTGGCCTCCGCATCCACGACGATCGCCTGATCGTCGGTCAACGCCCGATACCGAACCCCGGCACCGCGACAGGCCTCGATCATGCGAGCCGCGTCGTCGCCGGGGTTCTGTGCGTCCGGGGGAGTGTCCGGACCCACGCAGTGCGGCACGATCGAGAAGTCGATCAGGCCCAGCCCGTCCCAGCGCGGCGGCACCCCGCAGGCCGGCGCCACCTCGCCCGGATCGTCCCCGCTGTCCACGCCGACGAGGGACGGTGCCATGACGCACGCGCCGGCGCTGTAGCCCGCGTAGGCGAGGGCGTCACGGCGGAGCAGATCCCGCAGGACGTCGTCGGCACCACTTCGTGCCAGCTGTGCACGCAGGACGAACGTGTTGCCGCCGCGCACCCACACCGACCGGAATCCCGAGAGCGTCTCCGCGAGAGCGGCCGGACGGTCGACGTAGTGGCGTAGATCCACCTCCGACGGTGAGAACCCGAGACGGCGCAGCGGCACGACGTCGCTCACCACGGCCGAGTCCCGGGCCCGCGCCGGCCACGCATCCGCGGCATTGGCGATCACCGCGATCGGGCCGGGGCCGCCGACCAGTTCGACGAACCGGTCCACGTGCAGACCGAACCGGTACGACGCCAGGAACAGTCGCACGGTTGCTCAGACGGTGAAGGCGAGGTTGTCGACGATCCGTCGGCCCACCTCGGCGTCGCCGCCGAGCTCGAACTCCGACGTGTGCTCGGCGGCGGTGGTGCGGCCCGTGGCGAGCCGGGTGAACAGCGGCGAACCCATCGCGATCGTCGACGTGGCCGGTGCGGACAGCTGCGGGACCACCGCGGCCCGGCCGTCGACTTCGACGTGGATGGTGCGGGCCAGCGGTCCGGACAGCTCGAATGTGACCCGGGCACCCTCGGGGGCACCGCCCAGCTTGCCGACGATGAACCCCAGCGCGCCCGCGATCTCCGCGAACGCCAGCTCGCCGCGGGTGCCGCCCTCGTCGCCCGCGGGGGCGCCCAGCGCATCGCGGATGTCGTGCTCGTGAATCCAGCAGTCGAACAACCGGATACGCATGAACCGGCCGTACGTGGCCGGACCCGCCGGCGTCATTGCGGGAGCATCGAAGTCGGCCTGCGTCATGTCGGCGAGTACCTCGCGCCGGCTGGAGGTGATTTCGCGGAACATCGCGAGAGTCTGCGCCCCGGTATGGGCTCGCAGGCCCTCCACCCAGCGCTCGTTGAGCGCACCGATCTCGTTGCGCACGTGGGGAAGTGTGTGCACGTCGATCGCCGTCTCCGGGGGTTTCAGGCCCGACAGCAGCGATTCGGTCCCGATGATGTGCGAGACGATGTCGCGCACCGTCCAACCCGGCAGGGCCGTCGGCGTGGTCCACACATCGCCCTCGACCGTGGACAGCACATCGTCGAGCACTGCCCACTGCTCGGACAGTGCATCGACCAGCATGCCCTGGGGGAAATCGCTCATGTATCTCGCTCCGTTTCCAGTCCGGAAAGGTCCACGACCTCACCGCGATTGACACTCTGCCAGTCCCGGCCCCGCAGGTACGGGGCCAGTGCCTCACCGATGGCCGCCGCGTCCACCGGCCCCTTCACGCGCTGAAGCTCGTAGACGCGGGGGAACTCGAGCATCTCGGTCACCATGTTCCACAGTCGCACGGCGGCCTCGCCCTCGGGCGGATCGACCAGGACGGGCCCGAACAGTGGGGTGCCCAGCACGAACAGCGTCGGGACACCGAACCCGCCCGCCGCGACCACCCGGTCGTGGTCGGCCCGGACGTCGTCGTGCGTGGTCGGGTCGGCCAGCGCGGCGTCGAGCAGGCCGGGGTCGAGTCCGAGTCTGCCGAGCAGATCCCGTGCGACATCCGGGTCGTGCGGTTTTCCGCCGTCGACGTGCAGCAGGTGGCCGGTCGCGGCGTACCAGCGGTCCAGCAGATCCATGCTCTCGCGACGCAGCAGCGCACCGATCCGCATGAGCGACCACCCGTAGGCCCAGTCCCGCTCCCATGGATGCAACTGCTGCTGCTTCTCGTCGTCGCGGCGGTTGATCTCCTCGAGGCTGAAGAAGCGCCAGTCGACGTCGATGCCGGTCTCGGCCCGCACGTGCCGGATCCAGCGCGAGGCGTGGAACGCGAACGGGCACATCGGATCGAAGTGGAAGTCCACCGACGTGATCGCCTCGTCGCCGGCGGGCGCGGCAGCATCGGATGTGTCGGTGGTCACCCTGTCACTCTATGACCGATCGGCCTCCGGTGCGACGCCATGACACATCGAAAGAGCGCACCCGGTCGGGATCCGGCGATTCGGGCGAAACCCGTCACGGAAGGGCACGCGGTGGTGGACGATCGGGCCAGACCGAAGCGCGAACGACCGTTCACATGAGGAGCTGCCGTGTTCCCGGGAAACTTCGTAGCCGCCACCCCCGACAAGCCCGCGATCATCCGGCCCGCCACCGGTGAGCAGCTGACGTATCGGCAGCTCGACGAGCGGTCCCTGCGGCTGGCCCGGTACCTGCGGGAGGTGGGGATGCGGCCGGGCGATCACCTCGCGATGGTCGCGGGCAACGACCTGCGGATGCTCGAGGTGTACTGGGCCGCGCTGCGATCCGGTCTCTACATCACGGCGGTCAACTGGCACCTGACCGCGGCCGAGACCGCGTACGTGGTCGACGACTGCGGGGCATCGGTTCTCGTCGTGTCCGCCGACGCGGCCGCGGCGCTCCCGGACGACCCGGCCGATCTTCCCCGGGTCCGCCGCCGTCTCGTCTTCGGTGGCGCGCTCGCCGGCTACGACGACTACGAGCAGGTGCTCGCGGCGCAGACCGTCGAACCGCTCGAGTCGCAGCCGCGCGGCCAGGACATGCTGTATTCGTCGGGCACCACCGGCCGGCCCAAGGGCATCAAGCCCAGACTGCCCGTCGGCGAGGTCCACGAGACGACGGACCCGTACACCGCGGTGTTCGCGCCCATGTACGGATTCGACTCCGACACCGTCTATCTGTGCCCCGCGCCGCTGTATCACGCAGCGCCGCTGCGCTTCTGCGGAACCATCAACTCCGTCGGCGGCACCGTGATCGTGATGGACCGGTTCGAGCCCGCCGAGGCGCTCGACCTGATCCAGACGTACAAGGTCACGCACAGCCAGTGGGTGCCGACGATGTTCGTGCGAATGCTGAAGCTGCCCAAGGCGGTTCGGGACAGCTACGACATCTCCAGCCTGCAGGTCGCCGTCCATGCCGCGGCGCCGTGCCCGCCGGACGTCAAACGGGCGATGATCGAGTGGTGGGGACCGGTGATCCAGGAGTACTACGCATCCACCGAGGGCTCCGGGGTCACCTTCATCGACAGTGCGCAGGCGCTCGCGCATCCGGGCTCGGTCGGCCGGGACGGCGTGCTCGGGATCGTGCACATCTGCGACGAGGGCGGGCGCGAGCTGCCGGTGGGGGAGATCGGCACCGTCTACTGGGAGCGCGCCGAGCTGCCCTTCGAGTACCACAACGATCCGGCCAAGACGGCGTCGGCGCAGCACCCGGACCATCCGACCTGGACGACGAGCGGCGACATCGGCTACATCGACGACGAGCGATACCTCTATCTCACCGACCGGGCCGCGTTCACGATCATCTCCGGCGGCGTCAACATCTATCCCCAGGAGTCCGAGAACGTGCTGACCCTGCATCCCAAGGTGTACGACGTCGCGGTGATCGGGGTGCCCGACGAGGAGATGGGGGAGCAGGTCAAGGCCGTTGTCCAGCTGGCGGACGGTGTGACGAAGAGCGCCGACCTCGCGCGCGAGCTGCTCGACTACGTCCGCGACCGCGTCGCGCACTACAAGGCGCCGCGCTCGGTCGACTTCGCGGACGATCTACCGCGCACTCCGACAGGCAAGTTGGTCAAGCATCAGCTCCGGGCTCGCTATGTGACGTCCCTGAGGAACTGACGCAGTACCGCGGCGTGGCTGTGCTCGACGTCCTTGGTGGCGGTCAGGAGGACGAGTGGACGGTCGTGCGCGAGTTCGAGAACGCGCTCCACGGCGCTGCGGCCGTCGGGCGACTCGAGTTCGGCGAGATAACGGGACCGAAACTCGCCGAACTCGGCGACGTCGTGGCTGTACCACCGGCGCAGCTCGGTGGACGGGGCCAGCTCCTTGGCCCAGTCGTCGTAGTGGAACGAATCCTTGCGCAGCCCCCGTGGCCAGAGCCGGTCGACGAAGACGCGGAAGCCCGCTTCGGCACCCGGATGGTCGTACACGCGTTCGATCTCCACCGTCTTGACGGGCATCTCTCACCTCCGTGTCTTGGGCCTATTTCGGCGCCAAGTTACGTCCATGTGAAATAGTGAGCTGTATCACAAAATGTGTTCCTTACAGTGGTATACCTCTGTTCGGACTCGATTCAGACAACACTGACGACTTGCGTGTGTTCCCTTGCTCACGGTAGTTCTGCTTACCATCGTGGACCACTTGCATCGATCGGGTCATCGTCCGTCGATCGCTCGAGAGTTGCCGCCCGTCGTGGCGTGCACACCATCTAACGCAGGAAGTCGAAACATTGGATACATCGAAGAGCGCGGCACAGGTGCGCCCGTCGGTCGGTGTCGTTCGGGAGACGAACGACGACGAGCGGCGGGTGGCGCTGGTGCCGAAGGTTGTGGCGTCGTTGTCCGCCAAGGGCGTCGACGTCGTTGTCGAGTCCGGGGCCGGCCTGGCCGCCCTGATTCCGGACGAGCTGTACGTCGAGGCGGGTGCCACCATCGGTGACGCGTGGTCCGCGGACATCGTGGCGAAGGTGGCCGCGCCGTCGACCGACGAGATCGCCAAGCTGCGCTCGGGCTCGACGCTGATCGGCTTCCTGGCGCCCCGCAACGCGGACAACCGGATCGCGGATCTGAAGGCGGCCGGCGTGCAGGCCTTCGCGGTCGAGGCCATCCCGCGTATCTCGCGTGCCCAGGTGATGGATGCGCTGTCGTCGCAGGCGAACGTGTCCGGCTACAAGGCGGTGCTGGTGGCGGCGTCGGAGTCGACGCGGTACTTCCCGATGCTGACCACCGCCGCGGGCACCGTGAAGCCGGCGACCGTGCTGGTCCTCGGTGTGGGTGTCGCGGGTCTGCAGGCGCTGGCGACGGCGAAGCGTCTCGGCGGCCGCACCACCGGCTACGACGTGCGCCCCGAGGTGGCCGATCAGGTCCGCTCCGTCGGCGCCCAGTGGCTCGATCTCGGCATCGATGCCGCCGGCGAGGGTGGCTACGCCCGTCAGCTGACCGAGGCCGAGCAGGCCCAGCAGCAGCAGGCGCTCGAGGACGCGATCAAGGGCTTCGACGTGGTCATCACGACCGCGCTGGTGCCGGGTCGTCCGGCGCCGCGTCTGGTGACGGCCGCAGCGGTGCAGGGCATGAAGCCCGGCTCGGTGATCGTGGACCTCGCCGGTGAGACCGGTGGCAACTGTGAGATCACCGAGCCCGGTCAGACCGTGGTCAAGCACGGTGTGACGATCTGCTCGCCGTTGAATCTGCCGGCGACGATGCCCGAGCACGCCTCCGAGCTGTATTCGAAGAACCTGCAGGCGGTCATCGAGTTGATGCTCGACGAGAACGGTGCCTTCGCGCCGGACTTCGACGACGAGATCCTCGCCGCCGCCTGCGTCACCCGTGAGGAGGCGAACGCCTGATGTACAACGAACTGCTCGCGAACATCGCGATCCTGGTCCTGGCCGGGTTCGTCGGCTTCGCCGTCATCTCCAAGGTGCCGAACACGCTGCACACGCCGCTGATGTCGGGCACCAACGCCATCCACGGCATCGTCGTGCTCGGCGCGCTCGTCGTCCTCGGGCATCTGCCCGGTGACGCGCCCTGGAGCATCAAGATCATTCTGTTCGTCGCGTTGGTGTTCGGCACCTTGAACGTGGTCGGTGGTTTCGTGGTCACCGACCGCATGCTCGCGATGTTCAAGCCCAAGAAGGACGCCCTGAAGGCGGCTGCGAAGAAGGGGGCTGACGCCTGATGGGCTACCTCGTCACGATCCTGTACATCGTCGCGTTCGCGATGTTCATCTACGGTCTGTCGGGCCTGACCGGCCCGAAGACCGCCGTGCGCGGCAACTACATCGCCGCGGTCGGCATGCTCGTCGCCGTCGTCGCGGTCCTGATCGATATCCGCGACACCGACAACTGGGGCCTGATCATCGGCGGCCTGGCCGTCGGCATCATCCTCGGTGTCCCGCCCGCGCTGCGCACCAAGATGACCGCGATGCCGCAGCTGGTCGCCCTGTTCAACGGTGTCGGCGGCGGCACCGTCGCGCTCATCGCGTGGGCCGAGTTCCTCAACTCCGACGGCTTCACCGCCGTCGAGGCGGTGCCCTCGGCGCCGTTCATCGTCGGCTCGCTGTTCGCCGCGATCATCGGCTCGGTCTCGTTCTGGGGCTCGCTGGTGGCGTTCGCGAAGCTGCAGGAACTGCTCAACAAGAACCTCGAGAAGAAGGTCGTCGCGTCGGCCAAGCTGTTCCAGCTGGCGAACATCGTCCTCGCGCTCGTCTCGCTCGGTCTCGCGATCTACATCGGCCTGGGCGCCGACGGCGACCCGCAGTCGCCGTGGCTGATCGTCGGCCTGCTCGTCGCCGCCGGTGTCATGGGTCTGTTCGTGGTGCTGCCGATCGGCGGCGCCGACATGCCCGTCGTCATCTCGCTGCTCAACGCCCTCAC
Organism: Rhodococcus sp. BE178; assembly: GCF_050433545.1. NCBI lineage: Bacteria > Bacillati > Actinomycetota > Actinomycetes > Mycobacteriales > Nocardiaceae > Rhodococcus > Rhodococcus sp. BE178. Next base: position 88,449 of record NZ_JBNPXA010000007.1, on the reverse strand, counting down.
CGGTCTGTCCGCGGCGGCCGCCGGTCTCGCGCTGAACAATCAGGCGATGATCGTCGCCGGCATGATCGTCGGCGCGTCGGGCTCGATCCTGACCAACCTGATGGCCAAGGCGATGAACCGGTCCATCCCGGCGATCATCTTCGGCTCGTTCGGCGGCGGGGACGCCGGCGGCGCCGCCGGTGCCGCGTCGGGTGGCACTGTCAAGGCCACCTCCGCGTCGGATGCGGCGATCCAGATGGCGTACGCCAACCAGGTCATCGTCGTGCCCGGCTACGGTCTCGCGGTGGCGCAGGCCCAGCACGCGGTCAAGGAGATGGCCGCGCTGCTCGAGGACAAGGGCGTCGAGGTCAAGTACGCGATCCACCCGGTCGCCGGCCGCATGCCCGGACACATGAACGTCCTGCTCGCCGAGGCGGATGTCGCGTACGACGCGATGAAGGAAATGGACGACATCAACGGCGAGTTCTCCCGCACCGATGTCACCGTCGTCATCGGCGCCAACGACGTCACCAACCCCGCGGCCCGCGAGGATTCGTCCAGCCCGATCTACGGGATGCCGATCCTCAACGTCGACCAGTCCAAGTCCGTCATCGTCCTCAAGCGGTCGATGTCGTCGGGCTACGCCGGTATCGACAACCCGCTGTTCACCGCCGACCAGACCTCCATGCTGTTCGGTGACGCGAAGAAGATGGTCTCCGAGGTCACCGAGGAGCTCAAGGCCCTGTAGCCGCTTCGGGAATCACGGAAGACGGCAGCTGCGGGTGACTCCCCCTCCGCTCGACAGTCGTAGGGTCCCTTCACACGCTCCCAGCGTGTGAAGGGACCCTTCCGCCGTTTCGGGAGACCGAGTTTCGGGGGGACTTTCACACCTGCACGGGCCGGCTCGTGGGGCGCCGGACGACACCCGCGAAGCACGCCGCCACCAGTACGCAGGCCAGCGGCACCACCATCGCGACGGTGAGCGGCACCAGTTGGGTGACCCACCCGATGGTCGCGGGCCCGGCGAGGAAACCGATGTAGCCCATGCCCACGACGCGCGACATGTTCGCGCCCGCCGCGCCGGTCCCGAGATTGCCCGCGGTCGTGAAGATCTGCGGCACGCACCCGGACAGGCCCAGGCCGAACAGTGCCCACCCGAGCAGCGTCGTCGGCAGCCACTGCGAGACGATCACCAGCGCCATGCCGGCCGCCGCGATGAGCGTGCCGTACCGGACGATCGCGACGGGACCAAGCGCCGCGCTGACACGGTCGGCGGTGAAGCGGCCCAGCGTCATCGTCAGCGAGAACCCTCCGAACGCGAGCGCGGCGACGGCGGCGGTCGTGTCGAGATGCTCCTTGACCTGCAGCGTGCTCCAGTCGTTCGCGACCCCCTCCGCGAGCATCAGCACGAACGCGACCGCACCGAGTGCGACCACCCGGGTCGAGTACCGCCCCCGTGGCCGGGTCTCGTGATGCTCCGGCTGTGGATGCGCGGACGGCGGCAGCAGCCGCGTCGTGCAGACGGCGATCCCCACGAGACCGACCACTGCGGACCCGCCCAGCGCGACGAGCGGCGACCAGCCCGCGGCCAACGTCGCCGCCCCGACGAGCGAGCCGGCGACGCCGCCGATCGAGAACATGCCGTGGAACGCCGACATGATCGGCCGCCGGTACGCCTGCTCGACGTAGACGGCCTGCGAGTTCATCGCGACGTCCAGGGCGCCGTTGCCGAACCCGAACACCGTGAGCGCCAAGCCGAGCTGCCACGCGTTGCCGGCCAGGCCGGGCCCGATCACGGCGATCGACAGCAGGGTGCCGCTGAGCGCCACCAGCCGTCGGCTGCCGAACCGGTCCGACAGCGGACCCGACAGCTGCATGCCCGCGATCGCGCCCGCCGCGAGGAGCAGCAACAGCGACCCCAGCGTCGAATGGGAGATGTCGGTGCGCGCCTCGATCGCCGGGATGTGGACCACCCACATCGCGAGCAGGAAGCCGTTGATCCCGAACACCCCGAAGATCGCGGCACGCCCCGATCGCAGGTGGAGCGGCCGGTCCGTCTGCTGGGCGTTCACGTACCCCTTTGTACCGAACTCCGGTGCCGGGCGGCCGGACCGGTCACAGCTGCGCGAGCAGGGTCGGTACCGGGTCGGTGAGCGCCGCCCCGAGATCGGCGAGGAACCGCGACGCCTGTTCGCCGTCGACGAGGCGGTGGTCCACCGTCAGGCTCAGTGTGGTGACCTCGCGGATCGCGAGCTGGTCCTCGTGCACCCACGGCCGACGGTTGATCGCGCCGAGGGCGAGGATCGCGGCCTCGCCCGGGTTGAGGATCGGGGTGCCCGCGTCGATGCCGTACACGCCGACGTTGGTGATCGTGATCGTGCCGCCCGACAGCTGCTCGGGGGTCGCCTTCCCGGATCGCGCGGTCTCGCTCACCTCGGCGATCGCCCGGCACAGGTCGGGGAGCGCCAGGTTCTGGGCGTCCTTGATGTTGGGGACGACGAGCCCGCGTTCGGTAGCCGCCGCGATGCCGAGATTGACGTAGTGCTTGGTGACGATCTCCTGGGTGTCCTCGAGCCACGACGAGTTCAGGCCGGGATGCGACCGCAGCGTCACCAGCACCGCCTTCGCGACCAGGGCCAGCGGTGTGAGGTGCAGTCCGGTGAACCGGTCCGACGACCGGAGCTGCTCGAGCAGTCGCACCGTCTCGGTGACATCGGCGGTGAGGAACTCGGTGATCTGTGGGGCGGTGGACGCGCTGCGCACCATGGCCGACGCCGTCTCCCGCCGCACCCCGCGGATCGGGGTCCGGGTCTCCCGCGGGTCCGCCCCGTCGGTCCCGTCGGTCCCGGCCGGGGCCGGCCGCGCCTGGTGCCGGCGCACCGCGTCGGGGCGGGTGGCCGAATCCCGGTGTACCGGACCGGCACGACGGTGCCGGCGGCTCGGGGCGGGGGCGGACGGCCCGTAGCCGACCAGCACCGAATCGGCCCGGGACGTCTCCGCGGCCGGCTTCGGGGGCGTCGCGGAGTCGGTCTCCACCCGGATCAGGGACGCGCCCACCGGCACGGTGTCGCCGGGCCGGGCGAGCAGTTCGCGTACGATACCGGCGAACGGCGACGGCAACTCCACCAGCGCCTTCGCGGTCTCGACCTCCCCGATCGCCTGGTTGAGCTCGACGGTGTCGCCGACGGCCACCGCCCACGACACCAGTTCCGCCTCGGTCAGTCCCTCCCCGAGGTCGGGCAGCCGGAACTCCTCGATCCGCGTCATGATGCGAGTGCCTCGCTACTCATGCCGCGAGCACCTCGTCGACAGCGCCGAGGATGCGGTCGGCGTCGGGGACGTGATGCTTCTCGAGCTTGGCCGGCGGGTACGGGATGTCGAAGCCGCCGACCCGCAGCACGGGCGCCTCGAGCTGGTAGAAGCACCGCTCGGCGATGCGCGCCGCGATCTCCGCGCCGAGGCCGACGAACACCGGGGCCTCGTGCGCCACGACCAGCCGACCGGTCCGCCGCACCGACGACTCCACGGTGTCGAAGTCGATCGGGGACAGCGACCGCAGGTCGACCACCTCGAGGGACGTGCCCTCGGACTCGGCGATGTCCGCGGCCTGCAACGCCGTCGGGACCATCGAGCCGTAGGCGACGAGCGTGGCGTCGGTGCCGGGCCGGACGATCCGGGCCCGATGCAGCGGCAGATCCGGGGGAGCGTCGACGTCGACCTCGCCGCGATCCCAGTAGCGACGCTTGGGTTCGAGGAACACGACGGGGTCGTCGAGGGCGATCGCCTGCCGGATCATCGCGAACGCGTCCGCCGGGGTGCTGGGGCTGACCACGCGCAGCCCGGCGGTGTGCGCGAAGTACGCCTCCGGGGACTCCGAGTGATGCTCGACCGCGCCGATGCCGCCGCCGTACGGGATGCGAATCGTCAACGGCGCCTTCACGTGACCGCGGGTGCGGTAGTGGATCTTGGCGACCTGCGAGACGATCTGGTCGAATGCGGGATAGACGAAGCCGTCGAACTGGATCTCGCACACGGGTCGATAGCCCCGCAACGCGAGCCCGAACGCCGTTCCCACGATTCCGGATTCGGCGAGCGGGGTGTCCATGACGCGGGCCGGTCCGAAGTCCTTCTGCAGTGCGTCGGTGATCCGGAAGACGCCGCCGAGCTTGCCGATGTCCTCGCCCATCAGCACCACCTTCGGATCGTCCTCGAGCGCCCTGCGCAGTCCCGCGTTCAGCGCGGCGCCGAGGGCCATCGTGGTCGTGGGTGTCGTGGTGGTCATGACAGGGCCTCCTCACCGGCGGTCAGCGTGTCGAGGTACGCCCGGTACTCGGCGCGTTCCTCGTCGAGCAGGGGATGGTCGGTGGCGTACACGTGCTCGAACAACTCGTCGACATCCGGGTCGAGCGCCTCGAGTGCCCCGGCCCGCAGCCGGGCGGCGACCTCGTCGGCACGGGCCTGCACCCGGTCCGCGAGGGCGTCGTCGAACAGCCCCTCGCGTTCGAGGAGACGGCGCATCCGGTCGATCGGATCGCGCGCCTTCCACACCTCCGATTCCGCCGCGGTCCGATACCGGGTGGGGTCGTCGGAGGTGGTGTGCGGGCCCATCCGATAGGTGATGGCCTCGACGAAGGACGGCCCGCCGCCCTCGCGCGCGTGTCGCGCGGCCTGGCGGGTCACCGCGAGAACGGCGAGCACGTCGTTGCCGTCGACCTGGACCGCCGGCATCCCGTAGCCCGCGGCCCGCGCCGCGATCGGCGCCGGACTCTGCAGATGCACGGGTTCACTGATGGCCCACTGGTTGTTCTGGCAGAAGAACACCACCGGCGCCCCCAGGCTCGTCGCGAAGCCCAGCGCCTCGGCGAGGTCGCCCTGGCTGGTGGCGCCGTCACCGAAGTAGACGACGGTCGCGATCTCCGCGCCGTCCAGGTGCGCGCCGAGGGCGTACCCGGTGGCGTGCAGGCCCTGCGACCCCACCACGATCGCGGGGTTCGTCATGTTCACCGACGCCGGATCCCAGCCCGAGAACGCGCACCCGCGCCACAGCCGGGTCATCACCGCCGGATCCACGCCGCGGCAGTACGCGACGGCGTGCTCGCGGTAGCTGGTGAAGATGTAGTCGTCCGGCTCGAGCGCCCGCACGGACCCGATCTGCGCGGCCTCCTGCCCCAGGAGCGGCGCCCAGATCCCGAGCTGGCCCTGCCGCTGCAGCGCGGTGGCCTCGGTGTCGATGCGCCGGACGACGACGAGGTCCTCGTACAGATCGCGCAGCCGGTCGGGACCGTTGTCGGCGACCAGCGCTGCGTAGTCGGGGCGGTGCACGCGTCGTCCGTCGGGTTGGACCAGCTGCACCGGGAAGGCGATCTTGTCGGCCATCGTGGGTCACCTCGCTGCCGGGATCCGGGGCCGCCTCGTGAGCGGACGCCGAATGCAAGTGCTCTACCTCACAGCATCCACCGTCCCGCGATCTGCGCAAGCGAAGTTGCAACGATTCAGCACAATGCACAACTCCGGGGGTGCTGCGGCGGGCACACTGCGAAATATGACTACTCTGGATGGCACCGATGCCCGACTGCTGCTCGAGCTGTCGCACAATCCCCGCGCGACGGGCGTGGAACTCGCACAGCGGCTCGGGCTCTCCCGCAACACCGTCCAGGCGCGGCTGGCGCGGTGGGAGGGATCCGGTGCCATCGGCGGATTCGACCGGCTGGTGGATCCGCGGGCGCTGGGCTATCCGCTCGCGGCCTTCGTCTCCACCCGGGTGGACCAGCACCAGCTCGACGCCGTGGTCGACGCGCTCGCCGACATCCCCGAGGTGGTCGAGGTGTACGGCATGACCGGCCTGACCGATCTGTCGGTGAAGGTGGTCGCGACCGACGCCGACGACCTCTACCGGCTCGCGGGGCAGATCCTGAAGATCCCGGGTGTCGAGCGCACCAACATGGCGCTCGTGATGCGGGAGTTGGTGGGGCCGCGGACCGCCCCGCTGCTCGAGCGCACCGCCGAAGGCCGCGCGCCGTAATGCCCGCATCGGAGCTTTCGGGCGGCTAGCATCGGCGGACGGATGTTGGCGGGGGTGTGTTCGACGCCGTGGAATCGGCAGTTTCGCCGACTGTTTTCAGCAGCTTGTTCGAACTGTTCAGGTCAAACGGGAGTAGCACACGAGACGCGGCAGGGGAGTGGTGTGAAGTGGGCATTGTGGGTCTCGACGAGGATGCCGTCTCGACATGGATCGCCGGCCTGGGAGTCGGCGCGATAGCGCCGCTGTCGTTCGAGCGGATCGGGATCGGGCAGTCGAATCTCACCTTCGCCGTTCGTGATTCGGGCGGCGGACGCTGGGTGCTGCGGCGTCCGCCACTGGGACAGTTACTGGCGTCCGCGCACGACGTGGTTCGTGAGCATCGCATCCTCGCCGCGCTGCAGGGCACCGACGTCCCGGTGCCGAAAATGCTTGCGTTGACGACGGATCCGGCGGTCACCGATGTCCCACTGGTGCTGATGAGCTACGTCGACGGCCTCGTGCTCGACCACGAAGCCGTGGCCGAGCAGCTCAGCCCCGAGCGCCGCCGCGCCATCGGCCTGTCGCTTCCCAAGGCGCTCGCCAGCATTCACCGTGTGGACCTCGAGAGCGCCGGCCTGCTCGACCTCGCGAGCCACGCACCGTATGCGCAGCGCCAGCTCAAGCGGTGGTCCGCGCAGTGGGCCCAGTCCAAGACACACGACCTGCCCGACATCGAGAGACTCGCCGCCCGGCTCGCGCGCAACGTCCCGGAGCAGACCGAAACCACGCTGGTCCACGGCGACTTCCACCTCAGCAACGTCATCACCTCGCCCGACGACGGTCGCGTCGCGGCGGTGCTGGACTGGGAGCTGTCCACACTCGGCGACCCGCTGGCCGACCTGGGCGGTCTGCTCGCCTACTGGCCCGAACGGGGCGACGGCGTCGCCGGCCCGTTCATGGCGTCGACTCTCGAGGGATTCCCGACGCGGGACGAGCTGGTCGAGGTGTACGTCCACGAGACCAAACGGGATGCGTCCGCGGTCGGGTTCTGGCACGTGCTGGCGCTGTGGAAGCTCGCGATCATCGCCGAGGGGGTGCTGCGGCGCACCACGGACGATCCCCGCAACCGCGCCGAGCGGGGCGGACCGACCGCCGAACTGATCGACGGCGTCGTCAGGCGCGCGGTCGCCACCGCGGATGCCGTGGGCCTGAACTGAGCGGAGTCAGTTGGCATCCGTGGTGAGTAGGTGTGCGGCGCTGCGGATCTCGGGTGGGATCGGGACCGGGCGGCGAGTCTCTGCGTCGACGTAGACGTGGACGAACCGACCTGTCGCCGCGAGGTCGAGCATCCCGTCGCTGTCCTCGCGGAAGATCGCGAGCGCGTACACGATGCTGCTGGTGCCGAGCCGTTCCACGGACAGACCCACGTGCAGCTGGTCGGGGAACGACAGCTCGCGGACGAACCGGCACGACGTCTCGGCGACGATCCCGATGGCCGGCAGCTCGCGGATGTCGAGGCCCGTGCTCGCCATCAGCCATCCGTTGACCGCGGTGTCGAAGTACGAGTAGTAGGTGACGTTGTTGACGTGCCCGTAGTGGTCGTTGTCCGCCCAGCGGGTGGGTACCGGCCACAGTGCGGGATAGGCCTCGGCGCGAGGCTCGGGCTCGTCGGGGGCTGCCATGAGTTCAGACGATAGCGCGGAATTCACGCGGGCAGCTCGTCGTCCGGACGGAGCAGCCGCGGCACGACGAACCACAGCCCCACGAACACCACCGCCGTGGCCGCACCGATCAGTTTCGCGAACCACCCGCCGACGGCCACCTCCGCAACGATCAGGACCGTCCCCGTCATGGTGGCCGCGAGGAAGGCCGAGCCGGCGAGCGCGCACCGGTTGGCGTAGCGCAGGATCTCCTCCCGACGCCGGTGCCGGAACAGGATCCGGTGCCACACCGCCGGCGCGATCAGCAGCGCCGACGACGCCGCGGCGCACAGCATCGTCACCAGGTGCAGTCCCCGGACATACGCCGACTGCTCCGCGTAGACGTCGGTGAACACGATCGCGAGCAGGAACGCGAACAGGATCTGCACTCCCGCCTGCGCCACCCGCAGTTCCTGCAGGAGCTCGCTGAAGTTGCGCGCCAGGCGTGCGCTCGGCGTCTCTCCCGGTTCGGCGGGCGGCAGTTCGGCCATCTAGGACCTCGAATACTCCGACGCCCGCCGGATCTGCTCGTCGGTGGGGCGGACTCCGGTGTAGAGCACGAACTGCTCGGCCGCCTGCAGCGCGATGACGTCGGCGCCCGTTACGACGGTCTTGCCGTGCTCGGTGGCGAGCCGGACCAGGGGCGTGTCGGGCGGCAGCGCGACCACGTCGAACACGGCCTGCGCGGCGACGACGGCGGCCTCGGGGAACGGCAGCGCGTCCGATTCGGGGCCGCCGGCCATCCCGATGGGGGTGGCGTTCACCAGCAGTTGCGGGTGCGCGGCGCCGAGTTCGGGCTGCCACTCGAACCCGTAGGTTCGCGCGAGAGCGGTACCGGTGTCCGCGTTGCGGGCGACGACGGTGACGGTCCGGAAGCCGCTGTCCCGCAACGCCGCGACCACGGCCTTGGCCATGCCGCCGCTGCCGGTGACCGCGACCGTGAGTTCCGGACTCAGCTCGGCGCGGTGCAGCAGATCGGCGACCGCCTGGTAGTCGGTGTTGTAGGCGTGCAGTTCGCCGTCCTCGTTGACGATCGTGTTGACCGAGTCGATCGCCGAGGCCGACGGGTGCACCACGTCGACGTGCTCGATGCATGCCTCCTTGAACGGCATCGAAACCCCGCACCCGCGGATCCCGAGGGCGCGGATCCCGGCGACCGCTGCCGGCAGATCGGTGGTGGTGAACGCCTTGTAGACGAAGTCGAGGCCCAGTTCGTCGTAGAGATAGTTGTGGAAACGGGTGCCGATGTTGCTCGGCCGTCCGGACAGCGACATGCAGAGGCGGGTGTCCTTGCTGACATCTCCGGTGATCGTTCGGCTCACCCGTCCACGCTAACCGGCGGCCCGACCTCGCGCGGGGAACTCGTCACGCGCACCCGGCGGCGACATCGTCGATCGCGTCTCGGTCCGCCGCGGTGATCGGCAGTCCCCAGCGCACCGCGACACCGAGATACTTGCCGACGTAGAAGCACCGGTACGCCGGATCCGGCGGCAGCCAGTCCGACGGTGTGCTGTCGCGTTTCGCCTGATTCTCCGGTCCACTGACGGCCAGCAGGTTGTAGGTGACGTCGTTCGCGAAATCACGTCGCCGCTCCGGCGACCACGTGGCGGCACCCATGTCCCACGCCGCGGCGAGCGGGTACACGTGATCGATCTGCACAGCGCCCGCGTCCTGCTTGGTGAACTCGATGCGCCGGCCCGAATACGGGTCGGCGAGCACGCCCGCGATCACGACACAGTCGCGGGTGCCCTCCCGGAACGTGATGTCGGTGAGGTCGGCCGCCAGGACGTTGTTGCGGGTGTCGCAGCCGTCGTGGCCCGCGGGTCCGGAATGGTCGTCGGACCACGACGGGCCGAACACGCAGCCCTGGCCGGCCTTGCAGCCGCGCTGGTAGCCGGGCGCGTCGGGACGGGACGCCACCACCTGGGCACGGGCGAGGAGGTCGTCGATCGCGGCGCGGGTGGGGCTGCCGGGAGCGGGCGCCGACGTGCTCGGCCCGATCGCACACCCAGCCGACCAGGACACCAGCGCGACCGCCGCGGCGCACAGCACAACCCGAACCCGTCTCACCGCTGCCCCTCCCCGGACGCTGACCTGCCGCGGTCAGTGTGCCGGACCGCACCGACAGGGGACGTCAGGAATGCGGGAACTTCGCGGCGCGGATCGAACCGGCGCCGACGCCGTCGTGGCCGATCAGCCACGACCCGCCGTTCTGCCGGCACTCGGCGATGGTGCCGAAGACGCTGAGCAGGAAGTAGATGGCCTGCTCCGGCGAGCTCGTCGTGGCGAGCCGATGCGATTCGCCCTGCTTGGTGACGTCGAGCCACACCCCGGACTGGCCGTCGAGGCGCATCGCGACGATGTGGTCGGCGTCGACGAAGGCGACCTTGCGTTGCTGCCACGGTGTGGTGGGCGAATACACCTGTTCGAAGACCTGAATCATGATCGTCATGACCGCTCCCGGTTGTGCGTCTGCCCAGTATGGGCCTGGTGACGGGGCGAACTCCAGGTTTGTCGGCGGCGGCTGGTTGGATGGACCGCATGCTGCACGGGCTCTGGTCGCCGGGAGCGGGCCTCATGCTGTGGCGAGGCCCGGACTCGGAGCTGCCCGAGTTGCCCGAGGCGCTCGGCCGCGTGCTGCGCCGACGCTTCCGCCGCCACCACACCGTGCACGTGCCCGCCGCGGTCGGGGTGGAGCCGCAGCGGGTGCCGGTCCTGGCGCTGGCTCCGGCCGAGGCCGCCGACGTCCTGCTCGCGGTGCCGGACGGCGTTCCGGGGATCTCGGGCGACCTGCGGTACCTGGCGCACGTGGCCCGCGGCGTCGAACGCTGGGCGCGCGCCGGGCGCGTCGTGCCCGAGCTGTACCGGGCGGAGGGGCACTGGTGGCCGCGGTGGCGGCTGCTCGGTGGCGAGCGGCAGCGCGCGTGGCTCGCGGAGCTGGCCGCGGCGATGCCGCCGGTGCAGCGGCACGAGGGCAGCCCGCGGGAGATCCTCGACGACTTCGTCGCCGAGCTGACCGATGCGGTGGTGCGCGAGCTGCTGGGGGATCGGGACTCGGACCACCCGCTGCTGCGGGCGCTGCTGCGCGGCGAGCCGTACGACGGCGGCAACAACCGGATGGCCAGTGGTCTCGAGGCGTGGCGGGGCAGCCTCACCGTCGACGAACCGGAACTGGTGCTGCGGCTGGTGGAGCCGGAGGGGCAGGCCGAGGACACCGACGAGGCGGGCGCGGAACCCGAACTCCTCGACGACGCGCTGTGGCGCCTGCAGGTGTGCCTGCGGCCCGAGGGTGAGGCGCCCAATCCGATCCTGTTGCATCGCACGGACTCCCGCCTGCTCGAGATCGGGGTCCGCAAGCTCGCGGCCGCGGTCGCGGCGTATCCGCGGCTGCGGGACGTGCCCACCGACCCGGACAGCCTCGACCTGCTGCTGCCCACCCCCGTCGTCACCGATCTGGTGCTGCACGGGGCGCGGGAGCTGACCGCGGCCGGGATCACGCTGCTGTTGCCGCGCGCGTGGGCAGTGGTCTCGCCGTCGCTGCGGGTCAAGGTGTCCTCGCCCCCGGTGCCCGCGGCGGCCGAGGACCGTGCCGTCGGCATGGACGAGATCGTCGGTTACGACTGGGAACTCGCGCTCGGCGACGTCGTGCTCACCCCCGACGAATTGGTCCGGCTGGCGGGCACCCAGAGCGATCTGGTGCGCCTGCGCGGCAAGTGGGTGCAGGCCGATCACACCGTCCTCGCGCAGGCGGCCCGCTATGTGACGCAGCGCAACTCGGGCGAGGACGGCACCCTGGGCGGGCTGTTCGGACAGCTCACCGAGGCGGAGCGTCCCCCGGTGCCGGTGGACGAGGTGCACGCCACCGGGTGGGTCGGCACCCTGCTCGACGGCACCCTCGAGCCGACGCCGGTGCCGCAGCCGGCGGGGCTGCACGCGATCCTGCGGCCCTATCAGCAGCGCGGCCTGGACTGGCTCGCGTTCATGAGCGAGACGGGGCTCGGCGCCGTCCTCGCCGACGACATGGGCCTGGGCAAGACGCTGCAGTTGCTGGCGCTGCTGGCCCACGAACGGTCCGAACATCCGACGCTGCTGGTGTGCCCGATGTCGGTGGTCGGGAACTGGCAGCGCGAGGCCGCCCGGTTCGTGCCCGACCTGCGGGTCCACGTGCATCACGGCGCCGGGCGCAGCCGCGGTGACGAGTTGACGTCGGCGGTGCGCGACAGCGACCTCGTCATCACCACGTACTCGCTGCTGGCCCGCGACGTCGAGGCGCTGGGGGAGCAGGCGTGGCGGCGGGTGGTGCTCGACGAGGCGCAGCACATCAAGAACTCGGCCACCGCGCAGGCGCGGGCCGCGCGCGCCATCCCCGCGCAGCACCGGATCGCGCTCACCGGCACCCCGGTGGAGAACCGTCTCGACGAGCTGCGCTCGATCCTCGACTTCGTCAACCGCGGCATGCTCGGCAGCGCACAGGCCTTCCGGGCCCGGTTCTCCGTGCCGATCGAACGCGAGCAGGACGAGGCGGCGGTGTCCCGCCTGCGGGCGGTGACCTCGCCGTTCATCCTGCGGCGCGTGAAGACCGATCCGACGGTGATCTCGGACCTGCCCGACAAGTTCGAGATGACGGTGCGGGCGAACCTCACCGTGGAGCAGGCCGCGCTGTACCGGGCGGTGGTCGACGAGATGCTGAAGCAGATCAAGGACACCGAGGGCATGCAGCGCAAGGGAGCGGTGCTCTCGGCGCTCACCCGGCTCAAGCAGGTGTGCAACCATCCGGCGCACTTCCTCGGCGACGGGTCCGGGGTGCTGCGCCGCGGCCGGCACCGGTCCGGCAAGCTCGGCCTGGTCGAGGACATCCTCGAATCGGCCACCGCCGACGGCGAACGGGCGTTGCTGTTCACGCAGTTCCGCGAGTTCGGCGACCTGGTGGTGCCGTACCTGTCCGAGCGGTTCGGGGTGGAGGTGCCGTTCCTGCACGGCGGGGTCACCAAGGCGCGACGGGACCGCATGGTCGAGCAGTTCCAGGGCGACGACGGCCCGCCGATCATGCTGCTCTCCCTCAAGGCGGGTGGTACGGGACTGAACCTCACCGCCGCCAATCATGTTGTCCACCTGGATCGCTGGTGGAACCCGGCGGTGGAGAACCAGGCGACGGACCGGGCCTTCCGGATCGGGCAGCGGCGCGACGTGCAGGTCCGCAAGCTCGTGTGCGTCGGGACACTCGAGGAACGCATCGACGCGATGCTCTCCACCAAGCAGGAACTGGCCGACCTCGCGGTGGGCACGGGCGAGCGGTGGATCACCGAGATGAGCACCGACCAACTGCACGACCTGCTCACCCTCGGCGACGAGGCGGTCGGCGAATGAGAGCCTGCACGAGGTGGTGTCGATGAGTCCTCGCGACGGACGCCCGGACTTCCGCGGCTTCGGCCCGCGGCTCCGGGTGGTCGGTGGTGTCGAGGCGCAGTCCAAGCGGGGCGCGTTCGCGCGCGGGTGGTGGGGCCGCGCCCTGACCGAGGTGCTCGAGCGGGCGGGCGACACCGGCCGGCTCAGTCGCGGACGCACCTATGCCCGCGGCGGCCAGGTGGTGGCCCTCCACATCGCGCCCGGACGGGTCACCGGCGAGGTGCAGGGCAGCCAGATCGCGCCGTTCACCTCGGTGCTGACGCTGCGCACCCTCGACGACGACGAGGTGGCGGCGTTCGTGGAGACGGTGCGTTCGACGCCGGGCATCCTCGCTGCGCTCGCGTCCGGCGCTGTGCCGCAGGAATTGGCGCCGATGCTGTTGCCGGGCAGCAGCGGCGAACTTGACTTCGACTGCACGTGCCCCGACCCGGGCTGGCCTTGCAAGCACGTCGCGGCCGTCGCCTACCTGCTGGCCGAGCGGGTGGACCACGATCCCCTCACGATGCTCACCCTCCGCGGCCTGGACCTCGACACCCTGATCCGCAGCGTCGGGGGCGAGGACGAGCAGCCGCCGGCCGGGACCGACGACTACTTCGGCGACGGCGCGCACCTGCCCGAGCTGCCCGCCGTCGAATACTGCGCGGCAACGGACGACCTGGACCCCGCGCTGCTCCGCAAGGTGTTGCAGGCCGACACCGACGATCCCTCCGAAGTGGTGTCGGCGCTGCGTGACCTCGGCGCCTGCTACCGCGCGCTCGGCGCACGCGATCCGCGACGGCGGTAACGGGCGACCGATCCGCCCGGATACACCGGGTATGAACAGGATCAGGATTACCGCCGCCGTCGCGCTCGTGGGTGTGCTCCTGCTCGTTGGTGGTGGCGTCGCGAACGCCAGCCCTCCGGGTCCGAACCCGCTCGGAAGTCTGCCCGAACCACTGTGGCCGCTCGCCGCAGTGGTCGGCCAGATCTTCGCCGACACCTGGAACTTCTTCGCCGGTATCGCCGACCTGATCATGTTCGGCTCGTAGCTCCGCGGGGTGTCGCGGGCGCGACCTCGCCCGTCAGGCCGTGGGGACCTTGTCGAGGAACCCGAGAACCAGTCGGATCCTGCCGGTGTGGTCGCGTTCGAGGACGTCGAACCCGACCACCAGCGCCTCGCCGTCGACGGGGCCGAGTTCCCACGTGAAGCGGGCCTGATCGTGGTGTGCGTCGATGCCGCCGGCCAGTTCGAAACGCATGCCGGCGAACTGTTGCTGCACGGAGCCGATCAGCGCGCTCACCGCGGCCGGACCGTCGGCGGCGCCGATGGGATCGACGTAGCGGCCGTCGTCGGCCCACAGTTCGGCGACCATCGCGTCACGCTTGCCGGTGTCCGTCTCGTTCCAGGTGGCCAGGTAGCGCTGGACCAGGGTGTCGAAGTCGTTCATCGTTCGCTCCTTCGTTTCCGGTGGGCTGCCGGTCGGCGGCCTGCGGGAACGAATCTGCCCGGCATGCGGCGTCCGGTCGATTACCTCGGAGGTAATGGGGACCGTTCCCCGGAGCTTCTACTGTGGTGCCATGACCGCGGCACAGGAGACGACCACCGAGCCGGTCGGGGAACTGCTCCGCCGGTGGCGGGGACATCGGCGGATGACCCAGCTCGACCTGGCCAATCGCGCCGAGGTGTCGACGCGGCACGTCAGTTTCCTCGAGACCGGCCGCGCGCAGCCGACGCGGGAGATGCTGCTCCGTCTGGGCGAACAGCTCGACATTCCGTTGCGCGACCGCAACACGCTGCTGCTGGCGGCCGGCTTCGCCCCGGCGTTCCCTGAACACGTGCTCGCCGACGTCCCGATGTCGGCGGTGGTCGACGCCGTCGCGCAGATTCTCGCGGCGCACGATCCGCTGCCGGCGGTCGTCGTCGACCGGCACTGGAACATGATCGATGCCAATTCGGCGATCGGACTGCTCACCGACGGCGCCGCCGCCTGGCTGCTCGAGCCGCCTGTCAACGTGCTGCGGTTGAGCCTGCACCCGGACGGGATGGCGCCGCGCATCACCAACCTCGGGCAGTGGCGGGCACACGTGCTGCACCGGCTCGACCACCAGATCGAGGCGACCGGGGACCGCGAGCTGCGCTGTCTGCGCGACGAACTGGCGGCCTATCCCGGTGGGGAGAGCGCGGTTCCTCAGGGCGGGGTCTCGCTCGTGGTGCCATTGCGCCTCCGCGTGAACGGTCACGATCTCGCGTTCCTCAGCACGACAACGGTATTCGGCACCCCGATGGATGTGACGGTGTCGGAGTTGGCGATCGAATCGTTCTTTCCGGCCGACGCTGCGACCACCCGGTTCCTCGCGGCGAGCGGAGCCCGGTGACGGCGCGGCGACCGATGGCAGTGCTCGCGGCCGCGACCGTGTGCGGCGCGGTCCTGTCCGGTTGCGGCGGCGCGACCGAGACGGACACCTCGCTGTCGCTCGGGTGGGGTCCGTGCGGCGACCTGGCCGACTACGTGACGGATCTGGGCATCGACCCGGGCGTCGTCGAGCGTCTGCAATGCACGAGCGTCGACGTGCCACTGAACTACGACGACCCCGACGGCAGGACAGTGGAACTCGCACTGAGCCGGATCACCGGAACCGATCCGGGCGCCCCCACGCTGTTCGTCAATCCGGGCGGTCCCGGAGTCGAGGGACGCAGCATGGCCGCGGCGGTCGCATCGTCGCTCGGTGTCGGCGGCACGGTCGTCGGCATCGACCTGCGCGGGACCGGTGCCTCGACCGGCCTCGCGTGTCCCGAGCCCGATGATCCCGACACCGACGACGACGCCGCCCTCACCGCGTACGCCGAATCGATCGCGGAGGCCAACGCGGACTGTGTCGGCGTCGATCCCGGCCTCGTCGCGAGCATGACCACCGCGAACGCGGCCCGCGACCTGGACGCGGTGCGGCGGGCCCTCGGTCTCGACACCGTCGACTTCCTCGGTGTCTCGTGGGGCACGGTCCTCGGGGCGGAGTTGCAGTCCCGCTTCCCCGAACATCTGCGCCGCGTGGTGCTCGACAGCATGGACTACACGGGTACATCCGCTGCCGAGGCTCTGCGAGTGCTCGCGACCGCCGACCCGGATGCTGCGCCCGGGCTCGTGCCCGAGCCGAACGACATCGTGCCGGAGGGGGAGGATGCGCCCGCCCCCGACGAGCCCGACGTGCCGTCGGACACTGATCCCGGCGCCGCGGGCGACGACACGCCGCTCGATCCGTCGACCGAGGACTTCCTGGAACACGCGGTGAACCCGACGGCGGGAACCGCGTACATCTGCAACAGCCTCGGACCCGTCGGCGACACCGAGACCCAGCTGGCCGAGCATCGGGCGCTCAACGCCGACATTCGACGAGACCCGCAGCGGCGCATCGAATTCCCGGCCGACTCCGACGTGCCCGGCATCAGTCTGTGCACGGGCTGGCCACTCGACGGAGAGCCGACTTCCGTGGCGAACACCGGCACCGACCTGCTGATCATCGGGCACCGCGACGAGTTCGTGACGCCGTACCCGTGGGCACTAGACGCGCACGACGCGATGGGCGGTCGGCTCCTCACGATCGAGGACAGCGTGCACGGCTCGACGGTCGGCTCGAGTTGCGGTGGGCTGGTGACCGAGTTCCTCGCGTCCGGCCGTGTCGTGCAGGACGACTGCGCGCCGCAGTGACGGTGCCAGCGTGCAGGCTCGTCACCGGCACCGGCCTGCACCCGTTCACCTCGACGATGCGGTGGTGTGCCGGCTGAGACGGTCCGTCGCGTGCGTACTCCCCACACCTTCTCTGTCGCCAAGGCGGCCAACTTCGGGGCTCGTCGATGCCTCGACGGGATCTGCATTCCCGAGATCAGGCACCGGAACTGAACCATGACCGTCGGTGGAGGACTGGGTGCCCCAGATGCGACCGGCTTGTGTCGGAGATCACGATCAATTATTGTCGACAATCGTCAATCGATTGACGATGAAGGGATGTCGAAGTGGGGAAACTCGTGAAACTCTCGCTCAAGGACCGGCTCGTCGCGGAGCTCAGCCGGAAGATCCTCAACGGCGAGCTGGCTCCGGGTTCTCGCGTGATCGAGCAGGAACTGGCGGACGAGTACGGCGTCAGCCGATCGGTCGTCCGTGAAACTCTCGTCGTTCTCGAACTGCAGGGCTTGATCATTTCGACGCCCTATACCGGTACCGAAGTGGCCTCGATCTCTCGCAACGAGGTAGAGGGACTGCTGCTGCCCATCCGAGTCGATGTCGAGCAGTTCGCCCTGAAAGAGGGGCTGAAGCGATTCGACTCGGACGTGTTCGACGCCTTCTCGGTGGTGCTCGCGGACATGGAGCGCGCCGTCGACGGCGGCGATATCGAGGCCTTCAACATCGCCGACATCCGATTCCACGAACTGATCGTCGATTCATGCGATTCGGTGACCGCCCGCAGCATCTGGGATTCCATCCATCAACGGATTCGGATGCATTTTGCCCTGCAAACCGGTAGGACCGGGGCCCTTACCTCATTCCTCGAGGACCACCGTCGACTCGTGGACACCTTCCGTACCGGGGATCTCGACAGCAGCCTCGCTGCCCTCAAGGCCCACATTCTCGATACCAATTCCCCCCACCTGGACGTGCTGGGTGCCGAACGCGCCGAGTGAGCGCATCTCGCTTCATAGGAGAAGAAATGACCGCAGTGGATACCGCGCCGGCGGTAGCGGAAGCGTCGGCGGCTCGTCGACCGAGAGTGGATCTCGTCCTGGCAATCGGCGCCCTCGTCGTTGTCGGGTTGGTCGTCGTCGCGCTTTTGATCTGGCCGGACCAAGCGCAGAACGGCGCGAATACGGTGTTCAACGCCTCGACACGCATATTCGGTGCGCCGGTCCAGTTGATGGGCTTCGGCTGTTTCATCCTTGCCGTCGGGCTTGCTATCTCGCGTTTCGGAAAGATCAAGCTCGGCGAGGGCAAGCCTGAATACTCCACGCCCAGCTGGCTGTTCATGTTCATCTCCGCCGGCCTCGGCTCGGCGACGATGTACTGGGCTTTCATGGAGTGGGCGTACTACTACCAAACGCCAGGACTCAACATCGAACCTGAGTCTCGTGAAGCGATGGACATGGGAATCGCCTATGCGTTCTTCCACTGGGGTCCGATTGCTTGGTCGATGTACGTGGTGGCGGGCATCTCGATGGCGTACTACTTCCACGTTCGGCGGGGACGACGACTCAGTTATGCCGGCAACATCGAGGCCGTAAACGGGCGTATGCGCGCCGGCGGCGTCTGGGGTCGTGTGATCGACCTGCTGTTCCTCTTCGGTACGTTCGGTGGCCTGATCCTCACGGTCACGGTCACGGTGAATACGGTTTCGGCCGGTGTATCCGGGCTGGCCGGAGTGGAGGACTCGTTCTGGATCAAGGCCGTGATCCTGGCTGGGTCTACCTTGGTGTTCGGCTTGAGCTCGTTCATCGGTATCGACAAGGGCTTGCAGAAGCTCGCGAAGATCGCGGTCCTCGCTGCGTTCGGCTTCGCTGCAGTCGTGTACATCATCGGCCCGACCGAGTTCATCACCAACAACATCACCAACGGTCTCGGGCTCGAGATCCAGAACTTCGTCCATATGTCGTTGTTCACCGATCCCAATGGTGGGGGCTCGTTCACGCGTGACTGGACCGTCTTCTACTGGTTGTACTGGATCTCCTACCTGCCCGGTGTCGCGATCTTCATTGCGCGAGTCTCCAAGGGCCGCACCATTCGTCAGACGGTGATCGGGCTGGTAGTGGGCGGGTGCGCCGGAATCATGTTCTTCTTCGGCGTGTTGTCGAGCTACGCGATGAACGAGACCGTCAACGGCACCGTCAACGCGCCCGAGCTGCTCACCACGCGCGGTGGCGACTTCGCGGTGGCGCAGCTGCTGAACTCCCTGCCGCTGGGGCAGGTGTTCTCGGTGGTCTACTTCGTGATCATGCTGCTGTTCTTGGCGTCCCACATGGATGCCACCTCGTTCACAGTTGCGGCGGTGAGCACCCGAAACCTCCCGGTGGGCACCGATCCCGCTCGCGGCCTCCGTCTGTTCTGGGTCGTCATGCTCGCAGCGATTCCGATGGCGATGTTGGCGATCAACGCAAACCTCGGGACGCTCAAGACAGGTCTGACACTGACCGCGATTCCGTTTCTGTTCCTGCTCGGGATGCAGATCGTCGGCCTCACCCGGTGGCTTCGGCAGGACGGTCCCCGAGTCGATCCCGAATCCGGGCTCGTGCGACCGGAGGAGATTGCGGACCCAGCGGAAGACGCGTTGGAGAAAGAGAGCAGCACGCCGCGATGAAGATCATTGACGTCGAGCCGATCTGGCTCCGGGTTCCTGGGTTGACCGAGCAGTGCGAGTGGGGTGAGGACGCCTTCCTCGTCCGGGTTCACACCGATCAAGGACTGATCGGCATCGGCGAGGCCGACAGCTCTCCTGCCGTGATGTGTGCGCTCGTGGACACACCGTCGTCGCATTCCACCAGCATCGGCCTGCGCGAGATCCTGGTCGGCGAGAATCCGCTCGACATCGAGCGCGTGTGGCGAAAGATGTACGAGTACTCGTCTTACATGGGCCGCCGCGGCGCTGCCATTCACGCCATCAGCGCAATCGATATCGCCCTGTGGGACATCGCGTCGCAGTACTACGGTGAGCCGGTCCACCGGCTCCTCGGCGGCCGGGTGCGCGATCGGATCCCCGCCTACGGCACCTTCATTCCTGACGACGACCCCGATGCGAACCGGCGCATCGTCGCAGGACTCCAGGAGGAGGGCCTGAACCGTATGAAACTGGGCGGGGGATTGTTCGGACTCGATCCCGAGCATGATGCCGCGGTACTGCGGTCGGTACGTGACGAAGTGGGCGCCGATGCCGAATTGGCCGTCGACCTCGTGTACCGGTGGCGGAACTACCGGTATGCGCAGGAGCAGGAACGGCGCATGTCCGAGTTCGGTCTGTCCTGGATCGAGGAGCCGCTCGCAGCAGATGACCATTACGGGTTGAGGCGCCTCGCCGAGGCGTCGGGCACACCGATCACAGGTGGAGAGTGCCTGACCACACGAGCCGAGTTTGCCGAGTTCATCCGTGAGACAACGCCCGACATCGTCCAGCCGGACATCACCCGATGCGGTGGGATCACCGAGATGCGGCGGATCCAGGCACTGGCCGACGAGTACAGCACCCGCCTGGTCCCGCACGGATTCAGCACCGGCATTCTGCTGGCGGCCACGGTGCAATTCCTCGCGGCAACGCCTGGCGGCGACCTGGTCGAATACTCGCGCAGTACAAGCCCGTTGTCGACGAGTTTGGTGACGAACCCGCCGCCTCTTGTCGATGGACACGTTCTGGTCAGCGATCGTCCCGGCCTCGGAATCGAACTGGACGAGGACCTGCTCGAGCGGTACCGGGTCAGGATCGGCTGGGGTGGGCAATCATGACTGCATCGAACTTCGATCGAGGAATCGCCGAATCCCGCGTTGCAGAACCGGGGTTCATCGAGTCCGTCGATGTCTTCGTCCTCGCGAATCCTGACGCTCGATATCGCACCTCTGCGCACTACGACGAGCTGCACATCACCAACACGATCGTTCGGATCACCGCAAGCGACGGTCGATTCGGGGTGGGTGCGGCGATTTCGTGGACGGAGGGCGGTGTCGACGTCGCACTGGGACATGCGATCGAGCATGTCGGTAGTGCGCTGATCGGGCAGGATCCGACCCAGCGCGAACGTCTGCATGTGCTGATGGCGAACCGGTGTGCCTCGATGCTTCCGGTTTCGCTGGCGCCGCTGGACATTGCATTGTGGGATCTCGAGTCGAAATCCTTGGGTGTGCCGCTGTACCGACTACTGGGCGGGTTCCGCCACGAGATTCAGGCGTACGCGAGCACGCCCTTCTTCCCCACGATCGGTGAGTACTTGGATGCGACGGCCGAGTACCTCGATGCCGGGTATCGGGCCGTCAAATTCCACACTTGGTGCTACCCGGACCGTGACCTGGAATTGGTCGACGCGATTGCCGAGCGCTACGGGCATCTGGATGTCGCATGGATGCTCGACGTCGAGGGCCGGTACAGCCGTCGCGATGCGCTCCGGGTCGGCCGGCGGCTCGAGGAGTTGGATTACACGTGGTTCGAGGCGCCCTTACCCGACGCCGACCTCGACGGATATCGATGGTTGCGGAGCAAGCTTGGAATCGAGATTCTGCCTGCAGGCAATGAGATTCTGACGCCCGAGCTCATCAGATCCGGTATCGAGGCGGGTTGTTGGGATCACGCGCGCGTCGATGCCACGCTGGCCGGCGGCATTACCGGTGCGCGCCGCGTGATGGAACTTGCCCGTGCGAGTTCGATGAATGTCGAGCTTCAATCCTGGGGGTACACGCTCTCCCAGGCGGCAAACCTCCACCTCATGCTTGCCTATCCGAATTGCCGCTACTTCGAACAGGCTATGCCCATCGAGCCGATGGAGTTCGCGGCCCTCGACCACATCAGAGTCGACGACACCGGACATGTGCGAGCACCCAACAAACCGGGCCTGGGAGTCGACTTGGACTGGGATCTGGTCGAGGCAACGTGCTTACGGCGCATCACGATCGGATAGAACGGCCTGCCTTGGGAGCGGAGAGTCTATGGGCGAAGTGAGTTTCGGGACCGCCGACGACGTTTTCGTTCAGCGGCGCAGTGCGCGTTCCGACGAAGTCTCGAACTGATGCGAGGACTTGTCGGAGGGCCGCCGACTAGCTCCCGAACGGCACCGGGCTCAGGCCCTTCGCCGGGGTGGTGCCGCAGCGATCCATGACCTCGAACAGTTTCGTGTGCATGGTCATCGCCTGTGCCGGTGCGAACCACGTGATGTTCAACGGATCGGCGCGGTTGTGCAGTTCGAGCGGGTCGGTGTCGAGGTCGTACATCTCGAACTGCGGGGGCACCACACCGGCGGGGTCGAAGTAGGCCGAGTACTTCCAGCGTCGGTCCCGGATGGTGCGCATGTGGTTGGGCTGGGTGACGATGTTCTGTCCGTCGGGGGTGGCGCAGTTCTGGTCGTCGTAGGTGAAGTGGACGACCTCCTGCACCTCGGCGCTCGGTGACTGCGGGTGGGCGGCCGCGTCGGTCACGACCGGCATCAGATCGACGCCCTTGAAGTCCCACGCGGACCGGTCGGGGACGTCGGCGAGGGTGGCGAGCGTGGGCATCACGTCGATCAGTGTGGCGAGGGCGCCGGTCCGCACCGGTTGCGGGAACATCACCGGGTTGCTGATGACCATCGGCACGCGGAGGGTCTCCTCGTAGGCGTTGAACACCTTCTGCCGCAGCCCGCCGTGCGAGAGTCCCATCTCGCCGTGGTCCGACATCCGGATCACCACCGTCGAATCCCTTCTGCCGGGCTGGGATTCGAGCGCGTCGAGCACGGCACCGATGTGTTCGTCGACCACCTTGTGCATGTAGGCGTAGAAGTTGGCGTAGTTGTGGGCGGCGTCGGGGCCGACCAGCGGTCCGAGTCCGGCGGCCAGCAGCAACTCGGATTGCACCTGCGCGGTGGGTTTGAAGTTCGCGGCGAGCTTCTCGTCGTAGGTCGGCGGCAGTTCGATGCCCTGCTGGAAGATGCCGGGGGCGTCGGAACCGTAGTTGTCGCAGGTTCCGTTGATCGCGTCCCACGTCTGCG
The DNA here is from genome assembly GCF_050433545.1 of Rhodococcus sp. BE178. Lineage (NCBI taxonomy): Bacteria > Bacillati > Actinomycetota > Actinomycetes > Mycobacteriales > Nocardiaceae > Rhodococcus > Rhodococcus sp. BE178. The sequence continues at coordinate 65,684 of NZ_JBNPXA010000007.1, read as the reverse complement.
GATAGGCCAGCACGTCGTGCGGGTTGACGAACGAGACGATGAGCGCGAACGGGGTGTCGTCGCCGGCGGCGAGGCCGTGAAGGAAGTCCACGGCCTCGGTCGCGTAGCGGCTGTCGAGATCGGCGCACCCGCCACCGAAGTGGTCGGGGTTGGTGTCCTGGCCGCCTTCGGGCGGAATCCAGCCCTGGAATCCGTAGGCGGCGAGATCGGCGCCGGACGGGTCGCCGCCGTCGGAGCCCTTGCTCATGTGCCACTTGCCGCGGTAGTGGACGTTGTAGCCGGCCGATTCCAGCAGCTCGGCCATGTTCTGGATGTCCAGTGGCAGGGTCGGCTCGGTGGGGGAGACCGTCCCGCCCTCGGTGAGTGTCGCGGTGACGCCGTGCTGCGCCGGGTAGAGGCCGGTGAAGAACGTACTGCGACTCGGCGAGCACATCGCCGCGTTGCAGAACGAGTTGTCGAACGACAATCCGGTGTCGGCCAGCCGTTTACGGTTGGGCAGGTTCTGCTCCGCCCATCCTTCGGGCCAGAACATCGGTCGGCGTTCCTGGTCGGTGATCACGACGACGATGTTGGGTCGACGCGGCACGCTGCCGGGCTTTTGGGCGACGGCCGGTTGCGGGGATGCGCCCGCACGCGCGGTCGCGCCCGCCATGCCGGCGAGCAGTAGCGCGCCGGCACCGCCCATGAGCGCGCGACGGCTCAGCGGGTGATCGATCGCGGCGAGTAGCGGTGTGCTCGGGGAGTCCATCGGGTGATCTCCATCCTGCAGACAACGGCGTGAGGCAGGCGTGCGGATCGTCATTCTCACCCACCTTTGACCCTCTGAGCTGCGGTTCGGGCAATTGTCGGGATCAAACCCTGGACTTACATGGACTTCCAACTATAGGATCAGCGAAGAATGTTGAAGGTGACGCGTGTCTCCTTCGCCTCCCCGCAGCGACCAGCAAAGGACGGGTTCGGACAATGAGCGTTCGAGAGCTCTCCCATTTCATCGGCGGCAAGCGCACCCCCGGAACGTCCGGCCAATTCGCCGACGTGTACGACCCCAACACGGGGCAGGTGCAGGCGCGCGTGCCGCTTGCCGACAAGGCCGAGACCGAGGCCGTGATCGCGAATGCTGTTGATGCGCAGCGGGAGTGGGCGGCATGGAATCCGCAGCGCCGCGCCCGTGTCCTGATGCGGTTCCTGCAGCTGATCCAGGAGGAGATGGAGCCGCTCGCGCGACTGCTGTCCTCCGAGCACGGCAAGACCATCGCCGACGCGAAGGGCGACATCCAGCGCGGCCTCGAGGTGGTCGAGTTCGCCGTCGGTATCCCGCACCTGCTCAAGGGCGAGTACACCGAGAGCGCCGGTAGCGGCATCGACGTGTTCTCGATGCGTCAGCCCCTCGGCGTGGTCGCCGGCATCACGCCGTTCAACTTCCCCGCGATGATCCCGCTGTGGAAGGCCGCGCCCGCTCTCGCGTGCGGCAATGCGTTCATCCTCAAGCCGTCCGAGCGGGACCCGTCGGTGCCGCTGCGGCTGGCCGAGCTGTTCCTCGAGGCGGGCCTGCCGCCGGGCGTCTTCAACGTCGTCAACGGTGACAAGGGCGCGGTCGACGTGCTGCTCACCGATCCGCGGGTCAAGGCCCTCGGCTTCGTCGGCTCCACCCCGATCGCGCAGTACATCTACGAGACCGCGGCGGCGCACGGCAAGCGCGCGCAGTGCTTCGGCGGTGCCAAGAACCACGCGATCGTGATGCCCGACGCCGACCTCGACCAGGTCGCGGACGCCCTCGTCGGCGCCGGCTACGGCTCCGCCGGTGAGCGCTGCATGGCCATCTCGGTCGCGGTGCCGGTCGGTGAGGAGACCGCCGACGCGCTCGTCGCGAAGCTCACCGAGCGGGTCGGCAAGCTGAGGATCGGCACCTCCGACGACGAGAACGCCGACTTCGGCCCGCTCGTCGGCGCCGACGCCCTGGCCCGGGTGAACAACTACGTGCAGATCGGTGTCGACGAGGGCGCCGAGCTGGTGGTCGACGGCCGCGGCTTCACGCTCGACGGCCACGAGGACGGATTCTTCGCCGGCGCAACGCTGTTCGACCGCGTCACCCCGGAGATGCGGATCTACAAGGAGGAGATCTTCGGACCCGTCCTGCAGGTGGTGCGCGCGCACGACTACGAGGAGGCGCTGCGCCTGCCGAGCGAGCACGAGTACGGCAACGGCGTCGCGATCTTCACCCGCGACGGTGACACCGCCCGCGACTTCTGCGCCCGGGTCGACACCGGCATGGTCGGCGTCAACGTCCCGATCCCCGTGCCGATCGCCTACCACACGTTCGGCGGCTGGAAGCGGTCCGGATTCGGCGACCTCAACCAGCACGGTCCGGACTCGATCCGCTTCTACACCAAGACCAAGACGGTCACGCAGCGCTGGCCCTCCGGTGTCAAGGAGCATGCGGACCACTTCGTCATCCCCACGATGGACTGACGTGGTGAAGAAGTACGTGCCGAGCTGGCACGACGACGAGGTCAGGGCGCTGTCCGAACTTGCGGCCGGATTCTTCGAACGCGAGGTCGTCGCCAACAACGAGAAGTGGGAGGCGCAGCGCCGCATCGATCGCGACGTGTGGCACACGGCCGGCCAGCTCGGACTGCTCTGCTGCTCGATTCCCGAGGAATACGGTGGCGGCGGAGGTACGTTCGCGCACGATCTCGCGGTGTTCGAGGCGCAGGGCTATGCGGGTGACCTCGCGTTCGGGGTCTCCGTACACAGCGGAATCGTCGCGCACTACATCAACGAGTACGGCACGGAGGAGCAGAAGCGGACCTGGCTGCCCGGCATGGCGTCCGGGCAGATCCTCGGCGCCATCGGGATGACCGAACCGGGCGCAGGGTCCGACCTCAAGGCCATCCGGACGACGGCCGTCAGGGACGGCGACCACTACGTCGTCAACGGTTCCAAGACGTTCATCACCAACGGTTCGTCGGCCGACATGATCGTCCTGGCGGTCAAGACCGACCCCAAGGCCGGCGCCCGGGGAATCTCGTTGTTGATCGTCGACCTGCGGGACTGCTCCGGATTCACGGTGGGGCGGGTGCTCGACAAGGTGGGGCAACACGCGGCGGACACCTCCGAACTGTCCTTCGTCGATGTGAGGGTTCCCGTTTCGAACCGGTTGGGTGAGGAGGGCCGAGGCTTCGGTCAGCTCGTCGCGCAACTCGTCCAGGAACGGTTGATCATCGCGGCCCAGGCGTCGGGTGCCATGAACCGGGCCGTCGAGGAAACCGTCGCCTACGTCAAGTCCCGGCAGGCGTTCGGCCACAGCCTGTTCGAGTTCCAGAACACGGCGTTCGAACTCGCCGAGTGCCAGACGATTGCACGAACGTGCGAGGTGTTTCTCGACCACTGCATCCGGGAACACCTGCGGGGAGACCTCGACGCGGCGGAAGCGGCCATGGCGAAGTACTGGCTCACCGACAAACAGTGCGAGGTCGTCGACCGCTGTGTGCAGCTGCACGGTGGTTACGGGTACATGCGCGAGTACCTCGTTGCCCGCATGTACGAGGACGCACGGGTGCAGAAGATCTACGCGGGTGCCAACGAGGTCATGAAGGGGATCATTGCGAAATCTCTCTGACGACGGCGGCCACAGCGTGATCCTGACGACGAACTAGGAGCGAAGGCAATGTTCAGACTTTCCGACGACGAGCGCGCCATCAGCGACACCGCGCGCGACTTCGCCGCGGAGTACCTGGCGCCCAACGCGATCGAATGGGACCAGACCAAGCACTTCCCGGTGGACGTGCTGCGCAAGGCCGGCGCGCTCGGCATGGGCGGCATCTACATCCGCGAGGACGTGGGCGGCTCCGGCCTGACCCGACTCGACGGCGTCCGCATCTTCGAGCAGCTCGCGACGGGATGCCCGTCGATCGCCGCGTACATCTCCATCCACAACATGGTGACGTGGATGATCGACGAGTTCGGCGACGACGAGCAGCGGCGCCGCTGGGTGCCGGGACTGGCGTCGATGGAGCAGTTGGGCAGCTACTGCCTCACCGAGCCGGGCGCCGGATCCGACGCGGCGGCCCTGAGCACCAAGGCCGTTCGCGCCGGCGACGACTACGTCCTCACCGGCGTCAAGCAGTTCATCTCCGGGGCCGGCACCTCCGATGTCTACGTCGTCATGGCGCGGACCGGGTCGGTCGGTGCCCGCGGCATCTCGGCGTTCATCGTGCCGAAGGATGCGCCCGGACTGTCGTTCGGCGCCAACGAGAAGAAGATGGGCTGGAACGCGCAGCCCACCCGTCAGGTGATCCTCGACGAGGTGCGGGTGCCGGCGGCGAACCTGCTCGGTGGCGAGGGCGAGGGCTTCCGGATCGCGATGAAGGGGCTCAACGGCGGCCGGCTCAACATCGCCGCGTGCTCGGTCGGCGGGGCCCAGGCCGCGCTCGACAAGGCGGTCGCGTACCTCGCGGAGCGCAAGGCGTTCGGGTCGGCGCTGATCGAGTCGCAGGCGCTGCAGTTCCAGTTGGCCGACATGCGGATCGAGCTCGAGGCCGCACGCACCCTGCTGTGGCGGGCCGCGGACGCGCTCGACGCGGACACCGCGGACAAGGTGGAGCTGTGCGCGATGGCCAAGCGGTTCGCCACCGACACCGGGTTCGACGTCGCGAACAAGGCGCTGCAGCTGCACGGCGGCTACGGCTATCTGGCGGAATACGGATTGGAGAAGATCGTGCGTGACCTGCGGGTGCATCAGATCCTGGAGGGGACCAACGAGATCATGCGGATCGTGGTGGCCCGCTCGGTCGTCGGATCGGCGGGCCCGGCGTGAGTGAATCTCTCGGAAGCGACGACGCCGAGGTCCGCGAGGTCATTGTCGACCGGGTCGGCGACCTCGGGCGGATCACACTCAACCGGCCCAAGGCGATCAACGCACTGAACCATGCCATGGTGCGGCAGATGGCCGCCGCGCTGCTCGAATGGTCGGACGACGACGCGGTCCGCGCGGTGCTGCTGCGGGGCGCCGGCGAGCGTGGCCTGTGCGCGGGCGGCGACATCGTCTCGATCTACCACGATGCCCGCGAGGGCGGTAACGGCTCACGGGACTTCTGGCGGGACGAGTACGTGCTCAACGCCGCGATCGCCCGCTACGGCAAGCCGTACGTCGCGATCATGGACGGCATCGTCATGGGCGGCGGCGTCGGCGTCTCGGCGCACGGCAACGTCCGGGTCGTGACCGAGCGGTCGATGATCGGGATGCCGGAGGTGGGCATCGGATTCGTGCCCGACGTCGGTGGCACCTACCTGCTGTCGCGGGCGCCAGGTGAACTCGGGACGCATATCGCGCTCACCACGGCGCGTTTGACGGCGGGCGACGCGATCCACTGCGGCTTCGCCGACCACTTCGTCCCGTCCGACCGGATCGCCGCCCTCGAGGAGGCACTCGTCGGCGGATCCGTGGAGTCGGCGCTCGCCGAGTTCGCAGAGCCTGCGCCGGCGTCGGACCTGGCGGCCCGGCAGGATTGGATCGACGCGGCCTACGCGGCCGACACCGTCGAGGAGATCGTCGCGAACCTGCGCTCCAGCGGCATCCCGGAGGCCGAGGCCGCCGCCGACCAGATCCTCGCGAAGTCGCCGACCGCGGCGAAGGTGACGTTGCGGGCGCTGCGGCGCGCGCGTGAGCTCGACAACCTCGAGGCCGTGCTGGATCAGGAGTACCGGGTGTCGTTGGCGTGCCTCGGATCCCACGATCTGGTGGAGGGCATCCGGGCGCAGGTGGTAGAGAAGGACCGTAACCCCGCATGGTCGCCGTCGACCCTCGAGGCGGTCACCGACGAACACGTGGATCAATTCTTCGAGTCGCTCGGCGAGGCCGAACTGGGCCTGACCGCGGCACTCGTGAGTGGGGAGGAACAGCGATGAGCAGTACCGATGTCACCGTAGGGTTCGTCGGACTAGGCCACATGGGCGGTCCGATGGCCGCGAACCTGGCGACGGCGGGCTACCGCGTCAACGGGTTCGATCTCGCCGAGGCCGCGCTCGATCAGGCCCGCCGAGACGGCGTGACCGTCGCCCCGTCGGCGCACGCCGCGGCCACCGACGCCGATGTCGTCATCACGATGCTGCCCAGCGGCAAGCACGTACTGGACCTGTACGAGGGTGGGCTGCTGGCGGCAGCGCGGCCGGGCACGCTGTTCGTGGACTGCTCCACGATCGACGTCGCCGACGCCCGCGCGGCCCACGAGCTGGCCGAGCTGGCCGGACACCGCAGCGTCGACGCTCCGGTGTCGGGCGGTGTCATGGGCGCGAGCGCGGGCACCCTCGCGTTCATGGTCGGCGGCGCCGACGAGGACTTCGAGGCGGCGAGCCCGCTGCTCGAGGTGATGGGCCGCAAGGTGGTCCACTGCGGCGGTCCGGGCGTCGGCCAGGCGGCGAAGATCTGCAACAACATGATCCTCGGCGTCTCGATGATCGCGATCAGCGAGGCGTTCGTGCTGGGCGAGAAGCTGGGCCTGAGCAACCAGGCACTGTTCGACGTCGCATCCAACGCGTCGGGGCAGTGCTGGGCACTCACCACCAACTGCCCGGTCCCGGGACCGGTGCCGACGAGCCCGGCGAACAACGACTACCAGCCGGGGTTCGCGGCGGCGCTCATGGACAAGGATCTCGGTCTGGCATCGAACGCGTTGCGCGCCAACGGTGTCGATGCCGAGCTCGGCATGCGCGCGGCCGAGCTGTACCGGCGGTTCCACGAGACCGGACACGGCGGCGAGGACTTCTCGGCGATCATCAGGGACATCAGGGACAGGTCGAACGGAGGCACTCGATGACGGACTACGAGACCATTCTGGTCGGACGCACGGGGCGGGTGGGCATGATCACGCTCAACCGTCCCGAGGCGCTCAATGCGCTGAACGCGCAGTTGATGTCGGAGGTGGTGGCCGCCGTCGACGACTTCGAGCGCGACCGCGGTATCGGCGCCATCCTGATCACCGGCTCGGATCGCGCGTTCGCGGCCGGCGCCGACATCAAGGAGATGCAGAGCAAGTCGTTCATGGAGATGTACCTCGATGACTGGTTCTCGGCGTGGGACCGGCTGGCCGCGGCCCGCAAGCCCATCGTCGCCGCCGTCGCCGGCTATGCGCTCGGGGGCGGCTGTGAGCTCGCGATGATGTGCGACGTGCTGCTCGCCGCGGATTCGGCGAAGTTCGGTCAGCCCGAGATCAAGCTGGGTGTCCTCCCGGGTATCGGTGGCTCGCAGCGACTCACGCGGGCCGTCGGGAAGGCGAAGGCGATGGACCTGTGCCTCACCGGGCGGACGATTGACGCCGAGGAGGCCGAGCGGGCCGGTCTGGTCGCGCGGGTGGTTCCGGCGGTCGACCTCATGGACGAGGCCATCGCCACGGCGTCGAAGATCGCCGACATGTCGCTGCCGATCGCGATGATGGTCAAGGAATCCGTCAACCGCGCATTCGAATCGACGCTGTCCGAGGGCGTGCGCTTCGAGCGGCGAGTGTTCCACTCGGCGTTCGCAACCCAGGATCAGAAGGAAGGTATGGCCGCCTTCACCGAGAAGCGGGATCCCAACTTCGGGCACCACTGAGTACCGCAACGCGCATCGGCCCCGTATCGCTCGTCGATACGGGGCCGATGCGCGTTCGGTGTGATCTCAGTGCCACTTGCCCGGCTGATCGCCGGTGTCGAAATCGCCTGCCTGATAGCGCAGTTCGGTGAGGACGCGGATCAATGAATCCAACTGCTCGGGGGCGAGTCCGGGTTCGGCGAACACCTGCGCGTTGAGCGCCTCGGTCGCCCGCAGCGCGAGGTCGCGCCCCTCGTCGGAGATCTCGACGAGCGTGGCACGCCGGTCGGTCGGGTGCGGCACCCGCCGGACCAGACCCGCGTCCTCGAGGCGGTCCACGGCGTTGGTGACACTCGTCGGGTGGACCTGCAGGCGGGCACTGGCCTTCGCCATCGGCAGGGCGCCGGAGCGGGTGAACGTCAGCAGCGTGAGTAGTTCGTAGCGGGAGAACGTGAGCCCGAACGGTTTCAGTGCCTTCTCGACGCGCGCCATCATGATCTGCTGAGCCCGCATCAGCGACGTCACGGCCGCCATGCCGTCGGCCACTGCGCCCCAGCCGTGCTGCGTCCACTGGCGGTGCGCTTCCTCGATCGGATCCAGCGGCAGTGGTGACGGTGACGGCATGCGTCGATCATCCCATGCTGCGCCGGGCGAATCGACCGCTGTCCCTCCCCGAAACGCGCTCGGACGTGCTCTGGGGGCAGACGGCGGCGGTATCCGATCTGTCTGATTCGGCTAGGCTGGCTCGGACCGGTGTACTGCGGATACAGAGCGTGAACGAGGAGGAATCTCATGGGATTTTGGGATCAGCTCAAGTCGAAGACCCAGGAAATGAGCGGACAGCTTCAGACGAAGACCGCGCAGTTCAAGAACAAGGAATTCGCGAACGGCTCCATGGCGATGTGCGCGCTGATCGCGGCCGCCGACGGCAGCATCGATCCGTCCGAGCGTCAGAAGACGGCAGCGCTCATCATGAACAACCAGTCGCTGCAGGTGTTCGACTCCTCCGAACTGCGTGAGAAGTTCGACTGGTACTGCGACAAGCTGGCCGGAGACTTCGACTTCGGCAAGGTCGAGGCCACCGCGACGATCGGCAAGCTGAAGTCCAAGCCGGAGCAGGCGCGCGCGGTCATCCAGATCGGCATCATCATCGGTGGCGCGGACGGCAACTTCGACCAGCACGAGAAGGCTGCCGTCAAGGAGGCCTGCTTCGCGGTCGGCATCGATCCGTCCGAGTTCGAGCTCTGATCCTGCAGATTTCGTGCCCTCGGCGTTCGACAGGTCCGTGAACGCCGGGGGCATTGCTCTGCGCCGGGCGGGACGCTCAGTGGTGTTCGAGCCGGGCGCGCAGCAGCGCCCGTCGTCGACTGGTGCCGAGGTGGCGGTGGTGGTGATGTCGAGGCCCACGTAGCTGCCGGACGTCGTGGTGGGCCTGCTGTACGAACTCGAACATGCTCTGTCCTCCCGTCGGTACGGGGAACGCTAGTGGAGGCAGGGGGCGAGCGTCCTCACTCGTGGAGAGTGAGATCGCTGTCGGCATCGGCCCGGACGAACTACAGGAGCGGCAGCGCACGTGGATTGCCACGTGCGCTGCCGCTCCTGTTCGGCGAAGGGTGGAACTACTTACGGCCTGCCTGCCACTGCATACCCCACCCGTAGGCGGCGTCCAGGTCGGACTGGCTGCCGTTGATGTAGTTGACCAGACGGTTGACCGTGATGCCGTTGCCGTTGTTCTCGAGCATCGCGATCGCGCAGATGCGGGCATTGTTGTCGGCCGAGTCGAGGCGGACCTCGACCTGCGGACCCACCGTCGGGAACAGCGTCACGACGCCGTCGACGGCCGCCCAGTTGGGGGCACCCTGGTAGATCATCGCGAAGATCAGCACCCGCCGGAACATCTCCGGCCGGTCCAGGTTGACGTGCATGTTCTCGCCGCCGGAGACGGCACCGCTCCGGTCGTCGCCGTCGAGTTGGACGAAAGGTGCGGTGTCGAGCGCACCGAAGCTGTTGCCCAGCGCCTGGATGACGCCCTTGGATCCGTCAGTCAGCTCGTAGAGGCAGCCCAGGTCGAGGTCGACCCCGCCACCGCCTCCGGTCAGCTTGGCGAAGAAGCCCTTCTTCTGGGGCTCACCGCCCTGCGACCAGTTGAGGTTCACGCGCATCTTGCCCTGGCGCTCACCGGCCTTCGTGAGGCTGACCGACGGTGCACTCTTGGTCAGGCTGATCTTGCTGAGGTTCACACCGCCCTGCGGCGTCGCGCCGGCCGGGGGAGTGCTGGGGCGGCGGGTGTAGTCGATGGCCATCTGTGGCTCCTTCGGTTCGGGTCGGGTCAGCCGACTGAGGCGGGAGTGCGCTCGGCGACAGCGTCGCCGTCCTTGCCGGCCTTGCGGTTACGGACGAGGCTGGAGATGAACGCGGCCCCGATGAGGAGGATGCCGACGAGGCCCGTGATCAGCTCGTTGACGTGCACGCCGATCGACACGAGCAGGATCACCGCGAGGGCGCCGATGGCCCAGTGCGCGCCGTGCTCGAGGTAGACGTACTCCGAGAGCGTGCCCTTGCGGACGAGGAACACGGTGATCGAGCGGACGAACATGGCGCCGACGAAACCGAGGCCCAGGGCGATGATGATCGGATCCGCGGTGATCGCGAAGGCGCCGATCACACCGTCGAACGAGAACGACGCGTCGAGAACCTCGAGGTAGAGGAACAGGAAGAAGCCGGCCTTACCGGTGGCCTTCGCCAGGTTGGACGGACCACGTGACGGTTCGGCCTCCTCGCCCTCCTCCGGCAGGTTGAACAACTCGCCCAGGCCGTTGACGACGATGTAGAGGATCAGGCCGGCCACACCGGCCACCATGATGGTGCCGCGGTTGTCGTCGTCGGCGAACAGGAACGCGGTCGCCAGCAGTAGGGCGCCGGCGACGACGACCTCGAGCTGATCGAGTTTGCCGATCTTGGCCAGCGGGCGCTCGAGCCAGCTGAGCCAGGTGATCTCGCGCGATTCGAAGATGAAGTTCAGGAACAGCATCAGCAGGAACATGCCACCGAACGCGGCGATCTGAGGATGCGCATCGGTGAGGATCGTCTCGTAGCTCGCGCTGCCGTCCGGGAAGTGCGACGCCCCGTCGGCCGGCGGATTGAGAGCGAGGCGCATCGCCTCGACCGGGCCCAGGCCGGAGGCGACCCAGACGATCACCAGCGGGAAGACCAGTCGCATGCCGAACACCGCGATCACGATGCCGACCGTGAGGAAGATCTTCTGCCAGAACTCACTCATCCGCTGCAGGACGGTGGCGTTGATCACGGCGTTGTCGAAGGACAGGGAGATCTCGAGGATGGACAGGATCGCGACCAGGAAGACGGCCTCGGGGCCGCCGTAGATCCCAGCCACGATGAGAGAGAGCACAGTGACGACTAAAGAGACGCCGAAAATGCGGAGAACCATTGTGCGGCCGTTCTGTAGGGTCGCCGACCTGGACGGCCGACGTCAGAGTTGGGTAACTCGGTCAGCCGAGGTTCACGCCGTAGTCGCGGGCGATGCCGGCCAGGCCGGAGGCGTAGCCCTGCCCGACGGCGCGGAACTTCCACTCGGCACCGCGGCGGTAGACCTCGCCGAAGACCATCGCGGTCTCGGTGGACGCGTCCTCGGACAGGTCGTAGCGGGCGAGCTCGATTCCGGTGTTGCGATCGACGACGCGGATGTAGGCGTTGCGGACCTGGCCGAAGGACTGACCGCGCGCATCGGCCTCGTGGATCGACACCGGGAAGAAGATGTTGGTCACGTCGGCGGGCAGGGCGATCAAGTCGACATTGATGACCTCGTCGTCGCCGTCGCCGTCACCCGTGAGGTTGTCTCCGGTGTGCTCGACCGAACCGTCGGGCGATCGCAGATTGTTGTAGAAGACGAAATGCTGGTCGGAGAGGACCTTTCCGGTCGCGCCGGTCAGTAGAGCCGAGGCGTCGAGGTCGTAGGCGACTCCGGTGGTGGCCCGTTCGTCCCAGCCGAGGCCGACAGCGACTGTGGTGAGGTTGTCGGTCTGCTTCGAGAGGGAGACGTTGCCCCCCTTGGTGAGCGTGACGCTCATGGTCTGTTTCCTCTGTTGACAGCGGATCTCGGACACGGGAAAGCGGACGCCCACGGGAATCGGGAACTGTTGTCGTGCAACGTTGCCGGTCCCGTGCAGCGTCGGAGGTTCCTGGCGCGTGTGGCCGCGGGATCGTAGTTCGGATCGCGCGGCCACACGCTCAGATGAATCGGTGGAACGTGCCGGAACGACTAGACGTTGACGCCGTAGTCGCGGGCGATGCCGGCCAGGCCGGAGGCGTAGCCTTGGCCGACCGCGCGGAACTTCCACTCGGCGCCGTGGCGGTACAGCTCGCCGAAGACCATCGCGGTCTCGGTCGAGGCGTCCTCGGACAGGTCGTAGCGGGCCAGCTCGTTGCCGTTCGCGCGGTCGACGACGCGGATGTAGGCGTTGCGGACCTGGCCGAACGACTGTGCGCGGGTGTCGGCATCGTAGATCGAGACCGGGAAGAAGATGCTCTCGATGTTCGCCGGAACGGCCGCGAGATCGACGTTGATGACCTCGTCGTCGCCGTCGCCCGCACCCGTGGTGTTGTCGCCGGCGTGCTCGATCGAGCCGTCGGGCGAGCGCAGGTTGTTGAAGAAGATGAAGTGCTGGTCGGAGATTACCTTCTTGTCGGCGCCCGCGCCGATCGCGCTCGCGTCGAGATCGAAATCCGTGCCGGTGGTGCTGCGCACGTCCCAGCCGAGACCGACTGCAACCGCCGTGAGGTTCGGCGCCTCTTTCGTGAGGGAGACGTTTCCGCCCTTGGTCAAGCTGACACCCATCGAGGAGTCCTTTCGGTGGTGTGGAATCAGGCACTAACCTTCGGCCACGTGCCCGATATGTCGTGTTACAGCGATCGTGCAGCAACACCATAATCGTTCGACATGACATCGCGTTACGGCGCAGGTCGCCAGGTCGCGAATGCGGGCAAACCAGTACGATGCAGCGGTGGCCGGTAGATGGTCGGGACGGTTCTTCGGAGAGTCCCGCGACGAGGACGAGGCGATGCGTCGTGCCCGCGAAACCATGACCGCCGCGTTCCTCGACCTGGACGGCCGCCAGCGTATCGCCGAGTCGTCGGTTGCGGCATCGAATCGGCTCTATCCGGACAAAGGGATCCACCGGCAGTGGCAGTCGGTGCGCGACGGTTGTTACGAGGTCGGCAGTCGGTACGTGGCGACATGTGACGATGCCGACAGCGGACGGGCCACCGTAACCGACCTCGACGCGACCACCCGGGCGCTGATCGACGCGGCCCACCTCGTGGACGAGTTCTACGGCTCCCACCGTGCGCATCTCGAGCATGCTGCGTCGTTGCTCGACGCAATTCCACGGATCGCCGTCGAGGCGCAGTCCGCCGCCGATGCCGCGCGCCGGAGTGCGGTGGGCCCGTACGCGGGCTACTCCTCGGTCCGGGCCGGGGTCGCCGCCATCGACGAGGCCTCGCTCCTGCTGGCCGGCGCGGGTGCGCAGGACGACATCCGTCGGGTCCGCGACGCGGCCGCGCGCCTCAACGACGCGGTGGCCGAGCTGGGATCCGCGTTGGCGGCCGCACCGGACCGGGAGCGCCAGGCGCGGAATGCGCTGTCGTCGGTGACGACCCGGATCGCCGCGGTACGGAACCGGGCCGCGGACCTCGGCCCCGCGTACTCGTCGATCCTCCGCGAGTTCAACGCCGCGAGTTCGGACGACCTGGTCGGCAACGATCGCGAGAGCGTGCGCCTCATCGAGCAGTCCGAGGTGCTGTTCGCCGAGGCCCAGGCTGCGCTCGCCGCGGGCGACCCCGACCTCGCGTCGGAGCTGACCGCGAGAGTGCGTGCAACGCTGGTGGATGCGGAGGGCCTCGTCGACGCCGTCACCGATCGGCTCCGGCTCCTGCGCGACGTACGCACCGACCCGCGGGCGAAGGTCGATGCCGTACGCTTTCGGCTTCGAGACGCCCAGTTGCTCGCGGTCAATTCGGGGCTTGCCGTTGAGTGGGGTTCTGCACTGGACGCTCAGGTGGACCGGATCGAACGCGCCGTCGACCGCCTGGCCGGGACACATCCGGACTACTGGGCCTACATCACCGAGCTCGACGCCGTGTCGAGTTTCGTCGCTGGAATTGTGCAACGCATGAGAGGGCAGAGCGCCACACCATGACATGGGGGACTACAACCGAGTCGTGCGCGATGAGGCATTTCCATCAACTCGACGCGGCGGCCGCCGAGACGCTGTTCCTGCATTCGACCGAGGCGTTCGACGACAGCGCGGATCGGGATCTGCTGGCCGTCGCGCTCGGTGCGACGCTGTACGTGCCGGCCACGCGTGACGACCTCACCGCGACGATCCTGCGTCGCGGCAGCGAGGGCGTCTGCTCGATGGTGCTCGATCTCGAGGACGCCGTCGCGGACGACGAGGTCGAAGCGGGCATGGCCAATGCAGTTGCGGCGCTGGACGAGCTCGCCGGGACCGTGGCGGCGAACATGCTGCTGTTCGTGCGGGTCCGGACGCCGGACGGTATCCGGGCGATCACCGACGCAATCACCACCGGCGTCGTCGCGCTGACCGGGTTCGTCGTTCCGAAGTTCACCAGTGCTAGCGGCGCGTTCCTCGACGAGATCGCGGACGCGTCCGACCGGCTCGGCAAGCACCTGTACGCGATGCCGGTACTCGAGTCGCCGGAGTTGGTGCACCGGCAGAGCCGCGACGCCGAGTTGCATGCGGTCGGTGAACTGCTCGCGCGACATCGTGACCGCGTCCTCGCGGTCAGACTCGGCGCGACCGACATGTGCAGCACGTTCGGGATCCGCCGGGACCGGGACCTCACCATCTACGACGTCCGAGTGGTCGTCGACGTGATCGCCGACGTCGTGAACTACCTGGGCCGCGCGGACGGGACGGGCTTCGTCATCACCGGCCCGGTGTGGGAGTACTTCGCCGACCACGAGCGAATGTTCCGGCCGATGCTCCGGGCCACCCCGTTCGCCGAACACGACGCGGTGCTCTTCCGCCAGCAGCTCGTCAGTCGCGACCTCGACGGGCTGTTGCGCGAGATCGCCCTGGATCGGGCGAACGGCATCCAGGGCAAGACCGTCATCCACCCGTCCCACGTGGCGGCGGTCCATGCGCTGTCCGCGGTCACGCACGAGGAATACCACGACGCGCTCGACATCCTCGGCAGCGAGGCGGTCGGTGGTGTACAAGCGTCGGGATACAGGAACAAGATGAACGAGGTTCGCCCACACCGGAACTGGGCCGAGGCGACGCTGCGCCGTGCCCGGGTGTTCGGGGTCACCAACAAGGGTGTGACGTTCGTCGACCTGTTGACCGCGCTGGTGACGCGGTGACGGCTCCGGGGGCTCCGGTCGTCGAGTCGTGGGCGACGCGTGAGTTCGGGCTCGCGCTCGACCACGTCGATTCGGACGCCGGCTACACCGTCCCGCAACTCGTCGAGCCGGGACTGCGTCGCAATCCGCGTCGCGCGCACCTGCTGGTGTCGACGGTCCTCGGCAAGCATCTGCCGACCGCGCCCGACGTCGTCATCGCGGCCGGTGACCGGCTCGGTGACCTGGTGCTCGCGGCGCTGGGGGTCCCCGCCGAACGCGAATCCGAAGTCGATGTCACCGTCCTCGGATTCGCCGAGACGGCGACCGGTCTCGGGCACTGCGTCGCCACCCGGATGCGAGCCCGCTGCTATCTGCATTCGACCCGGCGCGACGTGCCCGGGGCCCGGACCTTCGCCGGGTTCGAGGAGGGGCACTCCCACGCGACGAGCCATCTCCTGCAACCCACGTCGCCGGATCTGCTGGCGGACGACTGTCCGATGATCCTCGTCGACGACGAGATCTCCACCGGTGCAACGGCTGTCGACGCCATTCGTGCGCTGCACGCGCATCATCCGCGAGGTCGCTACATCGTCGCGTCGCTGGTCGACATGCGGACCGGACGCCACCGTGACCAGACAGAGGCTGCCGCAGCCGATCTCGGGGTCACCATCGACTTCGTGAGCCTCGCGAGCGGGCGCACCGTCCTCCCCGAGGGGCTGATCGATCGGGTCGTCGCCCTGCCGGACCCGGTTCTCAACCCGATCTCCGGTGACCGCGGCACGGTCGAGCGCATCGAGTTGCCGTGGCCGGCGGGGGTACCCGACGGTGGACGGCACGGATTTCTGCACGCCGACGCCGACGACTTCGACGCGGCGATCACGGCGGCCGCGAGGGAGTTGGCCACCCGTGTCGACCCCGAGCGCCCGGCCGTCGTCGTCGGTCACGAAGAGCTGATGTACCTGCCACTGCGACTGGCGGCCGCGCTCGGCGCGAGCGGTCGTGAGGTCCGGTTCCAGACCACCACGCGCTCACCGGCGTACGTGCTCGACGAGCCCGGGTACCCGCTGCGCCGCGGATACACCTTCGTCGCGCCCGAAGGGGACGACACCGCGGCGCGGTATCTCTACAACGCCCATTGGCCCGACGATCCGGCGGTGCGTCCGCTGCTGATCGTCGTCGCGGATTCTCCCGCCGACACCGACCGGCTTCACGTCGGAGGAGGGCTCCTCGACGTGCTGACCGCGGCGGGCAACGACGTCCTGCTCGCGGTGGTCCCGGCTGCCGACCCTCGGCACCTCGCCCGCATGCGACAGGATCCGGCGTGACCGCGCCGTTGACCGGCCCCGACTTCGGCTCGTACCCGGCGACCGACGTCCGCTGGTTGCTCAAGGACCTGTCCGGGGTGGATCTCGAGGCCGATGTCGCCGAACGTGAGCGGCGCATCCAGTCGGGCCGCGCGCACTACGCCGAATCGCTGCCCATCGAGTACCAGCCGGACGCGCAGTACCGGGAGCTCTTCGACAAGGTCCTCGTCGAGAGTGCCGAGCGCCTGGCCCGGGCGGTGGGTGTGGTCACCGAACTCATTCTCGAGGAGCGGGGCCACGACATCACGCTCGTCTCCCTCGCGCGTGCCGGGACCCCGATCGGGATCCTGATGCGCCGGTGGGCGATGTGCATGCACGGGCTCGACCTGCCGCACTACGCAGTGTCGATCGTCCGGGATCGCGGGATCGACACTGCGGCGCTGGACTACCTTGCCGCCCATCATGATCCGGCGTCCGTCGTGTTCGTCGACGGCTGGACCGGCAAGGGTGCGATCACGCGGGAGCTCGACGCGGCGCTGGCGGCCTATGCCGCGTCGGGCGGGGCGGTGTTCGATCCCGACCTCGCGGTCCTGGCCGATCCGGGCTCGTGTGCGCGCACCTACGGCACCCGGGACGACTTCCTCATCGCGTCGGCGTGCCTCAATTCGACAGTCTCCGGACTCGTGTCGCGCACCGTCCTCAACGACGCACTGATCGCGCCCGGCGAGTTCCACGGCGCCAAGTTCTACCGCGAACTCGCCGCCGCCGACGTCTCCAACGATCTGCTCGACACGATCGGCGCCTGCTTCCCCGACGTGCAGGCGACCGTCGAGGGCGACGTCGCCGCCATCCGATCCGGCGACCGCACGCCGACCTGGGCGGGCTGGGCCTCGGTCGAGGAGATCCGCGCGCGGTACGACATCTCGACGATCAACTACGTCAAGCCCGGCGTGGGGGAGACCACCCGGGTGCTGCTGCGCCGCGTCCCGTGGAAGGTACTGGTCCGGGATCTCGATGCGCCCGAACACGCCCACATCCGTCTGCTCGCGGATGCCCGGGGCGTCCCGGTCGAGGTCGTGCCCGACCTCGCGTACTCCTGCATGGGCCTGATCAAGGATGTGACATGACCGTTCTCGTCGCCACCGACCTCGATCGGACGATGATCTATTCGCGGGCCGCGATGGGCCTGGACCCGACGGCCACCGACTCCGACCTGCGCTGCGTCGAGCACTACGACGGCGCACCGCTGTCGTTCGTCACCGAGACCGGGGCGACGCTCCTGCAGGCCGTGGCGCGGGCTGCGGTGCTGGTTCCGACCACGACCCGCACGATCGAGCAGTTCCGCCGCATCACCCTGCCTGGCGGCCCGTGGCGGTACGCCATCACCAGCAACGGCGGCAACATCCTCGTCGACGGGATCCCGGATCCGCGGTGGCGGAGCGGCATCGACGAAGCCACGCAGCGCGCGGGTGCAGAGCTCGACGAGGTCACCGCCGCACTGCGGTCGCGGATCAGCGACGACTGGGTCAGCAACTGCCGCGTCGCCGACCAGCTCTTCTGTTATCTCGTGGTCGATCTCGCGGTGTTGCCGGACAGCTTCCTCGCCGAGTGGGGTGCGTGGTGCGCCGCGCGCGGCTGGAACGTCTCCCGACAGGGCCGCAAGATCTACACGATGCCGAACGCGGTGTCGAAGAGTGCCGCGGTGGCCGAGGTTCGCCGACGTCTGATCGCCGACGGCTCCATCGCCGCGGATTCGATGACGCTCGCGGCCGGGGACGGCGCGCTCGATGCCGACATGCTCGCCGCCGCCGACGCCGCGATCCGGCCCCGGCACGGCGAACTCGACGCGCTGGACTGGCAGCACCCGCACCTGACCGTCACGGCCGGACGCGGAATCGCTGCGGGGGAGGAGATCCTGCGCTGGTTCCTCCGTCACGCCGGGACCGCTCGACCGGCCGGCCCGAGCGCGTCGACCGCCACCGCCCCGCACACCTGACCGAGACCCGTACCGTCCACCAGAAGAGGATGATCGCCGTGCCCCAAGAGCTCACCAAGGGTCAGAACGCCGCCCTGTCCGTGAACGATGTCGTCGTCTCGATCGTCCTCACCGCGGCGGCGGACCTGTCCGCGCTGCTGGTCACCGCGGAGGGAAAGGTCCGCTCCGACAGCGACTTCGTGTTCTTCAACCAGCCCACCGGGCCGGGCGTGCGCCTGCAGCCCGGTGCCCCCGGGCAGGCCGCGGAACTGGCGGTGTCGCTGTCGGCGATCCCGGCCGACGTGGAGCAGGTGCGAGCGGTCATCACCCTCGACGACGCCGCGAGCAGCTTCGGTCGCTCGGCGCCGCCGACCGCGCGACTCTCCGATGCTTCCGGAAACGTGTTGTACGAGTACCGCATCGACGGTCTGGACACCGAGTCGATCGTGATCGCGCTCGAACTGTACCGCCGCCAGGGCTCGTGGAAGGTGCGTGCCGTCGGCCAGGGATACGCCGGCGGATTCGCGGCACTGGTCACTGATCACGGAGTGTCCGTCGACGACGCGCCTGCTCCCACGCCCGCGGTGACCGGCGCGGCCCCCACGATGGTGCCGCCCGCGGCACCCGCGCATCAGTCCACCAACGGCGGCACCGCCGGCACGCATGCGGCGCCGCCACCGGCCCCGGCAGCGCCGCAGGCGCCCGAGGTCAGCCTCACCAAGAAGAAGCGGGTGAACCTCAGCAAGGGGCAGAAGGTCACCCTCCGTAAGGACGGCGGGGTGGCGCTGACCCAGGTCCGGATGGGGCTGGGCTGGGATCCCGTCAGCAGCCGAGGACTGTTCGGGTCGCGGTCGTCGTCCAGCATCGACCTGGACGCCTCGGCCGTGATGTTCGCCGGGACCAAGGTCTCCGACATCGTGTTCTACGGTGCGCTCCAGTCCGACGACCGGGCCGTCGTGCATTCCGGAGACAACCTCACCGGGGACGGCGCCGGCGACGACGAGGTGATCACCGTCGATCTCGCCCGCGTCGATCCCACGGTCACCGCCATCGTCTTCATCGTCACGTCGTTCCGGGGACAGACCTTCGAGCAGATCGCCAACGCCTTCTGCCGCCTGGTCGACGCACCACAGGGGACCGAACTCGCGCGGTTCACGCTGCAGGGCGGAATGCCCTTCACCGCTGTCGCGATGGCGAAGGTCTACCGGCAGGGCGGTGAGTGGAAGCTGCAGGCGATCGGCGAGGGCTTCGACGCGAAGACCGCGAGCAAGGCCATTCCGCACCTCGGCCGCTTCCTGAACGACTGACGACGCGGGCGGCCGGGCGCGCGTGATCGGCGCGTGTCACGGCTGCCGGCTTGCAGTCCCGATCATCACGGCCAGGGCGAGCGCGACGCACGCGGTCATGCTGAGCACGAGTGCCACGCTGGTGTTGCCGAGCAGGCCCACGGCCGGAGCGACCAGCGCGCCGACCGCGTACTGCATCGAGCCGAGCAGGGCCGCAGCACTTCCGGCGGCCTCACCGTGCCGGGACAGCGCGAGCGCAGGGGCGTTCGGCAGCACGAAGCAGATGGCGGCGAGCATGATCCACAGGGCGGCGACCAACCCGGCGAGCCCGCCGAATTCGAAGTGCGCGACCACGATCGCGGCCAGCCCGAAGCCCAGCGCGGCGGTGAGCGACGCCCGCACGATCTGCAGCGGAGACCAACGGCGCAGCAGTCGGACGTTGACCTGGGTTGCGCCGATCATCGAGAAGGCGCCCGCGCTGAAGACGAGCGCGAACTGTTGCTGGTCGAGTCCGAACTGGTCCTGGTACACGAAGGACGCCCCGGAGACGTAGGCGAAGAGCGAGGCCATCACGACACTCGACACGGGCGTCAACGCCACCAGCAGCGCGCCACCGACACCGGGGGCGATCACGGGCGCGACACCGAGGATCAACATCAGTCGGGACATCACGACGGCTACGGCCTTGTCGGAGAACAGGTCGCGGACCATCGCCATCGTGACGACCGCCGCGGCCGCGGCGCCCATGCCCTGGAACACGCGCAGGGCGCCGAGCATCGCGATGCCGGTGGCGAACAGCGCGAGGAGCGAACTGACGATATGGAGGGCGATCCCCGCGACCAGGGGACGCTTGCGGCCCAGGCTGTCCGACAGTGGACCCACCACGAGCTGGCCCAGTGCCAGACCGATCAACGTTCCGGTGATGGTGAGCTGCGCGCCAGACGGCGTGGAGTCCAGTGCCGAGGCTCCGGCAGTGCCGGCAGATACATGTCGATCGTGAAGGGGCCCAGGGCCGTCATGGAGCCGAGTGCCACGATCGTGCCGGTTCGCCGGTCCCCGCGTCTCGTTCGTGGCGGCGCGAGCGGCGTCCGGATCGGTTCCGGGCGTTGTTCGTAGCGTGTCGTCGGCGGTCATGCACAGACGATGGCGGATGTGCGCCCGGTCACGCGAGCGCGCTCCCGCGGGATGGAAACCCGGACGCACGATGGCACGCCGTGCGCGCGGATTCGGCGTCCGGCCTTCCGTGCGTGGATGCCGCAAGGGCCGGGCTCCCTGGGGAACCCGGCCCTCACGTGGTGGCGATGATCAGCTCAGCGAGCTGAGCTGCTGGATCAGCGGCATGATGGTCTTGACGAGGTCGATGACGGCGCTGAGCGTGGAGAAGGAACCCATGTTTAGTCCTCTGAGTGAGCTGGTGGATGTGGCCCGACGCCACTGGGTCTAGAAGTTAGCAGGCGAATGTCGGATATGGGTGAACTCGAACCAAACTACTGGACGTTTGTCCAATTGGCGGGTCGTTGACGGGCCGAGGGGGCGTCGATAGCGTGAGATGGCGCACGCCGACGTGAGGGGGTTCGGGCATGACGGGGCGGGTCGCGTCGTACGGGCGGGACGGGCTGACGTTCGACGTGCTTGACGGGGGCCCGATCGGCGGTGAGCCGGTGGTGCTGCTGCACGGATTCCCGCAGGATTCCCGGTCGTGGGACAAGTTGGCGCCGCTGCTGCACGCGCGCGGCTTCCGGACCCTTGCCGTCGATCAGCGCGGCTGCTCGCCGGGGGCCCGGCCCCGCGCTCGGTGGGCCTATCGGCTCTCCGAACTCGCGGCGGACACCGTCGCGCTCGTCGAACAGTCCGGGCTCGGTCCGGTACACGTGGTGGGGCACGACTGGGGTGCGGCCGTCGCCTGGACGCTCGCCGCCCGTCGTCCGGACCTGGTCCGGACCCTCACCGCCCTGTCGGCGCCGCATCCTGCTGCCTTCGCGCGGGCGCTGATGACGAGCCGCCAGATCGGGATGTCGTGGTACATGCTTGCGTTCCAGCTGCCGCTCCTGCCCGAACGGGCGTTCGCGGCAGGAGAATTCGTGCGACGTCACCTCCTCGCGAGCGGGATGACCGCGGCGGCGGCCGACCGCGATCTCGCGGCGATGCATGATCGTGGCCGAGCCCGCGGGGGACTGAACTGGTATCGCGCGATGATGCTCACCACTCCCGGTGCGACGTCGGCCAGGGTGCGTGTCCCCACCCTGTATGTGTGGAGCGACGGGGACATTGCAGTCGGGGAGGCAGGCGCGCGTGGGACGGAGCGGTTCGTCGACGCGCCGTACACGTTCGAGATCCTCCGCGGAGTCAGCCACTGGATCCCGGAGGAGGCGCCGGAGCGCGTCGACGCCCTCCTCGGCGCCCACCTCGGGCAGCCGCCGGTCAGCTCCTGACGTAGGTGCTGCGGGCGGCAGCGACCAGGGTTCGACCGTCCTCGAATCGCAGGAAGCCGGCCGCGACCGCGCGATCGGTGGCCTGGGAGACCCGGGAGACGTAGGTGTCCTGGTCCGGGTACAGCGCGGTCAGCGTCTCGGCGTCGAGCGGCACGGTCGCGCCGTTGTTCGGCACCCGAACCGTCTCTCCGGTCAGCGCCGCGACCGGGGCCTCGACGGCCGGCGTGCGCACGCCGCCGCGGGCGTTGCCGAAGCGGTCGCGGACGATGCCGGAGCCGGTGGTCTCGATGGGCTCGGCGGATGCCGGCGCGGTACCGTCCGTGACCCAGGTGCGCAGGGCACGCAGCGCGGCCGACACGACCTGTGCCTGAGGGCCGTCGTTGACGATCCCGAACATGGTGCCCAGATCCCGGATCTGCCCGAACTGGGCGGTGTACTGCGGGTAGAGGATTCGCAGGGCGTGCGCGTCGGAGTGCGCGGTGCCCGCGATCTCCCACGTCCGGAGGCGGTCGGTGTCCGGTTGGCGGGCGGCGACGAACGACTTGGGGCCGGGTCCCCCGCCCAGTTCGAACAGTTCGGTTTCGGTGAGGACCTGGAACACCGGGATGTCGAGGTCCGTTCGCACCCGGGCGGGCGCGACCACCGTCGGGCCGTCCGGCCCGTCGAGCGCCGCGACACCGGATCCGGAGCCGAGCGGTGCCCCGAACCCGGCGCGGCTGTGGACGAAGAGACCGTCGAAGACCCGTGCGTGCGGATGGATCGCGTTGGCGTACGTGAGCATCCGGAATCCGGATTGCGACTGGCCGGTCGCAATCAGGTTCTCCACCACCAGTCCGGCGAGCGGGGCGGCACCGCGCGGTGCGCGCAGTGCCGCCCCGGCCTGGGAGAAGATGTCGTACGAGTAGGCGTCGCCCGGGTGGTGCAGCGGTCCGTAGCGCTGCGGATCCCACGCCTTGAGCCCGACGACGTTGGGTCCGAGCGGGCTGCCGCCGGTGCTGTTGACGCCGGCCGCCTGAGCGGAGACACCCACCCACGCGTAGCCCTGCAGCAACTCGGAGTGCATGTAGCCGAAGTCGACGTCCACATCGACGTTGCCGCTGACGTTGAGCCACTCGACGACGACGGTGCCGTTGAAACGGCTCGGATCCTTCGGCGCCCGCACCAGCAACCGCGTCCGGTACGGGGCCTGCCCGGCCTCGGTGACCGCCCACCGTCCGTCGGATTCCCACGCCCCGTCCTCGCGGTACGCCGTGGCGGTGCCGCTGAGGAAGAACTCCTGCTCGGTGTAACCGGCCGCCGCCAGGTCGACGGAGGTCGCAGTCCCGGGGGAACTGTGCATCCCGTCGGGCAGTCGGTCGCGGTCGGTGTCGAATCGTCTTGCGTGCAGGAACATTCGGATCGAGCCTCTCTGACAGGGGACTGCGCCGTTGCAGCCCCCACGCGTGAAACCTAACGCGTCGGTGTGGCGACGATCACACTGGGGTCTCGCTGGGTGGGACTCTTTCTCGGTTCAGCCCCCGGCGTAGTCCCCGAACCGCTCGTCGACCTCCTCGGCGGTGAGCCCGTACTCCTCGAGCGTGTACCGGTGGGCCGGTTTGCGGTTGCCGGAGTGGCTCTCGGAATGCATGTCTTCCATCTCGCGATGTGCCTGGTCGGACATCGGGATCGAGAACTGGGAATAGATCTTCTCGACCGTCCCCAGCGGGTCCGCGACGAAGTCGCGGTAGTCGACGTCGATGAACTGGGCCGGGTCGTACTTGGCCCGCGCCGCCGTGAAGTCCTCGAGCCCGCGCGCCCACAGGTCCAGCTGGCCGCGGCCGATCACCTCGCCGCGGAACGTGTTGGACCAGCCCTCGGTGGCGTGCTCGGCGAGGCTGCACATCGACGGGATGATGGTGCTCGGCGGACGGTGGGTCTGGACGATCAGCGCGTCCGGGTACACCGCCATCAACTCGTCGAGCGCGAACAGGTGGCTCGGGTTCTTGAGGACCCACCGCCGGTCGCGGTCCGGCAGGCCGATGAGCTGGAGGTTCTTCTTGTGTCGGGCGTAGGCGTTGGTCCAGTCCTGGCCCTGCAGCCATGTCGAGTACGTCGGCAGGTTCGCCAGGCACTCGTACGACACCGACTTGAAGGTCTGACGCAGCAGCTGCCAGCACTCCTCGACCTCGCCGGCCGACATGTAGTGCACGCCCATGAACTCGGGGTGATCCACGTGGTGCTGGCTGAACTGCTGTTCGATCGCCTGGAACACCGGATTGGAGTCCCACGTGTCGCGCGGCGGCCGCGGCTGCGGCATCTCCGTCAGCCACATCTCCAGACCCTGATGCGCGGGGTCGACGGTCAGGAGGCGGTGCAGTGCGGTGGTGCCGGTGCGGGGGAGGCCGGTGACGAAGATCGGACGCTCGATCTGCACGTCGGCGTATTCGGGGAACTGCTTCCAGGCCGCCTCGCTCAGCAGCCTCGCCACCAGCGCGCCGCGGAGGAAGACGCGAGAGATCTTGCTGCCGAACGGCGTCAGGTCCTCGTCGCGGGCGTACGAGTCGAGCAGTACGCCGAGAGCCTCGGTGTAGTCGTCGACGCCGAAGTCGGTGAGGCCGGTCATCCTGGTCGCGGACGCGTGCAGGTCCTCGACGGTGCCGACGGTCGTGCGTTCAGTCATGGTGCTCCTTCAGAAGCCGGCTCTAGTGGTGGAACTCGCCGCAGTTGACGTCGAGGCACTGGCCCGTGATCGCGCTGGCCATCGGTGAGGCCAGGAAGATCACGGCGTTGGCGACCTCGTCGGTGGTCGGCAGGCGCTTGAGGTCGCTGTTCGCCGCGGTGTGCTCGTAGACCTGGTCCACCGTGATGCCGAACTTCTCGGCCTGGTGCTCGAAGAACTTCTTGAGCGTGTCACCCCAGATGTAGCCGGGCGCGACGGAGTTCACGCGGATGCCCTGCGGTCCCAGTTCGGTGGCGAGCGACTGCGACATCGCGAGCAGCGCCGACTTGGCGAGCTTGTAGCTGCCGTAGCGCTCCTGCGAGTGCCGCAGCACCATCGAGTTCACGTTCACGACCGCACCCTTGGACTCGGCCAGAGCCGGGGTGAACAGCTGCGTCAGGCGGAGCGCACCGAGCACGGTCAGCTCGATCGCGTCGCGGATGTGCTGGAAGTCGGTGCGGCCGAACGGCTTCATCGACGGCACCGTGAAGGCGTTGTTGATCAGGCCGTCGACCCGGCCGAAGGCGTCGGTGGTGGCGGCCAGCAGGTGGGCGGCCGAGGCGTCGTCGGTGATGTCGGTCGACACCGTCACCGCGCGTCGGCCCAGATCGGTGACCTCCTTGGCCACCTCGTCGAGTCGCGACTGGGTGCGCGCGGCCAGCACCAGATCGGCGCCGGCCTCGGCGCAACGCAGCGCGAGGGTGCGGCCCAGCGCCGGTCCCACGCCCGAGATGACGATTACCTTGTCCTGCAACAGATTTGTCATGTCCTACCCCAGCATTCTGTCGGCGACGGCAGACTGGCGCGCCGCGATGCGGGCGGCGAAGTCCTCCGGCGTGATCTTGTTGTGTTCGTGGAACGGCAGTTTCGCGGCGATCTCGTCGAGCTTGACCACCTCGACGGTCGGGCCGTCCTCGGGCGTGAACTCCCGCGACGTCCGCTGCCACCGGAACTGCAGGTAGCCGCGCGGATGGCCGAGGGCCTCGAGCCAGTTGGTCACGCCCGGGTTGTGCTCGCTCAGGACCATCCGGATCATTCCGTCCGGATCGACCTGCGCCTGGGTGTTGTTCAGCGACGTCTGGTGATCGATGTAGTCGAGCGAGATGTACCACAGGCTGCCCAGCTGGAAACCCTGGTACGGCGCATCGGATTTCGGCACCGTGATGATCATCGCCTCGTCGTCGGCGAGTTCGTAGTGGCCCACCGAGGAGTATTGCGTGGCCAGGCCGCCCGGGGTGAGCCGCGGTGCGGTCATCGTGTTGACCGGCAGGTTGTCGTAGAACCACTGCGGGAACTGCAGCCACGTCTTGACGCGGGTGACCAGTGCCTTGCCTGCGCGCGCGAACCGCTTCTCGGTCTCTTCCTTCGTGAGCGGCGGCACCGGGACACCGATCCGGTCGGCGCGTTCGATCCGGATGGTGCCGCGCTGCTGGCTCCAGTCGCTGTAGACCTCGCGGACCACCAGCTGGCTCGAGCCCGGTCCAAGCGTGAAGTGGTTCCGTCGCCCGTCCGCCGGACTCGGCCCGAACGTGGCGACGAACGTCCCGTCGTCCTCGATGTGGAGTTCCCGGTCGTCGAAGGCGATCTCGCTGCCCGGCACGTTCGCGTTGGTGTAGTTGCCGCTGAGCACCTGGAAGCTCAGGTCGGCGGTGGTGCCGCGGGTTCCGGTCACGATGTACTCGGCGTCGTCGTTGATCCGTGCCCCGAAGTACAGGGTGTCGGGATTGTCGAGGCCCATCTTCGTGTACGGCCCGGTGCCCTGGATGAAGGTCGGATGAGTCTTCTCGGTGGCCCAAGCCGCGTGGACGGTCGCGAGGATTCCGCCGGCGAGGTACTGCATCCCCTCCAGTAGGTCCTGCTCCGACCGAATATGGGGGGCGCTCTCGACCAGTTTCTCGGCCTCGGCCATGGCCTCGGCGAGTGGATCCGTCAGCACACCTTGCTCCTTCTATCCGGTGGTACAAATATGTACCTGGGTGGTAGAACATGCGATGCGTCAGACGATAGAACGTGTTTCAAGGAGTGGTCAATGACTGCAGGGGTCGCCGAGCCCGCCGAGTCCGGTGGACGCCGTTCTCCGCCGACGGCGCGGGTCGTCCAGATCCTCGACTTCCTCGTCGCTCGGGAGGAGCAGCGATTCGGGCTGTCCGAACTCGCGCGCACGCTGGCGATCAGCAAGCCGACCTGCCTCGGCATCCTCTCCGAATTGGTGTCCGGCGGATACCTCACCCGTGATCTGGCGTCGAAGACGTACGGGCTCGGTCCTGCGCTCATCGCCGCTGGACGCGCCGCGCAGCGCGGATTCGCCATCGGGCCGATCGCGCGTGCCCAACTCGACAAGATCGCCGCCGAGTTCGGTGCGGTGTGTACGGCGTCTGCGGTGGTGGGTGACCAGGTCATGATTCTCGAGACCGTCAACCCACCGGGGGTCACCCTGGGGCGCACGGCGGCCCGGGTGGGGCAGGCGTATCCGTTCGCCCCGCCGGTCGGACTCATGTACGTGATCTGGGACGGCGACGACGATCTCGAGGCCTGGTTGCGGCGGGAGCCGGCGCTGCCGGTCGTCCTCGACCGTGACCTCCTGCAGCGGGTCGTCGACGACTGCCGCCGGGTCGGCTACCTCGTCGAGCGGCTCACCCCGGTCGGGCGCAAGCTCTTCTCGCTCATGGCGGGCGTCGCCGGTCGGGATCTACCGACGGAGCTTCGCGAGCTGATCGGCGAGATGGTGTCGAGCCTCGGTGAGCGTGTCTATCTGCACAGCGAGACCGAGGTCGACGTCGAGTATCCGGTGAGCCTGATCGCCGCGCCGGTCTACGACGCGGACGGCCACCAGGCGCTCGTGCTGACGCTCGACGTGGGTGGGGCGATCAGTGGCGCGGAGATCGCACGGCGTGGTGCGGCGCTCGTGGCGGCCGCGGATGCCGTGACTGCGGAGGTCGGCGGTCGGTGTCCCGTCCGCCCCTGACCGGCCGAATGTCACATGCGTTCGGTCTGACTGAACCGATGTGACATTCGGCCACGGCGCGGGGTGATCGCGAGCCATTGACCGCCCGGTGGAACCGGTTCTATTCTCGGCTCAGAGTCAGTATGCGAACCGACCCGGTACAAAACTGTACCGATTGATCCGTCGAGGAGCCGCGCGTGACACCCCTGGCGTCCCCGTCCACCTACGAGCTGTCCCACCTGCAGGCGCTCGAGGCCGAGGCGGTCCACATCTTCCGTGAGGTCGCCGCGACGTTCGAGCGTCCCGTGCTGCTGTTCTCCGGCGGCAAGGACTCGGTGGTCATGCTGCACGTCGCGGCGAAGGCCTTCTGGCCCGCGCCGTTGCCGTTCGCCGTGATGCACGTCGACACCGGGCACAACTTCGACGAGGTCATCGAGTTCCGGGACCGGACCGTCGACCGCCTGGGGCTGCGGCTGGTCGTGGCGAGTGTGGAGCACGACATCGCCGCCGGGCACGTGGTGGAGGAGACGGGCCCGCGGGCCAGCCGCAACCGGCTGCAGACGCACACCCTGCTCCGCGGCATCCGCGACAACCGTTTCGACGCGGTCTTCGGCGGCGCCCGGCGCGACGAGGAGAAGGCCCGCGCCAAGGAACGGGTGTTCAGCTTCCGGGACGAGTTCGGCCAGTGGGATCCCAAGGCGCAACGCCCGGAAGTGTGGAGCCTCTACAACGGGCGACACCGCCGCGGCGAGCACATCCGGGTGTTCCCGCTGTCGAACTGGACCGAACTCGACATCTGGCAGTACATCGCCGCGGAGGAGATCGAGCTGCCGTCGATCTACTACGCCCACCGCCGACCCGTCGTCGAGCGCGACGGAATGCTGCTGGCGCACACGCGGTTCCTGTCCCTGTTACCGGGGGAGGAGTCCCGTGACGAACTCGTCCGGTTCCGCACCGTCGGCGATGCGACGTGCACCGGCTGCGTCGAGTCGTCGGCCGTCACCGCGGCCGAGGTCGTGACCGAGGTGGCCGCGAGCCGCATCACCGAGCGCGGCGCCACCCGCGCCGACGACCGGATCTCCGAGGCCGGGATGGAAGACCGCAAGAAGGAGGGGTACTTCTGATGGTGCACACCCAGCAACTCCTCCGCGTCGCGACCGCGGGCAGCGTCGACGACGGCAAGTCCACCCTGATCGGACGCCTGCTGTACGACTCGAAGTCGATCTTCGAGGACCAACTCGAGGCGGTCGAACGCAGCAGTCGCGAGCGGGGCACCGAGTACACCGATCTCGCTCTGCTCACCGACGGACTTCGGGCCGAGCGCGAGCAGGGCATCACGATCGACGTCGCGCACCGCTACTTCGCCACCCCACAGCGCAAGTTCATCATCGCCGACACCCCCGGTCACGAGCAGTACACGCGCAACATGGTCACCGGCGCCTCGACCGCGGACCTCGCGCTGATCCTCGTCGACGCCCGCAAGGGTGTGCTCGAGCAGACCCGGCGGCACGCGTTCCTGTCGACGCTCCTCGGGATCCCGCACCTCGTGTTGTGTGTGAACAAGATGGACCTCGTCGAGTGGTCGCAGGAGCGATTCGAGGAGATCAAGGACGAGTTCGGCCAGTTCGCAACCAAACTCGACGTGCACGACCTGACGTTCATCCCGGTGTCTGCACTCAAGGGCGACAACATCGTCACCCGCACCGAGAACATGCCGTGGTACGAGGGTTCGTCGCTGCTGCACCATCTCGAGGACGTGCACATCGCGTCCGATCGCAACCTCATCGACGCGCGCCTGCCCGTGCAGTACGTGATCCGGCCGCAGCAGCAGACCGACGCCGACCTGCACGACTTCCGCGGCTACGCCGGAACCGTGGCCAGCGGTGTGTTCAAACCCGGCGACGAGGTGGTCGCCCTGCCGTCGGGATTCACGTCGACGATCGCCGCGATCTGGGGGCCCGGCGGCGAGCCGGTGAAGGAGGCGTTCGCGCCGTCCGCGGTGTGCGTGCAGCTGGCCGACGACCTGGACGTGAGCCGCGGCGACACCCTGTGCCGGCCCAACAACCGCCCGCTCGTCGGTCAGGAGCTGGACGCGATGGTCTGCTGGCTCACCGAGCAGTCGGCCCTCAGCGAGGACGCCCGGTACACCGTGCTGCACACCACGCGCGCCACCAGGGGCCAGGTCGTCCGGCTCGACTACCGCCTCGACGTCAACACCCTGCACCGCGACGAGACCGCGCAGTCGTTGACGCTCAACGAGATCGGACGCATCCAGCTGCGCACCCAGCAGCCGCTGCTGTTCGACCCGTACCGCCGCAACCGGGTCACGGGCAGCTTCATCCTCGTCGACGACTCGACCGGCAACACCGTCGCGGCCGGCATGATCACCGGCCCGACGCTCAAGGAATCGAAGGTGGTGTGGCACTCGGCCGCGGTGTCCCGGGAGGAGCGGGCCACGCGCGGGATGACCGTGTGGCTCACCGGGTTGTCGGCGTCCGGCAAGTCCACCGTGGCCGTCGAACTCGAACGCCGCCTGGTCGCGGCCGGGGTGCCGGCCTACCGGCTCGACGGCGACAATCTCCGGCACGGACTCAACGCCGACCTCGGTTTCACTGCCGCGGACCGCGCCGAGAACGCCCGTCGGGTGGGTGCGGTCTCGCAGCTGCTCGCGGACGGCGGCACCGTCGCGATCGCATCGCTCATCAGTCCGTACCGCGCGGACCGGGACCGGGTGCGCCGCCTGCACGAGGAGGCCGGGCTGCCGTTCGTCGAGGTGTTCGTCGACACCCCGATCGAACAGTGCGAGGCGCGCGACCCGAAGGGCATGTACGCCAAGGCGCGGGCGGGGGAGATCACCGGCTTCACCGGCGTCGACGACCCGTACGAGGCGCCCGAGGACGCCGAACTGGTGCTGCGGCCCGAGGACGGCGACCCGGTCGCGCAGGCCGCGAAGATCATGGAGTATCTGCACCTGTGAGCACCGACGCCGAACTCGCCGCCGACCTCGCCGCTCGCGCGGGCGACCTGCTACTGGAGATCCGCGCCCGCGAGCTGGGGGAGACCCCGCTCGACCGGGCGGCCGCGAAGGAACTGGGCCGACGCGGCGACAAGGCGGCCAACGTCCTGTTGCTGGACGGGCTGGCCGCCGCCCGGCCCGGCGACGCCGTGCTGTCCGAGGAGTCCGCGGACGATCCTGCGCGCCTGGACAGTTCGCGGGTCTGGATCATCGACCCGCTCGACGGCTCCCGGGAGTACGGCCTCGTGGGCCGCACCGACTGGGCCGTCCACGTCGCGCTGTGGGAGCGGGGACTCGGCATCACCGCCGCCGCCGTCGCACAACCCGCGCGCCGCGAGGTGTACGTCAGCGGTGCGGTCCACGCCGTCGCCACCGACCGTGCTCGGCCACGAATCCTGGTGAGCGACAGCCGGCCACCGCAGTTCGTCGACGCGCTGGCCCGGCGGGTCGGCGCCGACGTCGCCCCGATGGGGTCGGCGGGGGCGAAGGCGATGGCGGTGCTGCGCGGTGAGGCCGACGCGTACGTGCACGCCGGTGGGCAATGGGAATGGGACTCGGCGGCACCGGTGGGCGTCGCTCTGGCCGCCGGACTGCACTGTTCCCGGATCGACGGGACGCCCCTGCGCTACAACGAACCCCATCCGTACCTGCCCGACCTGCTCATCTGCCGCCGCGACCTCGCGGTCCCGCTGCTCGCCGGGATCGCCGAGGAGACCGGCGGTCCCACCGACACCCCGCGGGTGGCGATGGCGCGCGAATGCATCGACTCCCTCGTCACCCACGACACCAGCAAGGTCCGGCTCGCCCGGCACTGTCACCGCTACGAGAACGGCCAGCGCACAGGCGATTCCGGCGACGAGATTCGCGCCATGCTCGAGAACGGAGCGCAGTACCGGCCGATCAGCGCCGTCCGGGACCTCGAGTTCCGGGAGTGGGGCACCGACGTGGTGGCCCGCTTCCTGCTCGACATGAGCTTCGGACGCGACACCCTCACCGTCGCGATCACCGAACACTTCGCGATCCCGAGCGCCGAGATCGACTCGATCACGGCGATCATCGAACCGCAACGCTAGCTAGCTAGGCGTTCAGACCTGCCGGTAGTGTCACCCCCGTGGCATTCGATGACAGCGAACGGTCGGCCCTGTTGGCTCTGAAGGGTGTCGGGCCCACCGTGGTGCGACGGCTCGAAGACATGGGCCACGACAGCTTCGACGCATTGCGATCCGTCCACGCCGACGACATCCTCGACGCGGGGGCTGCCGTCACCGGGTCGACTTGCTGGCGCAACAGCCCGCAAGCCCGCGCGGCGATCGCTGCGGTCCTCGAGCGGGCACACCGGGATCGACCGGAGTTCGGGGCTCCGTAACCGGCCTCCGTCGTCGGGATCGACGATTACGCCGATGCGGACTCGGCCGCCAGGGCGGCCCCGAGCGCGTCGAGTAGAAGATTTGTGCCTTCCTCGCGGGACCCGGCGTCGTCGTAGCCGTCGAGGAACGCGCCGTGCTCGGTCATCATCAGCCGAGTGCCGGCCCCGGACGGGAACAACTCGATCGTCGCCAGCGACACGGAGGTCCGGACGTCGTCCATGTGCATGTCGTACGTGTAGACGATTCGCTCGTTCGGCACGATGTCCTGGTAGATGGACGAGAACGAATGCACCGGGCCGTCTTTCGGCCCGCCCGCGGTGGTCTCGCGACCGCCGACACGGAAGTCCATCGTGTTCTCGCCCGACACCCATTCGTCGGGGGCGGTGAACCAGCGGGCCTTGGTGTCGGGGTCGGCGAACGCGTGGAAGACCTGTTCCGGGCCGGCGTCGTAGGTGCGTTCGATGACGAATGTGGAATGGGTGACCGATCGGGTGCTCATGGCTGCTCCTTACGAATCAGCGTGCTTCGTCGGTCTCGGTGAGGTACTCGCCGAGTCGGTCGAGTCGACGCTCCCTGGTGGTGCGCCGCTGGGCGATCCACTGTCCGGCGCGGTCGAGAGCGCCCGGGATCAGCTGGTACGTGCGGGTTCGGCCGATCTTCTCGGACCGGACGAGTCCGGACGCCTCCAGCACCCGGAGGTGCTGCACCACGGCGGGCAGTGACATGTCGAACGGCGCCGCGAGCTCGCTGACCGAGGCCGAGCCGCGGCTGAGTCGCTCGACCATTCCGCGCCGACTCGGATCCGACAGTGCGTGGAACACCCCGTCGAGCGGCGCGGAATACTTAAGCACCCACTTAAGTATTCTCGCTCGCCGCCCCAAGTCAAGGGATCGACGTCAATTCGCGGGCCGTCAGAAACGCAGGGTCATCGGACCCGGGTTCCACAGCCCCGACCGCCGTTCCGTCACCGTCGTCAGTTCGGCCGGCACCGCGGACTCGTTGCGCGGCGTGAACTGTTCGATCTGTCCCCAGTCCCGACGCCAGTCGTGATCGAGATACGAAGGGATCGTCTCGGCGGTCAACAGTTGGTCGGTCCAGCCCAGCGGGCCACCACCGAAATGGTCCTCCCACCGGTTCGTCGAGACCGCACCCGGGCGATCGGGAAGGATCCGGTACCCGGGCACCTCCGCGACACCGTTCAGATGCGAGAACGGCTGCTGGCACGGGAACTGGAGCCCCACGGCCCAGTCCGCGAGCACCGGGGTGTCGGACCCGACGACGTCCTGGAGGGTTCGCGTCTGCGGAACTCGCGGAGGAGTGACCGCGAGCCATTGATCGGGATCGCGGTCCTCGTCGGAGGCGACGAGACGAACCGCGTCGGCCTCGGCGGGCAACTGGTCCAGGGGAACCCGCACGTTCCGCCACGACGGCTCGGGCCCGATGTCGAAGGGCAGCGCCCGGCCCAGGACGTCCACCGAACCGTCGGGTCGGCGGACGCCGTACTCGAGCTCGAGGTCCTGGCCGTACGTGACGATGCCGTCGCGGTCCATCGAGCGGATCCGCCCGGCGACCGCAATCGAGACGATGTCGCCGCGGGTGCCGTCGTCGCCCACGGCCGGCAGACCGTACCAGCCGCTGACCAGTGACGCCGGGGTCTGCTCGCTGGTGCGGTAGCTGCCGAGCACGGGCGTGGTGGCGGGGTCGAGCCCGTACGGCAGCGCGACTGAGCTGCCGTTGACGCCCACCGATCCCTCGCCGCCGCCCGTTCCGGCCGCGGTGTCCGTCGTCGTGGTCGTCGTGTCGGGGTTGACCATGTTTGCGGTGCCCGATGCCGCGGTCTCCGCGTCGGCGCTGAGATCAGACGCGACGCCGTTGGGCCCGAACCCGGTGGATTCGGTGCCGGCGAGCGCGGTCGCCGCGTCGCCCGAGAGCGGTTGCAGCATGGACGCATTCGGATCGGTTTCGAGCAGCACGTCGTTCGCGAGCCCGCAGTTCTGGCCACGCAGCGCGTCGAAGTTCGATCTGCCGACCGAGTACGCGGGGTACTGGCTCACCGTGCTCTTCGCGAGCGAGAGCACCTCGAACAGCACCATCGCGGCGGCGGCGATCGTCAGCGGGGGCAGCGCCCACAACCACCGGGTGCGGGAACCAGGTTCGGGTACACGGGAATCGCGGACGTGACACCACGCGGCAACCGCGACCATCACGATCGCCCCACCGAACAGCACGGTCGCAGCTCCGGTGCCGGCGAGCGACGGCGGCTTGTCCCACCACATCACACCCCACGCCGACACGTACCAGTAGTTGTTCGTCCCGATGAACGTGAACGCCAGGAGGAACAGGATCCCGGCTGCGAACAGAGCACGGTTACGGGGCGAGCGCAGCACCGCCGTGCTGACGGCGACTGCGGTGAGCACAGCGAGGGCACCCGCCAGGCCGGCGAAGACGCCGAGGTGGTGCGTCCACTTGGTGGGCGTGAACATCATCAGCGCGACAGCGCCGAACGTGACCCCGATGATGCGGCGGGACGGACCGGCCGAGGTGCCGGGGATGCGTCCTCCCTTGCGCAACATCGCGAGGACGGAGACCGCGAGCCCCAGGAACATCACGAAGATGCCGAACCTCCGCGAGAGCGAGCCGTCGGCGGTGTCGTTGAGCAACCACTGGTACCTCAGGTTCTCGCTGAACCACTTCTCGCTCGGGCCGCCGGCGTCGTGGGCGTCCTGCATCGCCGGGACGACCGCGAGCGTCTGGTCGGCGAAGATCGCGACGAGTATGGCGGTGCCGGCGGCCACGAGCGGCAACAACAGCGCCGCAAAACCGACGGTCTTCGCGCGTGCGATCACGATCCGCAGGAGCGGCCGCAGTCCGGCGAGCAGTGCAGCGAAACAGATGATTCCGGAGGGCCCGACCGAGAGCGTCGCGGCGGCGACGAGGATCGCGACCGCCGCCGGCAGCAGGCGCCGGGTCGCGATCGCCCGCTCCACCGAGCACCAGGTGAGCAGCACACCGGCCGCGACGATCGGTTCCGGACGCAGGCCGTTGTTGTACGGCAACCACACCGCGAGGAAGCCCAACGCGCCCGTCCAGAGCGCGAGGCGACTCGTGCGCGCCGCGGCACCGAGCCGCGGCACCACCTCGCGACTGAGCACCATCCACGTCACGATGCCCGCGAGCAGCGCCGGCAGGCGCACCCACGGACTCGCGTTCCAGATGTCGTCGAGCAGTCCGAAGATGTAGTAGTACGGGGTGCCGAACGGGGTCTCCGGGACACCGAAGTAGCGGAAGTAGTTGGACATGTAGCCGGACGACTGCGCCGAGCGCGCCATCGTGTACTGGTAGCCGTCGTCGGCAGTGGTCGCGCCGATGAAGTGCCACAGCAGCAGCGTTCCGATGACGACCACGTCCACGACCCCGAAACGCCACCACCGGGCGGGCAGGAAACGGCGCGCCCGGCGGCCGTCCGTCAGATCGAGTCGATGCAGCGCGAGCAGGGCCAGCAACGTCGCCAGCACCGCGACGATCATCGCGACGATCTTGATCAGCGTGGGCGTCGTGGAGAACCGGGTGTCGAGTTCCGCGGTCACCTGCAACCCGGCCGGTGCCGAACCGTCGAGATCGCTGAACACGCCGACCATCTGGGGGCGGACGTCGCCCTCGACAGTCTTCGTCGTCAACTCCCCGCCGGGGCCCGTGATCGACGCCGTCGTCCGGTTCGAATCGGACGAGATGACGATCGCGCAGTCGACGCCGCGCAGTTCCGACAGCGGAGTCGAGATCAGCGACCTGTCGCGGAGGATCACCTCCAGGCGGGCGGGTGTGGACTCCGACGCCGCCACGGTCTTGGCGATGAGGCCGTACTGCTCTGTTCCCGGCGCACCGGCGGGAATCGTCGAGACCAGAAGGCCTCCGTCGTCGAGGCCCGCGGCCGTCGCGCACGGGATGCGGGCGTCGAAGGTGAAGGGCGCATACGACACGAGGGGCGCCTCGACGCTGGTCGTGACGCCGTTCTGCGGCCACGACAGCGTCGCCTGCTCCTGATGCACCGGCAGTAAAGGTATGACCAGCGCCGACACGATGCCGACGATTGCCGCGACGATCGCGATCAGTCGCGCACGTCGAAGCCCCCACCTCGACGCCGCCCGATCGTCTGCTCGTGCCTGCCCGCTCGCGGATGCATGCTCCGCCCCCACCATGCTGTCGACCACGAGAAGCGATGGTAACCGCAATCACACGAACCGCGGCCATACGCACCGCGTCACTGCGAAATCCGGCAATTCGCCGGGTAGAACTGACGGATGAAGGTCTACACCGGAACCGATCCCGCCATCGATCTGTCGAAGGTGGCCGAGTTCGCCCGACGCGTGGAGGCCGCCGGCTACGACGGCCTCCACGTCTCGGAGACCGTGCACGACCCGTTCCTGCTCGCGTTGCTCGCGCTGCAGGCCACCGAACGGATCACGGTGCGGACCTCGGTGGCGCTCGCGTTCGTGCGCAGCCCGCTCGTGACCGCCTACACCGCATGGGACCTGTCGAAGCTGTCCGGCGGACGGTTCCATCTCGGTCTCGGCAGCCAGATCCGGCAGAACATCGAAGAGCGGTACGCAATGCCGTGGAGCGCGCCCGCGGCGGCGATGCGTGAATACGTCGGCGTCGTGCGGGCCGCGTTCGCGACGTTCCGCACCGGAGAACTCGTTGCGTACGAGGGGGACAGGTACCGCTTCACGCGGATGCAGCCGTACTTCAACCCGGGCCCCGATTCGGCAACCCCGATGCCCCCGATCTACCTGGGCGGCGTGGGACCGCTCATGTGCCGCGTCGCAGGAGAGTGCGCGGACGGCCTCGTCACCCACCCCACCAACTCCGATCCGCGCTACCTCGTCGACGAATGCGTGCCGGCGCTGACCGAAGGTGCGTCGACGGTAGGTCGCTGCCTCGACGGCTTCGATGTCGTTGCCGGACTGCAGGTGATCACCGGCGCGACCGACGCGGACGTCGCCGAGGAACGCGAACGTCGCCGCCGCCTGTTCGCGTTCCTGTACTTGACGCCGGCCTACCGCGGTGCGCTCGAGCGTCACGGCTTCCCCGACCTCCAGGGGCGGTTGTCCGACCTGGTCCGTTGCGAGGACTGGGATCGGTTGCGCGACATCGTCACCGACGACGTCCTCGGCACGATCGTGCCTACCGCGCGCTACGACACGCTCGCCGACGCGATCAGTCGGCGTCTGGACGGCGTCGCGCAGGGTGTCACGCTGGCGCTGCCCGAGAACCCCGACCAGGATCGGCGGATGGCCGACGTGGTGGCCGAGTTGCAGGCCATGCAGGGCCCGGAAGCTGGAGAGTTGTGGAGGGGAGTGGGATGAGTCGTGTCGCTCGGATCGTGCC
Organism: Rhodococcus sp. BE178; assembly: GCF_050433545.1. Lineage (NCBI taxonomy): Bacteria > Bacillati > Actinomycetota > Actinomycetes > Mycobacteriales > Nocardiaceae > Rhodococcus > Rhodococcus sp. BE178. The sequence goes on along the minus strand of NZ_JBNPXA010000007.1, from coordinate 28,329 downwards.
CGTGCTCGCCGCACTGCTGTGCGGTGTGCTCGCCGGTCGGGTGCTGTGGTCGCCGATGCCCGACGACTACGTCAGGGGCGGGAGCGGGCTGCCCGACGCCCTCTCCGCGAACGGGGCGGGTGTCGCGTGTGCCGCCGTCGTGGCCGTGCTGGTGACGGTTGCATTGACCCGGCGGCGCTCGGTGACGCTGGTGACGGCCGCTGCCGTGGCCGGGCTGCTGCTGCTCGCCTTGCCGGAGGTGCTGTCGTATCCCGACGATCCGGCGGTGCTCCTGTACTCGAATTCCGTTGCCGCAGGCATGGTTCTGGGTGCGATCTCACCTCTCGCCGCCCGCGATCGGAACGTCCAGGCCGCGCTCGCCGGGGGTGCCATCGGTGCCTTCCTGCTGTCGGGGTCCGTCGTCGACCTGCGTCGGTTCGGTAGTGCGGACTCGGGTTGGATCGGCTATGCCCCGCTGACGTCGCGCGAGTCCGTGGAGCAGTCGGGCGTGGTGGGCCTGTGGCCCGCCGTCGTAGCCGCGGTCCTGGTCGTCCTGACGGCTCTCGTCGATCGGAGAGTTTCGTGGACTGCGCGGGTCGACACCCGGTGGCTCGCGGTCGCCGCCGCACTGCCCGTCGCGGCCTTCGCGGCCAACTGGATCCTGATCGAGTCGGGGGCGCGTCCCGAGTGGTGGTATCCGTACGTCGGTGTGACGGTGGCGCTGGTTGCCTGGATCGCGTGGCAGTTGCCCGGGCGTGACGGGCAGGTGGTGTTCGCCGGTGCCGCGGTACTCGCCGCGGCAACAGGGGGAATGCCGTGGTCGAGCACCGACTGGTGGGCCCTCGCGATTCCGGCCGCGCTGATCGTCGCCGGAGTCGCGACGGGGCTCCGGTGGCCGGTTCCGGTGGCCGGGTTCGCGCTCCTGGCGGCGGTGGCTGCGGCGTCCCTGGTGGCACCCGAGTGGGATCTCCGCTCGATCGCCTCCATGTTCGTGCTGCCCGCCGCAGCGGGGTACGTGGTCGGTACCTGCCTGCCCACAGCTGCGCCTGCGTCCACGGTCGGACTCTCGCTACCGTTCACCGTCGGGATCCCGGGCATCGCGGCAGCGGCCTGGACGATCACCGAACGGTACGCCGACTACGCGTCGTCGTCGGTCTTCGAACCGCAGGTGTCGGTCTCGGCGCCCGCCGCCGCGGTTGCCCTCGCAGCGATCGTGTTGTGCGGTGTGGGCGCGTGGGGACTCGATCTGCGATCGGGAGCCCGGGGGGCCTACTGACGTCACGGACCATGCCCGGAAACGGCCGAAGGCCCCACTCTCGAAAGAGTGGGGCCTTCTCGGTGCCCCCGGCAGGATTCGAACCTGCGGCCTTTCGCTCCGGAGGCGAACGCTCTATCCCCTGAGCTACGGGGGCGCACCGGAAATCCGGTGTGCCAGTGGGCGGAGTTAGCGTAGCGCATTGTCGGCGATCATCCACATCGCCTGGTAGATCGGTGTTTCTCGGCCGGTCGGCGCGGAAACGAGACCGGGCGGCACACCCGTTCGAGGATGCGCCGCCCGGTCCACAGGCGTACCGACTAGTTCATCGGTAGCGGGGCGGCGTTCCGCTCCGCGAGCATGCCCGTGATGAGCGTCGACTCGCCCTGCTGCGTCGCGACCATCGTCTTCGCGAGGTTACGAACCACCGGAACGTCCGCGTACTGCTCGGCGTACTGCATCATCGGGAGCCCACCCTGATGGTGCCGCAGCATGAGCTGAAGGAACATCACGTCGAGCGCCGGCCCCGACGACTGTCCCAGCGCCGACATCTCCTCGGGGCTCGCCATACCCGGCATCGAGCTGGAGTCCTGCGCCGGCTCCGCCGTCGATGCCGCTGCGTGGTCCGAATGACCGTGGCCCTCGCCCTCGGTCATCCAGGTCATGTACCCGCCGCTGGGCAGTGGCGCCTGATCCCACAGGGCCAGCCAGCCTTGCATCTGGCCGACCTGGTTCTGCTGGGTCGTCAGGATGTCGTACGCGAGGTTCTTCACCGCCTGATCGCCCGACTTCGTCAGCGCGATCGTGGCCATGTCGATGGCCTGGTTGTGATGGACCGTCATGTCCTGCGCGAACCCGACGTCGACGGAATCAGATTTCGGGACTGTGGTGGTGTCGTCGTTCAGCGGCAGCTTCACGAAGATCCCGAGCGCGAATCCGATGGCCAGGACACCGATCAGCCCGATCACGGTGAGCGCCGTTCGTTGACTGCGGCTGGACGGAGCGGGACCGGCCTCGGCCTGGTTCTGGTTGTCGGTCATCGGGTCGGTCAGCCGTTTCCGCCGGTCGCGGGCGCCGGCTGCTGGAGTTCGGTCGGAATCTGCATGCCATTGGGCAGACCGGCGCCGCCGCCGGTCTCACTCGCGTCCGGCGTGATGCCGCCGCCGTCCATCGGGACCGCGTCCGGTCCCGGCGCGGCCGCGTCGAACGGAGGCGGGTTGGCGGGATCGAACGAGCCGGGGATCGTCGAGCAGCTCGCGCCGACCTCGGGGTAGGCGTACCGGTTGAGGCGCAGGGCGGCGATGAACTGGTCGATGCGCTCGTCATCGGCGGTGTCGACCTCGAGCTGGTGTCCCCACGACTGCAGCGAGATCGGGGAGTCCATGCCCGGGTACGGAGACATCAGCATGTAGCCGTCACGGGAGCTTGCACGCTCCTCGAGCTGCTTGCGCTGCGCGTCGTCGATCTTGTCGGGGTTGTACGCGATCCAGATCGCGCCGTGTTCGAGCGAGTGGACGGCGTTCTCGGTGCGGATCGGATCGGCGTACACGGTGCCCATGCATGTGGCCCACACGGAATCGTGCGGTCCGCCGAACGGCGGGGTCTGGTCGTACGCGACCCGCTGGGTCGCGTCGACGTGCACGCCGGCCGGGTAGTCGACCGTGACGACGCCGTCGATCGCTGTCGACGGATCCTGATTGGACTCGGACGGGGTGAACTTCGCCACCGCCTGCTGATCCTGGTACTTCGGGAAGATGTTGATCGCGAGGACGCCGATCAGGGCGACGACGGCGATGACCGCGCCGATGGTCAGCCACGGAATCTGGCGCGCCGTGCCCCCGCCGCGCTTGGCGGCAGGCACCCCGCCCTTGTTCTTCGCTGCCTTGATTGCCTTGGCTGACTTGGCCCGGGTGTTGTTATTTCCGGGACCGCGACTTTCCGAACCGCTGGGCATCGATGAGTGCTCTTTCGGTGATTGGACATAGGGCATCTCCGAGGAGTATGTAGCCTCCCCGATCCCCCTCAGGCTTCACCACTGTACGTTCCGACCCTGAGTGAAACCTCTGAGAGGGCGATACTGGGTAATCGGTGTGCTCGTCCAGGCAATAAGATGGACTCCTGTGACTCCAGCCGACCTTGCCGAACTGCTCCGAGGGACCGCCGCGAAGGTGCTCGCCGAGCACGGACTCGACGTATCCGTACTGCCCGCGACGTTGACGGTCGAGCGTCCGCGAAATCCCGAGCACGGCGATTACGCCACCAACGTGGCGATGCAGGTCGCCAAGAAGGCCGGCGTCAATCCCCGCGATCTGGCCACCTGGCTGGCGGAGGCGCTGACGGCGTCCGAGGGCATCGACTCGGCCGACGTCGCGGGACCCGGCTTCCTCAACATTCGCCTCGCAGCCGACGCGCAGGGCGCGATCGTCGCGAAGGCGCTCGAGGCGGGCGCGGCGTACGGCGCGGGTGACGCGCTCGCCGGGAAGCGGATCAACCTCGAATTCGTCTCCGCGAACCCCACCGGCCCCATCCACCTCGGTGGAACCCGCTGGGCCGCGGTCGGCGACGCGCTGGGCCGTATCCTGTCCACGCAGGGCGCCGACGTGACGCGCGAGTACTACTTCAACGACCACGGCGCCCAGATCGACCGCTTCACGCGTTCGCTGATCGCCGCGGCGAAGGGCGAACCGGCGCCGGAGGACGGGTACGCCGGCGAATACATCGTCGACATCGCCGCCGATGTGCAGAAGCAGGCCCCGGGCGTCCTCGAGCTGCCCGAGGCCGAGTGCCACGAGACCTTCCGGTCCATCGGCGTCGAGCTGATGTTCACCCACATCAAGCGCACGCTCCACGAGTTCGGCGTCGACTTCGACGTCTACTTCCACGAGAACTCGCTGTTCGAGTCGGGCGCGGTGGAGACGGCGGTCGAGACCCTCAAGAGCTCCGGCAACCTGTACCACGAGGACGGTGCGTGGTGGCTCAAGAGCACCGACTTCGGTGACGACAAGGACCGCGTCGTCATCAAGTCGGACGGCAACGCGGCCTACATCGCCGGTGACATCGCGTACTTCCAGAACAAGCGGGCCCGCGGCTTCGACCTGTGCATCTACATGCTCGGCGCCGACCACCACGGCTACATCGGCCGCCTCAAGGCCGCCGCGGCCGCGTTCGGTGACGATCCGGACACCGTCGAGGTCATGATCGGGCAGATGGTCAACCTCGTTCGCGGCGGCGTGGCCGTGAAGATGAGCAAGCGAGCCGGCACCGTCATCACCCTCGACGATCTCGTCGAGGCGATCGGCGTCGACGCCGCCCGGTATGTCCTGGTGCGCTCGTCGGTGGACCAGAGCATCGACATCGACCTCGAGCTGTGGACCAGCACCAGCAACGAGAACCCGGTGTACTACGTCCAGTACGCGCACGCGCGCCTGTGCTCGATCGCCCGCAACGCCGCCGACCTGGGGTTGAGCGCGGAGAACCCGAACCTGGGTCTGCTCACGCACGACCGCGAGGGCGACCTCATCCGCACCATCGGCGAGTACCCGCGCGTCGTGGCGAAGGCCGCCGACCTGCGCGAGCCGCACCGCATCGCGCGGTACCTCGAGGAGCTCGCGGGCACCTACCACCGCTTCTACGACGCGTGCCGCATCCTGCCGCAGGGCGAGGAGGAGGCCGGCGACCTGCACACCGCGCGTCTGGCCCTGTGCGACGCGTCGCGTCAGGTGCTGGCCAACGGTCTCGGACTGCTCGGCGTCTCCACCCCGGAGCGCATGTGAACGCGCATCCCGCCGGTCCCCGGCACGCCGAGATCCAGCACGCCCCCGGGCTGCCGCCGCGTCCGACCACGGCGTCGGCGATGACGGCGCTGCCCGCGCAGGTGTGGCCGCGTGGCGCCGAGCGTGGCGCCGACGGTGTCGTCCGCATCGCCGGTGTCCCGGTCACCGACCTGGCCGCGAAGTACGGCACCCCGCTGTTCGTCGTCGACGAGGACGACTTCCGGTCCCGGTGCCGCGAAATGGCGCGCGCGTTCGGCGGCGCCGAGCGCGTGCACTACGCGTCCAAGGCGTTCCTGTCCGCCGAGATCGCCCGCTGGGTGCGTGACGAGGGACTGTCGATGGACGTCGCATCGGGCGGCGAACTCGCCGTCGCGCTGCACGCCGGGTTCCCCGCCGGGCGCATCACGATGCACGGCAACAACAAGTCCGTCGCCGAACTCGACACCGCGGTCACCGCCGGCGTCGGGCACATCGTGCTCGACTCGATGGTCGAGATCGACCGCCTGGACGAGGTCGCGGCTCGGCACGGTGTCGTGCAGGACGTGCTGATCCGGATCACGGTCGGTGTCGAGGCGCACACCCACGAGTTCATCGCGACCGCCCACGAGGACCAGAAGTTCGGGTTCTCGCTGTCCGGCGGCAAGGCCATGGAGGCGGCTGCCGCCGTGTTCGCTTCGGCGAACCTGCGACTGGTCGGTCTGCACAGCCACATCGGCTCGCAGATCTTCGAGGTCGACGGCTTCGAGCTGGCCGCGCACCGCGTGATCGGGCTGATGCGCGAGATCGTCGACCGTTTCGGGCCGGAGAAGACCGCGCAGCTGTCGATCGTCGACCTCGGCGGCGGTCTCGGTATCTCGTACCTGTCCAGCGACAATCCGCCGCCCGTGGACCAGCTCGCGGCCAAGCTCGCGCACATCGTCGCCACCGAGTCCGAGGCCGCGGGACTGCCCACCCCGACCCTCATGGTCGAACCCGGCCGCGCGATTGCCGGTCCGGGCACCATCACGCTGTACGAGGTCGGCACCATCAAGGACGTCACCCTCGACGCCGGTGCGACCCGGCGGTACATCAGCGTCGACGGCGGCATGAGTGACAACATCCGCACGTCGCTGTACCAGGCGGAATATGATGCGCGTCTGGTCTCGCGGGACAGCGACGGCGAGCCCGTCGTCGCGCGTGTCGTCGGCAAGCATTGCGAAAGTGGTGACATCGTCATCCGCGACGCGTGGATGCCGGACGACCTGGGTCCCGGAGATTTGCTCGCGGTCGCGGCGACGGGCGCATACTGCTATTCGATGTCCAGCCGGTACAACCTGCTCACCCGCCCAGCCGTGGTGGCAGTGCGAGACGGCGCCTCACGCCTAATCTTGCGTAGGGAAACTGTGGAAGATCTGCTCAGCTTGGAGGTTTCGGAGTGACCAGCGAATCGGCGCAGCGCGCCATCGGGGTGGCTGTTCTCGGCCTCGGGACCGTGGGCAGCGAGGTGGCTCGGATCATCCGGGACCACTCGACGGACCTCGAGGCCCGAGTCGGTGCGCGTCTGGAACTGCGCGGTGTCGCGGTGCGCCGCATCGACGGTGATCGCGGCGTGCCGCGGGAGTTGCTGACCACCGACGCGGAGTCCCTCGTGACCCGCGACGACGTCGACGTGGTCGTCGAGGTGATCGGCGGTATCGAGTTGCCGCGCAAGCTGGTGCTCGCAGCGCTCAACGCGGGCAAGTCCGTGGTGACGGCCAACAAGGCCCTGCTCGCCGAGTACACCGGCGAACTCGCCGAGGCGGCAGAGCGGCAGAGCGTGGACCTGTACTTCGAGGCCGCCGTCGCCGGCGCGATCCCGGTGATCCGCCCGCTGACCCAGTCCCTCGCCGGTGACCGTGTGGACCGCGTCCTCGGCATCGTCAACGGCACCACCAACTTCATCCTGTCCGCGATGGACGAGACCGGCGCCGACTACGCCGACACGCTCGCCGAGGCCGGTCGTCTGGGTTACGCCGAGGCCGACCCGACCGCCGACGTCGAGGGCTTCGACGCGGCGTCGAAGGCCGCGATCCTCGCATCGATCGCGTTCCACACCCGCGTCACTGCCGGTGACGTGTACCGCGAGGGCATCTCGAAGATCACCTCCGCCGACCTCGATGCCGCGAAGTCGCTGGACTGCACGATCAAGCTGCTGTCGATCTGCGAGCGCATCGTCGGCGAGGACGGCAGCGAGCGCGTCTCCGCCCGCGTGTACCCGGCGCTCGTCCCGCGCGAGCACCCCCTCGCCGGTGTCAACGGCGCCTACAACGCCGTGGTCGTCGAGTCCGCCGCCGCGGGCCGCCTGATGTTCTACGGCCAGGGCGCCGGTGGCGCTCCCACCGCGTCGGCCGTCATGGGCGACCTCGTCATGGCCGCGCGCAACCGCGTGCACGGCGGACGCGGACCCCGCGAGTCCAAGTACGCGGACCTGCCGATCGCGCCGATGGGCGACATTCCCACCCGGTACTACGTGAACATGCAGGTCGCCGACCGCGCCGGCGTCCTCTCGGCGGTCTCCGCCGAGTTCGCCAAGCGTGGCGTCAGCATCTCCACGGTCCGGCAGGAGGGCGCCGGCGACGGCGCGCGCCTGGTGGTCGTCACTCACCTCGCGAACGACGCGGCACTGTCGGAAACGGTTGCCGCCCTTGCCGAACTCGAATCTGTAACCGCTGTGACCAGCGTGCTCCGACTGGAAGGTACCTCCGAATGACCGGCGCCAACCCCAAGGCCGATACCAAGACCACCCCCGTCCACACGCCGTGGCCGGGACTGATCGAGGCCTACCGTGACCGGCTCGCGATCGGACCGAACTGGAAGACCGTCACCCTGCGCGAGGGCGGCACGCCGCTGCTGCCCGCCGGGCACCTGTCGGAGCTCACCGGCTGCGACGTGTACCTCAAGGTCGAGGGCCTCAACCCCACCGGTTCCTTCAAGGACCGCGGCATGACGATGGCCGTCACCGACGCCCTCGCCCGCGGCCAGCAGGCCGTGCTGTGCGCGTCCACCGGTAACACCTCCGCCTCCGCCGCCGCGTACGCCGCCAAGGCCGGGATGGGCTGCGCCGTGCTGGTTCCGCAGGGCAAGATCGCGATGGGCAAGCTCGCGCAGGCCGTCATGCACGGCGCGCGAATCATCCAGGTGCAGGGCAACTTCGACGACTGCCTCGAGCTGGCTCGCAAGACCACCGCCGAGTTCCCGACCATCGGCCTGGTCAACTCGGTCAACCCGGTGCGTATCGAGGGCCAGAAGACCGCCGCATTCGAGATCTGCGACGCCCTCGGCAAGGCCCCCGACGTGCACGCGCTGCCCGTCGGTAACGCCGGCAACATCACCGCCTACTGGCGCGGCTACTCGGAGTACTTCGCCGACGGGATCACCTCGGTGCGTCCGCGCATGCTCGGTGTCCAGGCCGCCGGTGCCGCTCCGCTGGTGCACGGCGCCCCGGTCAAGGATCCCGAGACCATCGCGACCGCGATCCGCATCGGCGCACCCGCGTCGTGGGACGGTGCCGTCGCCGCCAAGGAGGAGTCGAACGGCGCGTTCCGTGCCGCGACCGACGAGGAGATCCTCGAGGCGTACCGCCTGATCGCGGCCACCGAGGGTGTCTTCGTGGAGCCGGCGTCGGCCGCCAGCGTCGCGGGCCTGCTCGCCGCGCGCAAGGAGGGCTGGCTCGATTCCGGCCTGACCGTGGTCTGCACCGTCACCGGCAACGGCCTCAAGGATCCCGACACCGCGCTCGCGGGCATGCCTGCGGTGCAGCCGATCCCGGTCGACCCCGTGGCTGTCGCCTCCGCCCTCGAGCTGGCGTAGTGACCGCGGCCAGGGACACGGCAGCCACGCCGGCGAACCAGGACGAGACGACCCGGACCACGACTCGGAACCAGACGATGACACAGACCCTCCCCATCGGACTCACGGTGACCGCGCGCGTCCCCGCGTCCAGTGCGAATCTCGGTCCGGGATTCGACACCCTGGGGCTGGCGCTGGGTCTGTACGACGAGATCACGGTCACCACCACCGAGTCGGGCCTGACCGTCCGGGTCGAGGGTGAGGGCGCCGACGACGTGCCGTGGGGTCCGTCGCACCTCGTCGTCCGCGCCATCGAGCGGGGTCTCGAAGCGGCGGGAGTGTGGGCCGATGGCCTGGATGTGGTGTGCCGGAACGCCATTCCGCACTCGCGCGGGCTCGGTTCCTCGGCCTCGGCCGCTGTCGGTGGCCTGGCTGCGGCCAACGGACTCGCCCGCAAGGCGGCTCCCGAACTCGAGCTCACCGACGCGCAGCTGGTGCAGCTGTCGTCGGAGTTCGAGGGACATCCCGACAATGCCGCCGCCAGCGTGCTGGGCGGGGCAGTGGTGTCGTGGAGCGAGACCTCGGACGACGACGATGCGCAGCGCCTCTACCGCGCGGTGCGGTTGCCGGTGCACCCCGACGTCCGAGTGGTGGCACTGGTGCCGTCCGAGCGTTCGTCGACCGCGCTCACCCGCGGACTGCTGCCGGAGACGGTTCCGCACCGCGACGCCGCGTTCAACGTCAGCCGCGGTGCGCTCGCGGTCGTCGCGCTCACCCAGCGACCGGATCTGTTGATGACCGCGACGGAGGACAAGCTGCACCAGACGCAGCGCGCTCCGGCGCTGCCGTTGACGACGCGGTGGATCGCGAAGCTCCGTGAGGCGGGGATCGCGGCCACCGTCTCGGGCGCCGGCCCGACCGTGCTGGCGCTTTCCGACCGGCCGTTCCCGGAGGCGCTGCGGGTCGAGGCCGAGCGCGAGGCCCTGCGAGTGCTCGAACTCGAGATCGCAGACGGCGTTCAGATCGACTGAGTCCGGATGGACCGATGGGACGCGCTCAGGACTGGTTCTTGCCGAGTAGGGCATTCGCCGCTATCCTGAGCGTGTCCGTACATCGTGCGCTTCAGACGCCGGTGCTTCACCAGGGCAATCACTCCATTTCTTCGGGGTAATCCTGGCACGATTCCTACGCGATTTCTTCTGCGTGGATCGATCGACAGCACCCGCCTTCTCGGGTGATGTGATGGGGGACAAGGCCGACATTCCATCCAGCGGATACGGCACATCCGAGTTCAGTTGTCGACTGAACTGCGGGACGAACCCTCGGCTTTGCGCAGCGCGAGCGAGGGAAGGAAAGGACCTCCGTGACCGATACGGACCTGATTGCCACGCCTGTTCAAGATTCCCCGGCAGAGGCCGAGGGTGCCCGGGCGGGTAATTCTCCAAAGACTTCTGACGCTGCACCGCGCGAGGGCGCGGTCGTCGCGTCCACCAAGCGTGCCGAGGCCCGGCGTGGAGCCGGGCTGTCCGGGATGGTGCTCGCCGAGCTTCGTTCGCTCGCGGGCGAACTCGGTATCAAGGGCACCTCGGGAATGCGCAAGGGTGACCTGATCGCCGCAATCAAGGAGCGTCAGGGTGGCTCGAGTGCCGCCAAGGCGGCTCCTGCCGAAGCCGCTCCCGCTGCGGAAGCGCCGGCGCCTCGCAAGGAGAGCGCCGAGTCGTCGGCACCGGCGACTGCCGATGTGCAGGAGAGCGCCGACGCCGAGCAGGGCAGCCGTCGTGGTCGTCAGCGTCGCGGCGCCTCGCGTCGTACGGGTGCTCCCGAGGGTGCCGAGGCGGAGAACGCGCAGGCCGACACCGCCCAGGCCGAGCCCAAGGCGGCCGACTCCAAGCAGGAGCAGGGCCGGGAGCAGACCAAGGACCAGGGCAAGGACCAGCAGTCCGACGACCGCGGCGAGCGCGGCGGACGTCGTGAGCGCGGTGAGCGCGGTGAGCGTGGCGAACGCGGTGACCGCGGCGAGCGTGCTCAGGGCGGCGACCGCTCCCAGGGCGGCAACGGACCTCGTGGCGAAGGTCGCGGTGAACGCCGTGACGGTGACGACGAAGAGGGCGGTCGCGGACGTCGCGGACGCCGTTTCCGTGAGCGCCGTCGTGGACGCGACCGTGGCGAGGGCGGCGAGGTCCGCGAGGGCCGCGAGCCCGAGATCCGCGAGGACGACGTCCTGCAGCCGGTCGCCGGCATCCTCGACGTCCTCGACAACTACGCGTTCGTGCGCACCTCCGGCTACCTCGCAGGCCCGAACGACGTGTACGTCTCGATGAACCTGGTTCGCAAGAACGGCCTGCGTCGCGGTGACGCGATCACCGGCGCGGTCCGCGTTCCCCGTGAGGGCGAGCAGCAGAGCAACCAGCGGCAGAAGTTCAACCCGCTGGTGCGCCTGGACACCGTCAACGGTGGCGACGTCGAGGCGGCGCGCAAGCGTCCGGAGTTCAACAAGCTCACGCCGCTCTACCCGAACCAGCGACTGCGCCTCGAGACCACGCCGAACATCCTCACCACGCGTGTCATCGACCTGATCATGCCGATCGGTAAGGGTCAGCGTGCCCTGATCGTGTCGCCGCCGAAGGCCGGTAAGACCACCGTCCTGCAGGATATCGCGAACGCGATCACGGTCAACAACCCCGAGTGCTACCTCATGGTCGTCCTCGTCGACGAGCGTCCCGAGGAAGTCACCGACATGCAGCGCTCGGTGAACGGCGAGGTCATCGCCTCGACGTTCGACCGTCCGCCGGCCGATCACACCTCGGTTGCCGAGCTGGCGATCGAGCGCGCGAAGCGCCTCGTCGAGGCCGGTCGCGACGTCGTGGTTCTGCTCGACTCGATCACCCGTCTGGGCCGCGCGTACAACAACTCGTCGCCCGCGTCGGGACGCATCCTGTCCGGTGGTGTCGACTCGACCGCGCTGTACCCGCCGAAGCGATTCCTCGGTGCCGCTCGCAACATCGAGAACGGTGGCTCGCTGACCATCATCGCGTCCGCGCTGGTCGAGACCGGCTCGACTGGTGACACCGTGATCTTCGAGGAGTTCAAGGGCACCGGCAACGCCGAGATCAAGCTCGACCGCAAGATCGCCGAGCGTCGCGTCTTCCCGGCGGTGGACGTCAACCTGTCCAGCACCCGCAAGGACGAGCTGCTGATGAGCCCCGACGAGTTCGCCGTCGTGCACAAGCTGCGGCGTGTGCTCTCCGGCCTCGATTCGCACCAGGCCATCGACCTGCTCGTCGACCGCCTCAAGAAGAGCAAGAGCAACATCGAGTTCCTGATGCAGGTCTCGAAGACTGCTCCGGGCGCGCTGGGGGACTGACCTCCACAGGCCCGAACCTGATCGACGATCTCGTCCCCGTGTGCCTCGCGCAGCGGGGACGAGGTCGTATCGGGCGGGAATCAATCCCCGTGGGGGCGCGTTTATGAGGATGCGTCCGCCTCTGGCAGAATGGGCGATCGCGTGACAATCATGTCCGGTTCCGGTTCACGGCCTCGAACGGCGAGGTCGACCCGGCGGCCATCGAAAGGGACACCATGAAGGCTGGAATCCACCCCGAATACGTCGCCACCACCGTCGTGTGCGGTTGCGGTAACACGTTCGAGACCCACAGCACCGCGACCAGCGGACGTATCAACGTCGAGGTCTGCTCGCAGTGCCACCCGTTCTACACCGGCAAGCAGAAGATCCTCGACACCGGCGGCCGCGTGGCTCGCTTCGAGGCTCGCTACGGCAAGCGTGCCGACAAGAAGGCCGCTGCCGACCAGTAGCTGTCCCGCCGACGCCCGTCCTGCGATTCTGCAGGCCGGGCGTCGGTCTTTTTCTCCGGCACGACAGTTGTGCCGTCCCCTGAACCGCGTTTGGCGCGCTTGCCGCGGTCCGGAGGCTTCGAAAACACCGACAAGTGCGCGAAACGCGAAACAGGAGCCCACCATGGCAGGGACGACGCAGCCGTCGGCGATCGACGACATCCTGGCCGAGCACGCAGGTCTCGAGCAGCAGTTGGCCGATCCGGCACTGCACAACGATCCGACCGCGGCACGCAAGGCCGGCAAGCGCTTCGCCGAGCTCGCACCCGTCATGGCCACGTACGCCAAGCTCGTGGCGGCGCAGGAGGATCTCGAGGCGGCGCGTGAGCTCGCCGCCGACGACTCCACCTTCGCGGCCGAGATTCCCGCGCTCGAGGAGACGGTCACCGAGCTCGACAAGGCACTCACCGACCTGCTGGCCCCGCGGGATCCGCACGACGGCGACGACGTGGTGCTCGAGCTCAAGTCCGGCGAGGGCGGCGAGGAATCGGCGCTGTTCGCCTCCGACCTCGCCCGGATGTACGTCCGTCACGCCGAGCGGGCCGGCTGGAAGGTCGAGATCCTCGACGCCACGGTCTCCGATCTCGGCGGATACAAGGACGCGACCATCTCGATCAAGTCGAAGGGCGACGTCCGCGACGGTGTCTGGTCGCGCCTTAAGTTCGAGGGCGGCGTGCACCGCGTGCAGCGGGTGCCGGTGACCGAGTCGCAGGGACGCGTCCACACCTCCGCCGCCGGTGTGCTGATCTACCCCGAGCCCGAGGAGGTCGAGGAGGTGCAGATCGACGAGACCGATCTGCGCATCGACGTCTACCGCTCGTCGGGCAAGGGTGGCCAGGGCGTCAACACCACCGACTCCGCGGTGCGGATCACCCACCTGCCGACGGGCATCGTCGTGACCTGCCAGAACGAGCGTTCGCAGCTACAGAACAAGGCCCGCGCGATGCAGGTGCTCGCGGCACGCCTGCAGGCTGCCGCTGAGGAGGCCGCGGACGCCGAGGCGTCGGCGGGTCGTCAGAGCCAGGTCCGCACGGTCGACCGCTCCGAGCGCATCCGCACCTACAACTTCCCCGAGAACCGCATCACCGATCACCGCATCGGGTTCAAGGCGCACAACCTCGACGCGGTCCTCGACGGCGACATGGAAGCGCTGCTCGACGCCCTCGGCAAGGCCGACCGCGAAGCGCGTCTCGCTGCCGAGTAGCCGCCCGCGTCAGGGGACGACGGTGGTGGCGACGCCGCCCTGCGCCAGCACACAGGGCTGACCGGCGCCGTTGGTGTAGACACCGTCGAGCACGGTGACGACGGTGCCCGGTCCGGTGTCCGCGACGAACTCGGCGCGGGTCCCGTTGTTGGTGAGCGTGGCGATGCCGTTGGCGCCGGTGGAGTTGTTGACCCACACGACCCTGCCGCCGCCGGCCGGCGGCGGCTCGTCGACGCTGATCGCGAGCCGTCCACCGGGCAGTGGAGTGGCGTCGGCGACTCCCATCCCGTTGGGGCAGATCGCCGGTGCCGGCTGTACGTCGAACGGGGTGGCGTGCGCGAGAGCGGGTCCGATCGCGACGGTGACTGTGGTGAATGCTGCGGCGGTCAGCAAGCGCGCCGCTGTGGCGGAGAACATGGGATGTTCCTTCGTCCGGCCTCGGTCTGACGGTGTCCAGACCGGTCGTATTCTATCGCCGGTACGGCCGCTGGAGCGTCCGCGCAAGCCGTCCGGCACCTATCCGTGCTGCGTCCGTGACCGACGTGGCAGTCTGTACCCGTGAGACAACCCATCCGCCTGGCCATCATCGAGGCAGCCGCCGAGTTGGAGAGAGCCGGGGTCCCCTCGGCGCGGGTGGATGCCGAGCTCCTCGCCGCGCACCTGCTGGGCGTCGAACGGACGCGACTCGGCCTCGTGCCGCTGGTGGACCCGCCCGTGATCGACGAGTACCGCAAGCTCGTGGCGCGCCGCGCGGAACGTATTCCGCTGCAATACATCACGGGATCGACTGCGATGGGCAACATTTCGCTCGAGGTCGGGCCGGGGGTGTTCGTTCCGCGGCCGGAGACCGAACTCCTGCTGGCGTGGGCGCTCGCACATCTCGAGTCGTCCGGCCGCCGTGCGCCCGTCGTGATGGACCTGTGCACCGGATCCGGCGCGCTCGCGCTGGCGATCGCGCACGCCAGGCCCGATGCCGTCGTCCATGCCGTGGAACTCCAGCCGGAGGCGCTGGCGTGGGCGCGCCGCAACTCCGATCGTCGGCGCGAGGCCGGCGACACTCCGATCCGCCTCGTCCAGGGCGACGTGACCGACCGCGCGTTGCTCACCGAACTCGAGGGTGGCGTCGACCTCGTCGTCTCCAATCCGCCGTACATTCCCGAGGGCGCCGTGCTGGACCCCGAAGTGGCCGACCACGATCCGCACACCGCGCTGTTCGGTGGGGCGGACGGGTTGTCGGTGATCAAGCCGATGGTCAACAACATTGCGCGGTGGCTGCGCATCGGCGGCGCGGTGGGCGTCGAGCACGACGACACCAACGGCGCCCAGGTCGCCGAACTGTTCCGGTCACGCCGGGTGTTCGATCACGTCGTCGAACATCCGGATCTCGCGGGTCGGCCCCGATTCGTGGTGGCGCACCGCGTTGCGACCGATGTCGAGGCGGCACGATGACGGCGCTCCGAGCGTGAGTGAAAGGATGGGGGAGTGAGCACCGTCTACGACTGCAAGCAACCCGACAACCGTGAAGCAGGACTGACCGCGGCCAAGAACGCGCTGCGGGCCGGCCGACTGGTCGTGCTGCCGACCGACACCCTGTACGGACTGGGCGCCGACGCGTTCGACGGTGACGCCGTCGCAAGCCTGCTCAGGGCCAAGGGGCGCGGTCGGGACATGCCGGTGCCGGTCCTGGTGGGGTCGTGGAACACGATCGACGGACTCGTCTACTCGGTGCGCCCGCAGGCACGCGACCTCATCAAGGCCTTCTGGCCCGGTGGTCTGAGTCTCGTTGTGCAGCAAGCGCCTTCGCTGGCCTGGGATCTCGGCGACAGCCGGGGGACGGTCATGCTGCGGATGCCGCTGCACCCGGTCGCGCTCGACCTCCTGCGTGAGGTGGGTCCGCTCGCGGTCTCGAGCGCCAACATCTCCGGACGCCCGCCGGCGACCACCGTCGACGAAGCCCGCGACCAGTTGGGCGGGGCCGCCAGCGTCTACCTCGACGGCGGACCGGCCGCCCACGCCGTCGCGTCGACGATCGTCGACCTCACCGGCGACGAGCCGCGCATCCTCCGCGAGGGAGCGGTGTCGACCGCCGACGTCGCCGAGGTGCTCGGTGTCACCGCGGAGAGTCTGCTGCCGGGAGGGGCGTAGTCGTGACGGGACTCGTCGTGCACAATCCCGGCCGTCGGCCGGTCGGCCGGTAGCGTCGTCCAGGTGAGTCCTGCGGATACGGCCCTGCTGGCGCTCGCCCAGGGTGGCAACGGGGCGGGTGTGCCGCTGCGTGAGCTACTCCTGGTGCTGTTCACCGCAGCCGTCGTCACGTTCCTGGGGACGGGCGCGGTCCGGGTGCTCGCGATTCGCTTCGGGGCGGTCGCCGTGCCCCGCGACCGCGACGTCCACGTACAGCCCACACCACGACTCGGTGGTGTCGGGATGTACATCGGCATGCTCGTCGCGCTCCTGTTCGCGCAGCAGCTACCGGCCCTGACACGTGGGTTCGAGTTCACGACCGACATCAGCGCGGTCCTGGTCGCCGGTTTCGTCATCGTGCTGGTCGGTGTGATCGACGATCGCTGGGGCCTCGACGCGCTCACCAAGTTCGTCGGTCAGGTGACCGCGGCCGGGATCCTCGTCGTCATGGGGGTCAGTTGGTACATCGTCTTCCTGCCGTTCGGCGAGGGCACCACGGTGATCCTCGATCAACTGCAGGCGGGCTTGGTGACGGTCGCGGTGGCGGTCGTGATGATCAACGCGATGAACTTCGTCGACGGCCTCGACGGCCTCGCGGCCGGGCTCGGGCTGATCGCGTCGCTCGCGATCTGTGCCTTCTCGGTGGGACTGCTCCACGACCAGGGCGGCGACGTCAGCGCGTACCCCCCGGCGATGATCGCGGCGGCCCTCGCCGGCGCCTGTCTGGGCTTCCTGCCGCACAACTTCCAGCCGGCCCGGATCTTCATGGGCGACTCCGGGTCGATGCTGATCGGTCTGACCCTGGCAGCGGTCTCGACGAGTGCCTCCGGCCGGATCAGTCTGAGTGCGTACGGGTCCCGGGATCTGCTCGGCCTGCTCTCACCGCTCCTGCTGGTGGGTGCGGTCATGTTCATTCCGATCCTCGATTTGCTGCTCGCCATCGTTCGGCGGACGCGGGCCGGGGTCAGCCCGTTCAGCCCGGACAAGATGCACCTGCACCATCGACTGCTGCAGATCGGTCACTCCCACCGTCGCGTCGTGCTGCTGATCTATTTGTGGGTCGCGGTACTCGCGTTCGGAGCGGTCGGCTCGGCGCTGATCGATCGGCGGGTCGTGGTCCTACTGGTGGCCGGTGGACTGGTGTTCGCGCTGGTGGTCACGGCGGTGCCATCATGGCGTGGTTTGCAGCAGGATCGCCGCCGGTAGGCAAGGCGGGGGCAGCGGGCATCCCGCAGCCTTCCTCTAACCTGGGTGCCGTGACTTCGACCCCCGCGCCGTACTCTTCCGATCCCACCGCTGCCCTCCGCCGAGGCGTCCGTTACGGACTGCTCGGACTGCTCGTGCTTGCCGTCGGAGGTGCGATCATCGCGAGCCTGTTCGCCGGTGTCGAGGGATTGTGGGGGGCGCTCCTCGGAGCGGCCGTCGGCGGCGGATTCATCCTGTGCACCGCCCTCGCGGTGCTGCTGACCGCCAAGCTCCCGGCCGTAACGGCCGGCGCGGTGCTGCTCGGCAGCTGGCTGCTGAAGATGATCCTCGCGATCACCGTCCTCGCGATCCTGGACCCACTGGACTTCTACAACCGCCAGGCCATGGTCATCGTCATTGTCCTGTCGCTGGTCATCGTGCTGGGCGCCGAGACTTACGGCGTGATGCAGACCAAGGTTCCGTATGTCACGCCCGCCGAGTCCGACGACGACGGGGGCACCGACTAGCCCGTCACCGTGCGGGCCCGCAGGGGGGTGCCGGGAATGCCCGGAGAGCCTTTCCCGGATTCAAGGGGTACCCCATCTACACAACGTCGTAGATGTCTTGATAGTCTCTGGGCCAAGCGAGTGTGCTGACTACGGGAAATTCCATAGAACCCGCAGATTGGGCCGCGCTTGCAGGCAGCAGGGGTCGTCGGAGTTGTCCGAATTTTCGATTCGGACGGAACCGCCCTCGCGTTGCCGAGTCGACGACCGTCGCCGACACCGACAGACGCCAGGACCGGTTCACCCGGGTCTCCAGCTGCTGACGAATACGCGAGCCGACCTGGTCGACTTGTTAGATCGTCAATGTCCGATCGAACCGCAGACAGTGATGCCTGCGGCCGACTACGGGAGAGACCGCTGAGCGTCACCTTCATGGCCGCGGGTGAATACCATCCGCCGTCACTCGATGATTTCTACCCGCCCGCAGTGCTGTTCGAAGGCACCGCCTTCGAGCTCGACCGTCTGATGCTGATCCGTCTGCTGATGTCGGGCCTGGTGGCACTGTTCTTCATCATCGCGATGCGTAGCCCGAAGATCGTTCCCCGCGGTATCCAGAACGTTGGCGAGATTGCTCTCGATTTCGTCCGGATCAACATCGCGGAAGACATCCTCGGCAAGGAGCAGGGAAAGCGTTTCCTGCCGATCATCACGACCATCTTCTTCGTCGTGCTGGCAAGCAACATCGCGAGTATCACGCCGTTCTTGAACATCTCGCCCAATGCGAAGATCGGTATGCCGCTCGTGCTCGCTGCACTGGCATACATCACGTTCAACTACGTCGGCATCAAGAAGTACGGCTTCTTCAAGTACGTGAAGTCCAGCATCGTGGTGCCTGGTGTTCCGCCGGCGCTGCACGTGCTGCTCATCCCGATCGAGTTCCTCTCGACCTTCGTGCTCCGGCCGTTCACGTTGATGGTCCGTCTCATGGCCAACATGCTCGCGGGGCACATCCTGCTCGTGCTGTTCTTCAGCGCCACGCAGTACTTCTTCTTCACCTCCGGAGGGTTCCAGGCGATCTTCGGCGTGCCGTCGATCCTGGCCGGCATCGCCATGACCTTCTTCGAGTTGCTGGTGATCTTCCTGCAGGCGTACGTCTTCGCCCTGCTGACCTCGGTGTACATCGACCTGGCTCTCCACGCCGACTCGCACTGACCACTCACAATCGTTAGACCTGTCCCACTCGCCGCCCGGCGGTGGGCAATAGAAAGGGAACGGAACACCACATGAGCGTTGCGCTTCAGGCAGTTGAGGTCCTCGCGCAGGATACGACGACCACCTTCAAGGGTCTCGGCGCAGTCGGCTACGGTCTCGCGGCCATCGGCCCGGGCGTCGGCATCGGTATCGTCGTCGGCAAGGCGATCGAGGGCATGGTCCGTCAGCCCGAGATGGCCGGCCAGGTTCGTACCACGATGTTCCTCGGTATTGCATTCACCGAGGCCCTCGCGCTGATCGGCCTCGTTGCCGGCTTCATCTTCTAAGAACACACCATGTCAACCACCATTGCATTGCTCGCGGCCGAGGGGGAAACACACAACCCCCTCCTGCCCGCGACGTATGACATCACTTGGTCGATCGTTGCCCTGGTGGTCGTCGGGTTCGTCTTCTGGAAGTTTGTCCTTCCGATGTTCCAGAAGGTTCTCGCCGAGCGCACCGAGCAGATCGACGGCGGCATCAAGCGTGCCGAAGAGGCTCAGGCTGAGGCCAAGGCCGCGCTGGAGCAGTACCATGCCCAGCTCGCCGAGGCTCGCACCGAAGCCGCACAGATCCGCGAGGAAGCACGTACTCAGGGCCAGCAGATCATCGCTGAGATGAAGGCACAGGCTCAGGAGGAGAGCGACCGCATCGTCGCCGCCGGTCACAGCCAGCTCGTCGCCCAGCGTCAGCAGATCGTGACCGAGCTGCGGGGAGACCTCGGCAAGACCGCGGTCGACCTGGCCGAGAAGGTCATCGGGGAGTCTCTCGCCGACGACGTCAAGCGCGCCGGAACGGTTGATCGCTTCCTCAACGAGCTGGACGCAGTCAGCGCCGATTCCGCAGCAGGAAAGTGAGCACCATGTACGCAGCGAGCCGTGAAGCCCTGACGCAGACCCGTACTGCGCTCACCGCGGCGTTGGATTCCGTCTCTCCCGGCGCGGCCACTTCGGCCGCGGCGCAGGCTGGATCCGAGCTGTTCTCGGTGGTCGAGGTTCTCGACGGTCAGCGCACTCTTCGGAGTGCCCTGGCCGACGCGTCCACGCCTGCCGCTGGTCGACAGGGCCTGGCCCGCCAGGTGTTCTCGGGGAAGGTCGGCGCCGAGGCGCTGGCAGCCCTCGAGGCCGCCGCGGGCCAGGACTGGTCGACCTCGGCGGATCTGCTGAACTCGCTGGTCACGGTCGGACGCGAGTCCCTGCTCCGGGCAGCGGCGGACCAGAACCAGAGCGACACGGTCGAGGACGAGCTCTTCCGCCTCGGCCGCATCGTTGCCGGCAATCCGCAGCTGGAGCAGGTCCTTTCGGATCGTTCGACGCCCGTCGCCGGCAAGCGCGAGCTGCTGTCGAAGCTGCTGTACGGCAAGGTCACCGCGATCACGGAGGCCCTCTCCATTCAGGCCGTGGGTCGCCTGCGGACCGCTCCCGCTGACGCGTTCGACGAACTGTCGACGCTGGCTGCGGCTCAGCGGAACAAGGCCGTTGCGCACGTGCGCAGCGCCTCGGCGTTGTCGAGCGAGCAGGTCGATCGCCTGTCGGCGACGCTGACCCGTACCTACGGCAAGCCCGTCACCGTGCACGTGGAGGTCGAACCCGCCCTCCTCAGTGGCATGGTCGTCCGGGTGGGCCACGAGGTCATCGACGGGAGCGCGGCCGGTCGCCTCGCTGCCCTGCGGAAGACCTTCAAGTAGCCGACGACCGAACACATACTCCCGATCTTTTCGAAGACCAGATACCGAGAGCAGGAAAAACATGGCGGAGCTGACGATCTCCTCCGACGAGATCCGTAGCGCGATCGAGAACTACACCGCGAGCTACTCACCGGAGGCCTCCCGCGAGGAGGTCGGCACGGTGTCCGACACCAGCGACGGCATCGCTCACATCACCGGCCTGCCGTCGGCGATGGCCAACGAGCTGCTGGAGTTCCCGGGCGGCGTGCTCGGCGTGGCGCTGAACCTGGACGCGACGGAGATCGGCGCGGTCGTCCTGGGCGACTACGAGCACATCGAAGAGGGCCAGGAAGTCAAGCGGACCGGCGACGTTCTGTCGGTGCCGGTCGGCGACGGCTACCTGGGTCGTGTCGTGGACCCGCTGGGTCGTCCGATCGACGGCCTCGGCGACATCGAGACCACCGAGACTCGCGCGCTCGAGCTGCAGGCCGCTTCGGTGCTGGAGCGTCAGCCCGTCGAGGAGCCGCTGCAGACGGGTATCAAGGCCATCGACGCCATGACCCCGATCGGTCGCGGCCAGCGTCAGCTCGTCATCGGCGACCGTAAGACCGGCAAGACCGCGGTCTGCGTCGACGCCATCCTGAACCAGAAGGCAAACTGGGCGACCGGCGACCCGAAGCAGCAGGTCCGCTGCATCTACGTCGCGATCGGCCAGAAGGGCTCCACCATCGCCGGCGTCAAGCAGGCGCTCGAGGAGCAGGGCGCGATGGAGTACACCACCATCGTCGCTGCCCCGGCCTCCGATTCCGCCGGCTTCAAGTGGCTGGCCCCGTACACCGGTTCGGCCATCGGCCAGCACTGGATGTACCAGGGCAAGCACGTCCTCATCGTGTTCGACGACCTGACCAAGCAGGCCGAGGCGTACCGCGCCATCTCGCTGCTGCTGCGTCGTCCGCCGGGACGTGAGGCCTACCCGGGTGACGTCTTCTACCTGCACTCTCGTCTGCTGGAGCGTTCGGCCAAGCTGTCCGACGAGCTCGGTGGCGGTTCGCTGACGGCTCTGCCGATCATCGAGACCAAGGCCAACGACGTCTCGGCGTACATCCCGACCAACGTCATCTCGATCACCGACGGCCAGGTCTTCCTCGAGTCCGACCTGTTCAACAAGGGCATCCGCCCGGCGATCAACGTCGGTATCTCGGTCTCCCGAGTCGGTGGCGCCGCACAGACCAAGGGCATGAAGAAGGTCTCCGGTTCGCTGCGTCTCGAGCTGGCCCAGTTCCGTGAGCTCGAGGCCTTCTCGGCCTTCGCCTCCGACCTGGACGCCGCTTCGAAGGCTCAGCTCGAGCGTGGCCAGCGCCTCGTCGAGCTGCTCAAGCAGGATCAGTACTCGCCGATCGCGGTCGAGGACCAGATCATCTCGATCTACCTCGCCGGCGAAGGCGTGTTCGACTCGGTTCCCGTCGGCGACGTCCGTCGCTTCGAGGCCGAGCTGCTCGAGGACCTGCACCGCAACGCTGCCGGTGTCTACGAGTCGATCAAGGGCGGCAAGGCCCTCGATGCGGATTCGACCGCAGCCCTCATGGCGGCCACCGACAAGTTCAAGCAGGGCTTCCTCGCCTCCGACGGAAGCCGTGTCGTGAACGAGGCCGAGGCTGAAGCTCTCGACGCTTCCCAGGTCGGCCAGGAGAAGGTCACCGTCAAGCGCACCACTGTCAGCAAGTGAGCGTGGACCCCATGACTCAGCGTCACCCGAAGGGAGAGTGATCGATCGATGGCAAGCATCCGCGAACTGCGTTCTCGCATCAAGTCGGTCAACTCGACCAAGAAGATCACCAAGGCGCAGGAACTGATCGCGACTTCGCGTATCACGAAGGCGCAGGCCCGGGTTGCGGCTTCCAAGCCGTACGCCGAGGAGATCACCAAGGTGCTCTCCGAGCTGGCCAGTGCTTCGGCGTCGCTCGATCACCCGCTGCTCAACGAGCGTGCGAACCCGAAGCGCGCCGCTGTCCTGGTCGTCACCAGTGACCGCGGCATGTGTGGCGGTTACAACTCCAATGCCCTCAAAGAGGCGGAGGAGCTGTTCCAGCTGCTGCGCTCCGAGGGTAAGGAGCCCGTGATCTACGTGCTCGGTTCCAAGGGACTCGGCTACTACACCTTCCGCGGCCGCAACATCGGCGGATCGTGGACCGGCTTCTCCCAGGAGCCCGGTTACGCGGATGCCGCGAAGGCGAGCCGTCACCTGGTCGAGCTGTTCATGGCCGGATCCGGTGCCGAGGTCGAGGCACCGAACGGGGAAGGCACGATCGAGGGCGTCGACGAGCTCCACATCGTCTACACGCGCTTCGTCTCGATGCTCACCCAGAAGCCGGAAGTCCGGCGGATGGCCCCGCTCGAGGTGGACTACACCGAGGATCACATCGAGCTGGGCGAGGACATCCTGTCCAACGGCCAGCACGACGGCAAGTCGGGTCCGGTGGCTGGCTACGACTTCGAGCCCGAGGCCGGCACGCTGCTGTCGGCTCTGCTGCCGAAGTACGTCAGCACGCGTATCTACTCGGCTCTGCTGGACTCCGCCGCCTCGGAGTCTGCCGCCCGTCGTACCGCGATGAAGGCCGCGACGGATAATGCGAACGAACTGGTGAACACCCTGAGCCGTCAGGCAAACCAGGCTCGCCAGGCCCAGATCACCCAGGAAATCAGCGAGATCGTCGGTGGCGCGAATGCGCTGGCCTCGAGCGCAGGAAGTGACTAGCACATGACCGCAGCAGTAACCCAAACCAACGCGAACGGCCAGGACACCACGTCCGGCCGGGTCGTGCGGGTCATCGGTCCCGTTGTGGACGTTGAGTTCCCGCGCGGCCATGTTCCCGACCTGTTCAACGCCCTGCACTCGCAGGTCACCCTGCCGTCGGTGGCGAAGACGCTGACGCTCGAGGTTGCGCAGCACCTGGGCGACAACCTGGTGCGCACCATCTCGATGCAGCCGACCGACGGCCTGGTCCGTGGCGCTGCGGTGGCCGACACCGGCAAGCCGATCTCGGTTCCCGTCGGCGACGTCGTCAAGGGCCACGTGTTCAACGCCCTCGGTGACTGCCTCGACGCTCCGGGCACCGGTCGCGACGGCGAGCAGTGGGGCATCCACCGCAAGCCCCCGGCCTTCGATCAGCTCGAGGGCAAGACCGAGATCCTCGAGACCGGCATCAAGGTCATCGACCTGCTGACCCCGTACGTCAAGGGCGGCAAGATCGGTCTGTTCGGTGGTGCCGGCGTCGGCAAGACCGTTCTGATCCAGGAGATGATCACCCGTATCGCCCGCGAGTTCTCCGGAACCTCGGTGTTCGCAGGCGTCGGTGAGCGGACCCGTGAGGGCACCGACCTCCACCTCGAGATGGAAGAGATGGGCGTCCTCCAGGACACCGCCCTTGTCTTCGGCCAGATGGACGAGCCGCCGGGAACGCGTATGCGCGTCGCCCTGTCCGCGCTGACCATGGCGGAGTACTTCCGCGATGTCCAGGGCCAGGACGTCCTGCTGTTCATCGACAACATCTTCCGCTTCACCCAGGCCGGCTCCGAGGTCTCGACCCTGCTGGGTCGTATGCCTTCTGCCGTGGGTTACCAGCCGACGCTGGCGGACGAGATGGGTGAGCTCCAGGAGCGCATCACCTCGACCCGTGGTCGCTCGATCACCTCGCTGCAGGCGATCTACGTCCCCGCCGACGACTACACCGACCCGGCGCCGGCCACCACGTTCGCGCACCTCGATGCGACCACCGAACTCTCGCGTCCGATTTCGCAGATGGGTATCTACCCCGCTGTGGACCCGCTGACGTCGACCTCGCGCATCCTGGAGCCCGGCATCGTCGGTGCCGAGCACTTCCGCGTCGCGAACGAGGTCAAGCGGATCCTGCAGAAGTACAAGGAGCTGCAGGACATCATCGCCATCCTCGGTATGGACGAGCTTCAGGAAGAGGACAAGGTCCTCGTCGGCCGCGCCCGTCGTATCCAGAAGTTCCTCGGCCAGAACTTCATCGTCGCCGAGAAGTTCACCGGTGAGCCCGGCTCGGTCGTGCCGCTGCGCGACACCATCGAGGCGTTCGACCGCGTCTGCAAGGGCGAGTTCGACCACCTGCCGGAGCAGGCGTTCAACAGCTGCGGTGGACTCGACGACGTCGAGGCCGCTGCCAAGAAGATCGCCGGAAAGTAGACCGACATGGCTGAGATGACCGTTGAACTCGTTGCCGTCGAGCAGCGACTCTGGTCGGGATCGGCGAAGCTCGTCAGCGCCCAGACGACCGAGGGCGAGATCGGTGTCATGCCCGGGCATGAGCCGGTCCTCGGTCAGCTGGTGGAGGGCGGCGTGGTTTCGATCACGACCGTCGACGGCGAGCGTGTGGTCGCGGCCGTGCACGGCGGTTTCCTCTCGGTGACCGCCACCACGGTGACGATCCTGGCCGAGTCCGCGGACATGGCCCAGGACGTCGATGTCGAGGCGGCCAAGGCCGTCCTGGCTGAGACCACCGACGACCTCGAGGCGATTGCGGTCGCCAAGGGTCAGCTGCGTGCGGTCGAGCGCGCCTAGTCAGTTCACGACGAGCCGCGACGGAGCCGACGAGCAGTGACGATCGGGATGGTAGTTCTCATCATTCTGGTTGTGCTGCTCGCGGTCTTCGTCGCGGCTTTCGTGTATCGACTGACGGTGTTGCGTCGCGGCGGGACCGCCGCGATCCTCCGTGTCACGCCCGCCCCCGGCGGGAGCGGTTGGCGGCACGGAGTGGTGCGGTACGGCGAGGGCTCCCTTGTCTTCTTCAAGCTGTCGAGTCTGCGGCCGGGTCCGGACACGCGGATGAGTCGCCAGGGCATCGAGGTCGGCGCTCGTCGCGGTCCGGTCGGCAACGAGTACGACATCATGACCGACGAGATCGTGATCCTCGAGGTGACGGATGGCGACCGGACGTACGAGATCGCGCTGGACCGGGGCGCACTGACCGCGTTCCTCTCGTGGGTCGAGTCGCGGCCATCGGGGCGTTCGATGCGCGGTCGTCCGGCCTGATCGAGCCGAGACGCCGCTGACGGAAAGAGAAAAGGGAGGCCCGCGGGCCTCCCTTTCGCGTCACCCGGTTGCGGTCAGGCGTCGCCTCCGGTACCGGGCTTCCAGAGGACATCGCCGCCCGGGTTCGCCAGCCGGCTGACGATGAACAGCAGGTCCGACAGTCGGTTGAGGTACTTCGCCGGAAGCACACCGGTGTCCTCGGGGCTGGCTTCGACGGCAGCCCACGCCGAGCGCTCCGCGCGCCGGGCGATCGTCCGGGCGGAATGGAGCAGGGCCCCGAGGGGGGTGCCGCCGGGCAGGATGAACGAGTGTAGCGGCTCGAGGCGCTCGTTGAACTGGTCGCACCAGGCCTCGACGCGGTCGATGTACGGCTGCGTCACGCGCAGAGGCGGGTATTTCGGGTCCGGGACGACAGGTGTCGAGAGGTCGGCTCCGGCGTCGAAGAGATCGTTCTGAATCTGCCGGAGTACGTCGACGATCTCCTCGGGTGGCGCACCCAGAGCGAGCACGACGCCGATGCTCGCGTTCGTTTCGTCGCAATCCGCGTACGCGATCAGTCGAGGATCGTTCTTGGACACACGGGAGAAATCGCTGAGTCCCGTGGTGCCGTCGTCCCCGGTCCGGGTATAGATCCGCGTCAAGTGAACAGCCATGGGCTAACGGTACCGCCCAGCAGGTCTGCCGCAGCCCTGGCTAGGCTGTGCGACTGTGAGTGAGCGCTTTCTTGTCACTGGTGGAAACCGCCTCGTCGGTGAGGTGCCAGTGGGCGGGGCGAAGAACAGCGTCCTGAAGCTGATGGCCGCGGCATTGTTGGCCGAGGGAACCAGTGTGATCAGCAACTGCCCCGACATCCTCGACGTGCCCCTGATGGCCGAAGTCCTCAGGGGCCTCGGGTGCGAGGTCGTCCTCGAGGGGTCCGTTGCGACCATCACGACGCCGGCCCAGCCCAAGTACCACGCGGACTTCGCCGCCGTGCGCCAGTTCCGGGCGTCGGTGTGCGTGCTCGGACCACTGGTTGCACGCTGCCGGAAGGCGGTTGTGGCACTGCCTGGTGGCGACGCGATCGGTTCTCGGCCTCTCGATATGCACCAGTCGGGACTGCGACTGCTCGGCGCTCACAGCGAGATCGAGCACGGATGCGTTGTGGCGGAAGCCGATGACCTGCACGGCGCGAACATTCGATTGGCCTTCCCGTCGGTCGGGGCGACCGAGAACATCTTGATGGCCGCAGTTCTCGCCAGGGGCGAGACCGTCATCGACAATGCTGCGCGGGAGCCGGAGATCGTCGACTTGTGCAACATGCTGACGAGGATGGGCGCGAAGATCAGTGGCGCCGGCTCGACGACGCTGACCATTCGCGGTGTCGAGAAGCTGGAGCCGACCACGCATCGCGTCATCGGGGACCGGATCGTCGCGGCGACGTGGGGGATTGCGGCGGCCATGACTCGCGGTGACGTCCTCGTTCGCGGGGTGAACCCCAAGCACCTGACTCTGGTGCTCGACAAGCTGCGGGCGGCCGGCGCTCAGGTGTCGGCAGAGGCTGATGGGTTCCGCGTGGCGCAGGCGAAGCGTCCCCAGGCCGTCAACTTCGCGACGCTGCCGTATCCGGGGTTTCCGACGGACCTGCAGCCCATGGCGATCGGGCTCGCCGCGATCGCGGAGGGCACCTCGATGATCACCGAGAACGTCTTCGAGGCGCGGTTCCGCTTCGTCGAGGAGATGATCCGGCTGGGTGCCGATGCCCGGACCGATGGCCATCACGCAGTAGTGCGTGGGGTGCCCGAGCTGTCCAGCGCCCCGGTGTGGTCGTCGGACATTCGCGCAGGGGCGGGCCTCGTCCTCGCCGGCCTGGTCGCGGACGGCGTGACGGAGGTGCACGACGTCTACCACATCGACCGTGGCTACCCGCGCTTCGTCGAGGACCTGTCGGGACTGGGCGGCGACATCCGGAGAGTGGTCGACGGCGAGTAGCGGCCGCGCAGGGGAGGGGCCCTGGAGCCTCTCGAGGGCCTGTGCTCGGCGTCACAACTGGACGTTTGTTCGTAATCGTCTCCGGTCGGGCCGCACGACCTGCGGAAAGTCTGCTCCGTACGTCTCCGACCAGGCGGTTTGACGCCCACCGCCGGCTCGCGTAACTTATTCCAGGTCAGAGCGACACGGACACCGACCCGGACCTGAGGGACTGGGAAAACGAGGTTGTACGGAGAGCGCCTGGCGAATCTGCTTCGATCGGTTCTGGTTCACGGATTTGCGTCCGGGTCCGGATCTGGTTAGGCTGGAACAGTTGCCCCGAAACGAGGAGCCTGAGGGTTTCGAGTGGTGGTGTGCGCGTGTTCTTTGAGAACTCAACAGTGTGTCGATGAATGTCAGTGCCAATTTTTTGGTACCTCGCATCCTTTTTGGGTGCGGGTTTGCTGATCGTTCCATTCTTCCGTCTGGGATGGTCAGCGCAACAGCTAGTTTGAGTTTATTTTGCTAGTGATTTGACTCGATGTCTATGACTGATTGCCGGTTTTTCCGGCCAATCTAGAGTCTTCAACGGAGAGTTTGATCCTGGCTCAGGACGAACGCTGGCGGCGTGCTTAACACATGCAAGTCGAGCGGTAAGGCCCTT